>NZ_JAMCCX010000027.1 GCF_024706985.1 Alicyclobacillus sp. SP_1 | reverse complement strand
GCTTCTCCAAACCCCTTTTTTCTATTGGTAGCAATAGCATCTTATTGGTCAGTGACCTTTAAGAATATAGGTTGCAATATATTTCTATTGTTTCTATTGCTTTCAACAGCGTCAAGACCATGGTTGGCTTCTTGAAACCCTTTTTTTCTATTGGTAGCAACAGAACCTTATTGGTCAGTGACCTTTAAGAATATAGGTTGCAACATATTTCTATTGTTTCTATTGCTTTCAACAGCGCCAACTCCACAGTCGGCTTCTTGAAACCCTTTTTTTCTATTGGTAGCAACAGAATCTTACGGGTCAGCAAGAACACTCGGTATTGGATGCAACATTTTTCTATTGTTTCTATTGCTTATTCTCTTGTCTTCTTTTCAAAATGTGTTTATTCTATTGATAGCAATATATTTCATGGGTGAGGTGCACACGATGAACGTGGTATCCATTGATGTAGGCTTTGGGATGGTCAAAGCGTATACGAAACGCTCGACAGGAGCATCGGCCTCCCTGTTGTTTCCTGCCGCTGTTGCGGATGGGCAAGGCCGCAGCGGTGTGCTGGGCGACGGCGTTTCTTCCTCAACATCGCCTGTCTTTTCTAAAATAGCCGTTAACGGAACGTGGTTTTATGTGGGCGATCGGGTCGAACTGGAGGCTCGTGGCACCGAGACGCAAACGCACAACGCCAGAAGAGTCTTTGAACCGGCGTACACCACCTTGATCGCCGCCGCCTTGCTCGGACTCGACATCGACGATTCGGAAGACGTGGTCTTGGCTCTCGGATTGCCCCTTCGGGATTTACACTTGCGTCAACAAGTCAAAGCGCATTTCGAACACACCTCCCTCGACGTGCAAAGCGCAGACATGCATCGACACTATCGCATCGGCCAGGTGGGTGTCACGGGCCAAGGCATTGCAGCTCTGTACGACACCATTGACGCACACGAACTGTCTCAAGGTACGTTTGGCGTCGTCGAGATCGGTGCCAAAACCACAGACTACAGTCTGTTGCAGCGCTTGACCTTTAGTGAAACGGCGACCTATTCCATCAACATTGCGATGTCCAACGTCTTGGATCAATTCCTTCGGCACATCGAACGCATCGGTCAAGAAAGAGGACTGACCGACTTTCAGATTCATCCACGACGCGTCGAACGGCACATCATCGACCACGCGAGCCACAAACAAGGTCTAACGATTCGCATCGGCAAGGACACGGTGGACCTAGAAGCGAGTTTTCAGGACATTGTCCGTGCCGTCGCGAACAACATCGTCGACAAAGTCACCAAGGACATGGGCAATCTCTACGACCTCGATGGACTGGTCGTAGCGGGTGGCGGAGCTTTGGTCATGTTTGAAGTGATGCAACGCCGCCTGCACGATCAAGTTCGCGTCCTGCTCTCCAACGATCCGCAATTCGCGAACGCCAAAGGCGCATATCAGATGATGCTCGATATGCTGGAGGGGGAATCGCATTGACATCCTTGGTCGTAACCGTCAGTTTCAATTTGGACAATCCGGACGAACAACGCCTGTACGAGCACTTGGCGAAGGCCAACAAAAAAAGCACAGAACTCAAACGTCTGGCTTTGCAAGCACTCCGAGACAAGGCTCCGGAGAGCGCAAGTCCGCAAACCTTGGAGGCATGGATGCCGACCCTGCAATCCGTCATTCGTGCCACCATCGAAGCTTTCGAATCCCGAACAACGCCAGAAGGGCCTCCCCCAGACAAGGACGAGTCGGAGAATCCGACAAAGCCTCGACTCAAAAACAGTTTGATGATCTAGGCCAAGAAGGCGTCTCTACACCAGAGACGCCTTCTTGGCGCTCGTTTGCTGCGCCAACATCGGTCGGCCGAGCAAGTACCCTTGCGCATAGTCCACGCCAATGCTGCGCACAAACTGCAAATCTTCCCACGTTTCAATGCCTTCCGCGACCAGCAGTGCTCCCGTTGTGCGCACAAACTGGGCCATCCCCGCCAAGACGCCTGTGCGTGCATGATGTATCACAAAGCGTCGGTCCATTTTCAACAGGTCCGGTTGCACACGTTCCAGCACTTGAAGATCGACGCGCTCCGAACCAAAATCATCGAGAGCGATGAGGACGCCCATGTCTCGCAAAACGGCAATAGCCTGCTGGTTGGGCACGCACCGTTCCGTGATCTCCAGCACCGTTCGCTCGGGCTCAAACGGCAACGGCCAGGGAGAGAAGCGCTCGTAGGCCGACAGCGTCTCCGTCTCCACGTTGAGCATCAGACGCTCATGCGGCGCTAAGCGCCAACGAGCGATCTCTGCGGCCGAACGCATCCAGTCCAGTTCCCGTTCCGGCAATTGTCCGCATGCTCTGGCGTCCTCTAAAACTTCCAGGGGCGACAGAAGGTTTTGCGGACGGAGCAGCGATTCGTAGCCGTAGATCCGATGGGTCTTGATATTCCAGACAGGTTGAAACGCGATGTCCACTCTCCCCCTCCTCTCGGACTCATTGTGAACGAGCGTAAGGAGAGCGTACGGACATTTTTGAGACAACTTTTCCGGAAGAAGACATGATCAAAAAAACCGCCAACGTTTCTTCTTTTTCGCTGCCTCTTCCGAGGCATTCTCCATCAGGCTACGCAACGTCGCGACCAGCTGTTGATCCCGTGCTTCCTCTCTTTTCTCTCGTTCCAAATCTCTCGACGCTTGTCGCTTCTCTAGGTCCTGATGCATCTGTATCATCTGTTCCAAGGCGTTCTCCAAGCCCGTCACGCGCGTTTCGTAGCGCTCCAATCGCTCTTCAAGATCCCGCAGGATCAACGGATACGGTTCGCTGGGTTGCTCGCGATCCTGCTCCAGGTCTTGAAGACACTGTTCGACCGCCTCTTCCAGGCGCATGTCTTGGTTCAACTGCGCAAAGCGCTTCCACATCGCTACATCCTTTTCCGTGTACGCTCTACGTCCTGCCGCGTCGCGAAGGAACGTGTGACCTGCAGCTTCAAACAGAAGCGACCATTTCCGCAGGGTGACCGTGGCCACACCCAGCGCTTGCGCCACCTCGGCCGACCAATACGTTCTCTCTTCCATCCGCTTGGCCTCCGTTCACTCTAGTAGAGACTTCCCTGTCCCCAAACTAGTCCAAAGACTTCAAGAGCGCAAGAAAAACGCCAGAGAGCGTTCTCTGGCGTATCTTGCGTTCTCTTTTGAATTAGGGCTTGCTCAGACCCACGAAATACCACATCGGTCGTCCGGAGGTTTTCAGGAACATTTGGTCATAGAGCGTTTTCACGCCGCAGTCATCGTAAGCCGTAATCGTCACACTGATGTACGCGCCGTCCGGTTGTTTCGGCACAATGCTTACGCCCTGCCAAAACCCGAATCCAAGGCGTGGTGTCGGTTTCATGTTGACCGTCCAAGACGTATCCCCTTGTTGGTTGACAGGATAATTGCCCAGAGACTGAAACGTCGCGACCACACGTGTCGGCTGCGCATCCGGAAAATCCACAGCGAAGGCGTACGGTGACTGGACCCGTAAAGGGATGGTGTAGCCGTCCACCTCGTCGGGCAAGATGGGCAGTTTGCCCAAACGAGCCGGAGGCCAGTCCCGTTTTAACGCATGCGGCGGGTTGAGATACCCATCAATCTCCAGATGCGTGATGTCGAGAGGCACCTTCCGAGTCGACGTTACTTTGCCGTTGACATACGTATAGAAGATTTCCGTGCCATCTCCGGAACCACCGCAACCCATGGTGCTGTACGTACTCGTTTCGCGTCCATCGCCTTGAGAGGACACGCGCACCGAGTTCGACGTCGCAAACGTGGTTTTCGGTTGCCCTATCGGCTGCAACCACGCCAGGTAGCGCAAATCCGATCCTCCGGTCGGGTGATACGGGATGTCGACATCATCGCCTTGCGTGGCAGGATCCCACGTCGTATGGGCGACATACAAACCGGTCGCCTCTTGCAAGATGACCACGTTGGCTTTCCCGTGCAGATTTTGATTGACAAAATTCGCATCGGTGGCATCAAACGTGACTTTGAAGGTAGTATTCCCTGGCCAGGTCACGTGCGACGGCAAGGCTTGCAATTCAAAGTTGTCCGGTGGCACAATCGGTCGAAACCACGTAATCGCAAGCGGCGGATACGTCCAGGCAGACACGTCTTGCGCCGTGGTCGTCACCGTATACGACTGTTGTGCGTATACGGGCTGACTGGCCTGCTCTTGCATGACGTACTCGGTATACGGGTACGTTCCCACCGCACCGTGAAACCACCCTTGCGGCAGCTGTGTCACATAGCCGGTCGTGGTCCATTCGGAAGGATCGTCGGTCGTAAAGAGGACGTCTCCGTGGGTCGTTTCTGCCGTTAATCCAACTTCCGCAGGGTTCGGGTTACTTCCGCCAAATCCGTTGGTGTTGGACGCTTCGATGATGACTTGATTCGGCCCCGGATTGAGCGTCACCGTCCTCGTCGCCCCATATGGGATGTCTCCTCCCACCTCGTTAGCGGCGTTCCCTTCTTGCAACAGCGGGAACCCATCGACATAGACTTGCATGTAATCGTCAACGCCTGTGATGGTGAAATTCACATTCGCCTTCGTCGGAACGTTGAACGTACGCTGGAAGAACACCGTGCCGTTCGGAACGTCCCCACTGGCGTTCTCCGTGGACCAAATCATGTCCGGAGCTTCCGTCGAGGCAACCGCCGTATGGGGAAACAGCGATTGCGGGACCACGGAAGGCATTGCTTGAAAGGTCCATATCGGGAAGTAGCGTGTGCCTGGTGTGCCCAATTGGACTTGAACATGGCTCCATTCGGCCGTCCAATTGACCGCCCCAGAATACCCACTGTTGTATTGCCAGCCAAACGCAAGTCGCTTCGTACCCGCAGGAGGAGACCACTGCACCGTCTGCGTTTCCGGGTAATCGTAGGTGGTTTGGATGTTGTCGACGCCGATGGATTGACCAGCAGCATTGTAGGCTTTGATGAACGGATTCGAGTAATACGTTCCCCCGTTGTATCCAAACATGTTGGTTTCAAGCGTCGCCGTGACGGACGTGATGTTTTGGTTGCCTGGTGCGGTATAGACGTGTTGGCCATAGACTCCAGACACCAGATCTTCCTCCGTGTTATACGGCGTGTCCTCGGAAAATCCGTTCGTCGGAGTGTCTTGTGGAACATCGGCTTGGATGGCCGAGGTATCCGATTCATAGGTCAAATCCCCGGTGTTCAACATCGCGACCACCTCGGAAGACCCATCGACCTGCGACGAGATGTCGGTGACCGAGTTTGTCACAGGATCGTAGCGATACACCCCACTGGAGTCCGTCCCCGCCCAAACGTTCCCTTGATTGCTGACGGCTAAAGCTATCGCATCCGAACCTTGCGAGGTGACTCCGGTACTCGACGCGTTCCCGTATGTCCATTGATACAACACATAGTTGTTATACGTTCCGTTGTAGACGGTGGTGCCGCTGCCCGTGATCGCTTGGATGCCCCAATCCGCCGAAGCATTGTTGACGGTCGTCCAGGTGTTCCCAAGCCCCGGAATCCACCCGATGCCGCCGTAGGTATAACTCCCTGCGTAGAGGCGATTGTCGGACGCATCGTAGTACAGCGGGCCATCGCCATGCTCTGTACCCGCGCTGACCCAAGCCGACCCATTCCAATAGGCCACCTCGCCATCGGTATCACTGGCATACATGACGTTGTTCTCGGAATCGTAGGCCAGCGAGACGACTGTGTTCGTTGCCTCCAGCCCAACAGGACCTCCTCCCGGCAGTGCATCGATACCGACCCAACCGCTCCCGTTCCAGTAGGCGACGCCTTCGTACGTGGTCGCCCACACATCGCCCGTCGCCGCGTCGTAGGCCAGTCCCGTCACAGGCACTTTCGAGCCCCAGTAGGTCCCCGCATCGATCCAAGACGATCCGTTCCAGTAAGCTGCTCCGTCCGCTGTTCCCGCCCAGACTTGGTGGGTGCTGCGATTGTAAGTCAGTGCGTAGACGGTGCTTAAATCCGGATCGCCCGTATCCTCCCACGACGATCCGGTCCAATACGCCACAGAATTCGGCGTCGCTGCCCATATTTGACCGTTGCCGTGGACATCTTCTGTCTGACTCCCACTGCTTGGCACGGGCAGATTCGGTACCTCCGGATTGCTCGGCTCTACCACCTCCGCCACATAGTCGTTGGTCAAGGGCACGGAAGAGGTCTGTTCGGTTTCGACCAGCGTCTGTCCCGGTTGGCCGGTCGCCAGCACCGCTCCTGTCGTCTTATCCAGAATCTCCAGCACGTAGCCACTCGGCAAATCCTGTGCTTTGGCCGTCAAGGTACTGTCCTTGTCAATCGGCAGCCGCGACGGATCGACGACGAGCGACACGCCATACCAGTCCACCGTCACCGGATTGCTGACCGCATACGCCTCGGCCAAGGTCGGCGTGCTGTTGATGTACGCAATGTACGTGTTGACCGTAGGTGCATCGAACGTCTGCGGCACCTGGAGGTTTGTCGTTTTGGAGAACGATACATATTGCCCCGTCGTTTCATCGTACAAAATCAGGTAGTCCCCGGCCGGAACATTCGTACCCTGGACCGTCAACGTACTCGTACTGTCCTCGGGCAACTGCGTCGGGCTCGCGGACAAAGAGAGATTGCTCCACACCACCGACACAGGTTGTGAGGCGGGTCCCACGTGCTCATAACTGTCGACCACATACGCGTCGTACGTGTCCGTTTGCGGAGCGTACGCAGTATACGTCGCGCCAAGTGGTGCGGAACCGGACTCGCGAAGCAGTTGCTGAGTCGTCTCATCCAGGATGCGAAGCGTGTAGCCGCTTGGAATCGGCTGTGTGGTCGTCGCCGTGAGCGTCGTCGCGGAGCCGGTTGGAAGATCGACAGGCTTTGCCGTCAGTGTGACCTGTCCATCCCACGCATTCACCCACTTCACGCTCGTCGTAGCGTCCGTCAGAAACAACCCGGACTTGGTGTACACGGTGGCGGTATACGTGACCGAAATCGTCTGACCCGGCCCTGGGGACTCGACCTCCCGATCCGATTCCGAAGCGTTCTCCTGATCAGAGACGTCCCACATATCCGCCCCGTTGCCTTTCGCTACCACATCGACGTAGTCCCCGCCACCCATGGACGTCGCCGTATAAGCGATGGTCGACGGTTGTCCTGGTACCATCGTGGTGGGATTGGCCGACAGGGTGATGGACGGTGCCGTGCTCGTCCAAGTCACCGTGACGTTGGACGTCGACGTTGCCATGCCGCTGGCATTGTAGACGGTTGCCACGTAATGGACGGTGGTCGAGTGACCGTTGTACGGCTTTTCGACTTCCACATCGGCACCGTAGGCGCTCGTATCGTGCGTCTCTTGCCACTCATCCGAGCCGTCTCCCGTGCCCACCACGCGGACGTAATCGCCCGTCTTGAAGTTGGTCACACTGTAGGAAAGAACGGTATCTTGACCACTCGTCAACTGCGTTGGACTTGCCGTTAACGTAATCTTGGGCGGAGCAGGTGCCACCCATTCCAGCGTACCGGACTCGACCTGATCGACGATCTGGCCTTCGGCGTTGACAATCGCCGCAGAATACGTCTCGTAGACGGAGTGGCCTGGATCGGGCGTTTCTGTCTCATGCCAATGTCCGGAAGCGCTGATGCGATGACCGACGTCCCAGGCATCCACGCCGTTGCCGGACGGTGTGATGACCACGTAGTCGCCCGACTGGAAATTCGACGTGGTATACGACAAGTCCACCATCTGCCCCGGTTTCAGGTATTCGTTTTGACTCGGGGAAAACGAAATCGTCGCCGGAGGTGGCGGTGGCGCGTTGTTTTGCGCGTTCGACCACTGCACCGTGACCGCTTCCGACCCCGCCACGGCTTGGCCCGTATTAAAGTTGACGATTTCCGCGACGTACGTCACGGTCTGCGGCTGGTTGTCCGTCGCAGTCGTCGTGAGCGTCGTGTTGTATCCGTCCACCGAGTTTTGTCCGCTGAGCGTATCGTCGCCGCTCTGGTCGACGATCTCGACGTATTCCTCGTTGTTGCTCAACTCCCCGGCGGTCAGTCCGTGCACCGTCGCGGTCAAGGTGCTGCTTTGCCCGGTAGGAAGAGCAATGGGACTGGCCGAGAGCGTAATCGTGGTATTTTGCGATCCTCCGCCCCCTCCACCGTTTGCGCCGGACGTCACGGTGAGCGTAGTGGTCGCAGGTAGAGAAGCAGGCCGATGCACGGCATCCGTCGTGTAGAAGTTCACGGTATACGTGCCGGGCACGAGGGCATTCGTGTTGTTGTCAGTGAGGTTATCCGTCAGCGTCCCATACGCCCCCGGCTCTTCTTCCATCGCCTCTACGTGTTGAGACCCGCTCCCCGCAATCCAAGTCGCCTGCCCCGTCGATTGATTGATGAGTTCGACGGCATCGTAGTGGTGGTTGTACGCACTGTTCGATACGTTTTGTTGGCTCGTCACGGTGATGTCGAGCGGATCGCCTTCTTGCACCGTGCCGCTGGCTCCGGTATCTCCGTCTGAGACTTGCACCGACTCTGCGGTCGGCGGCGCGGTCGGCGTGACGTTGTACGTCAGGTGATAAATCGGCTCCCCTTCAGCGTTGGTCGCACCCGTGGGGACCGTGGTATACGTCATCGTCGCGCCCGAGGTCATGACCACGTCGGAAAAGTCGACGAACGAGTATGGATATCCGCTGTTGGATGACGCCGTAATCTCTCCATTGACGCCCGAGAGATACTGGTATACATAATAGGGATTCCCGCCAAGGCGCGACACCCAGTCGCCAATGTTGCCGGAGAACACGGTCCCTTCGGCATTCGCGGTGGTTTGCCAGGGACCCACCATCGGATAGCCGTCGTTGACCGTTTCTCCCACGATGTCAAAGTCGGGAATTTGCTGAGCGTTGCCGCCGTTGACGTTGACGTCCGATACGAACGTGTTGACGCTTTGTCCCGCCAATCCAGGCTCGTTTCCTGCGTCGGAAGGGCCTATATTGAGTTGTTCGCCCCCCTGAACCTCCAAGCTCCCCGAAGGGTCCATGACCACGTTGCCATAATCCATGTTGGGATAGAGCGTGTACGCATACGCATTCTCCGCAAAGATGCCTGCGGTAAAGAGGGCGCACAGACACGACAGTCCCACCGTTGTCCATACCTTGGTTTTTTTTCGCACGTTCATCCTCCCCAACGCTTTCTGTCCAGGTCAGTGTGACAGAAGCATCGGGCGCACAACGGACATTTTTAGGACAAGTTTTTGGAGGAGGAGACCCGATTCATGCGAAAGTTTGCGGATTGACGTATGATGTCGCTGTGGTAGACTAAACATGAAAAGAGAGCTAGAGGCGCAACTCTCTAACTCTCGGGCACCTAAGCCTTGGGCACGAACCTGCCCGCCATACATCAGCGACGGACAGTAGCCACCCGACAGGCGTGAACCTATGAGGGGTGGCTACTTGTCGCTTTTCCGAGCAAGTGCGACCACGGCGACGATGACCGCCAGAAGCGACACGATCAAGAGTCCAAATTGGATCATGAGGGTCAGCGCACGGGCGATGCTCATCGGCCCCACCTCCTTCCCGCAACACGTGCGGGCAGGAGGTGTCCCAAGTTCTTCGATGCTTATCCTCAGTCTAGCACAAAATCACGGAGTGCTAGATTTCAATCGATGTGAGACTGAATGGATGGAGGCAGACTGAGTATTGATTGACCATCTGATTCGTCCAGTTGATATGCCGGGTCCATATTCCCGGAGATGAACGGTGTAAAAATCCGCAATCCATACCCTCCAAAGCTGCCCGTGAACGATTTAGCGAGCGAATACATTCCAATAGAAAGTCCTGTATCGCTCGCCAGAGGCGCCTTCAACGTCAGCCCCCCGGAGCGTCCCGGACCGGGTTCCCCGCCAAAGTAACCGTATTTTAAGGGGTTCGCTCCAGAGGCTCCATCGCCCACCGACCACTCGATCCCCGTCACACTATGCGCAGTGCTTGGCAAGGATAGATCGATGTCCTGTCCGACTCGCGTCAACGTGACCTGATCATAGTACTTGGTGTCGTCGGTGAGGATGGCATCGTATTGAGATTGAGTGAGAACTTTCCCCTCCACCAACTGCCATAAACCTTTCTTGCTATAGAACGGAACGTGCATTTGTACAACCCCGTTGCTGAGCGTCTTGTATCCGTTCAACCAGTACTGAAGGTTGGACAGGACCGTTTGCGCCTGCAACGCACTCAGTTCATTGTTGCTGCTCCCGAGGGTGGTGCCAGCATAGAGCCCATTGATCTGCGCCCAGGTGAACGGGTTCTGAGACGCTTCGTATCGTAGTGACCACGGCTGAAACGAAGGATTGTGGGTAACTCCGTACTGAGAGGAACTGTACCCCATCGCATGACTCGCCCAGTCGGCCAACCACGTCGCCGCCTCCCCTGCCGTCACCGCCCCACTCGTCGGTGTGACGCCCGCTTGTGCCATCGTCGGATGCGTCACCACGTCCCACGTCTTCGCGTCGAACATCGCCCACATGGCACTGGCCATCGCCGTCTGCGACTCCGGAGACGACGGTGCCGTTGGCGTCGGATGCGTCGAGCCGAGCACGTGCGTGTCGAAGTCCCAGTCCGTCCCGTTCCAGGTCGGCGTAATCCCTACGCGTTTCATGACCTGCATGACGTAGTAGATCGGCACATACGTCGTCTCAACGCCGCTGTACGGGTCGGGCGCGACCAGGCGTGGGGCGTAGGCGACGACGGTGCCGTTCAGCGCAATCGCCATCTTCGCGCTGTTCGTGGCTTGCACAGACGGCGGGTTGGCTACGTCCGGCGGCGTGCTGTAGGTGCTTGGCACCGTCAGCGACCAGGTCTCTGTCGTCCCGTGCCACGCGGCCGTGAAGCCCGCCTGGTGCATCGCTTCGTTCAAGTAGTACACCGGAAGCCAACTCGTGCTCTCGTGCGACCACGGGTCTACGGCAATGAGGTGCACAGCATGGAGCAGGGTGGTGCCGTTCCTTTGGATCACGGTGTCGGCCTTGGAGTACGTCGTGGCCGCCATCGCCTGCGTGGCCATCAGTGGCGCAGCCGAGAGTGCGAGCACCGTGGCAGCTGCTGCTTTCGTCGTTCTTTTCATCCGGTTCAGCCCCTTTGTCGTCGTCTCTTCCCAGCATATCAGGAATCGGCCGGGATCATGGATACCTTTCCAGGTCTCTTGGTGGCTGCAAGCGCAAACCGCTGCGTCACCAGGCTGGTGAGCCACGACCCATCGAGCGGGCGTGCGCATATTTTGGCCTCTGGCCACCCCATGCCGTACTCGGTCACGTCCATGGGAAGCGGTTGGGGCGCAAGATTGACCCACACCTCTTTTGTCTGCACCGCTTGGAGCGATTGCGCCTTGGCCACATCGGGCGGAATGACGAGGCGATCCACGCGTTCTGGTATCGTCTCCCCTCCGACATCGAGCACCACGACCTCAACCGGCAGCGCATCCCAGTCGAGGTCTCGGCTGCCTTCCCCCGACGTGGACGGCAACACATAGAGACGGTCTTGGAGTTGCCAGAGCTTCTCTCCGCGTCTCCAGGTGTCTCGCGTCGGTATGCCGGGAGGGATGCCAAACCACCGGGCAAAGATGGGTCGCGCGCTGTCTTCGACCAAAGCGACGGTCGTCGTTTGGGCCGTCCAGAGCGCCGCTTGCACGGCAGCATACGACACGCCAGCGCCCGGCACGCCTGCGACCACAAACGCCTTGTCGCTGTTCTCGAAGCCCTTCTTTGTCCGTCTGCGAAGCGGTGGAACGGAGGGGGCTTGAGGCGTTTTGGAGCGCACCGAGAGCCTCGCTCTTGAGGGAGGCGGTGGTGTGAACGGCGCTTCCCCAGAGAGAAAGTCTGCTGCATCGGCATACGTGGCCGGATGCTCCAGCCGAGCCCACAGCTCGTCCAACGCCAATGCGTCGGCGAGCAACAGATCGTACACGCCTCTCGCTACCCATTCTCGCAGCCACGCTCTTGGCGTGTCGCGGCTCCCGAGATAGACCACTCGAACGCCTTGCCTGCGCACGCGATCCACCATCGACACCGCATCCGCCCACGCGACCGTCCCAACCATCGTTTCGCTGAGCACGACCGTCGCCTCTTCCTCCCCCCCTTTCCCCCATGGAAACATCGGGAGCGCGCCCATAAACGTCACCGACACGACGTTCGACGCGCCGTATCGCGTACGTACCGCTTCCTCCAAGTCCGGCACGAGCGTCGCCAACACCAACGTCAAGACCATCTCCCCCTTTCAATAACCCACGTACGGCGCAGCATTCCCAACCCCAGGAATCGCCCCAGGACTGCCATACCGTGCCTGAATGTAGCGGATCGCCGCTGCCGCATTGTCGATGGGATTCCAGATGTTTTCGTAGCCTGGCAACGCGTAGGCCGCGAACGTACTCGGCAGGGTTTGCAAGAGCCCTTTCGCATGTTCATACAAGCCGGGTGCATCCTCGACCAAATCGGGGTTTTCTGCGTTGGGATCGCCTCCGGATTCGAGCGCCACCATCCGTAAGAGCAGCGGCTCCCAGGAAGAAGGGACGTCTCCCACCAAGCGCATCGCGGTCTCGATCCAGTGCGTGACTTCGGCCCGGTCTGCGACCGTGGCGGGACCGGGCGCTCCTGTGGATAGAGGCACCCCACTGCCAAAGAGCGGACCCCAAGCGTCCACCGCGGGATCCTTCAAATAGGCCAGCGCATCGCCCTGTTGATCCTTCGCGTACTGCATGGCGTAGATGGCCTCAAACCACAAGGGATCCACATCCGATTTCGAAAAGCCGTACCGCTTGGCGAGAGCGTACAGTCTTGCATGCTCATACACGCGATGATACCCCGTCATGACGGGCTCGGTCGTCACGGTGCCGACGCCTTCGACGAATCGCCCCCTCGACTGCATGGCCCATGTGGACACGAACGTCCCGTTCCAAACGTTGGCGCTGCGCAGTTCCCACACCGGGTGGACGGTGACGGTAGTACGAATCCGCATCTCGCGTCTTATTCCGCCATGAGGCATAGCTACGGAGACCTCCACGCGCCGCCTGGTGGTCACCGTTTCGGTGCCTTCGACAAACCGATACGTCGGGCGCAGCGCCTCATCATACGCCTGGGCTGAAGCCTTGGCCGAAGCATCGTGCAGATTGTTCACAAACTTCCCTACCGTGAGCAACACACTGGTCGGCAGGTTGAGTTGATAGCCTTCCACGATCGCTCGCTCCCGTGCGTTCAGCCCTTGTTGCCACGCATGGGCGACGGACGCGTACTGCGTCACGAGGGTTTGGTTGATGTGTTGCACCTCCGAAGCGGGCAACGTGTCGTGCACGCCCGTCACCGCACCGAGATAAAACGACCCGGCCAAATTGATCACCACGCCAAAGACAAGAAAGACTAAGAGAGCGGGGAGCCCCAGCACGAACAACCCACCCAGGCCGCAGAGCACCCACCCATACCACGGCAGCGAAAGCACCCGTTTCATGAGCGTTTCGCGCCTCGCTTAGAGACGGGCTCGCTCAGATCGGATAGGCTCGTCCGACCCGCTCTCGCGATGGCCAACTCCCGCAGGCGTTTCGTGTTTTGTTGCTCCGGATACCAAGCGTAGTTGATTTTGGAGATTTCGTTCTGGCTTTGCAAGACGCGCTGTTCGCCCCGTGATCGCAGTTGCTCAGCTGCTTGCCGTTGTTGCTCCCGCGCGGCATACTCCGATTTTACGTGTTCCCTTTGTTCGACGGCTTGTTCGTACTTGGCCTTTGCTGCTAACGCTCCACGCGACGAGGTATCACCGGCCGCCGTATACCCGGACACCGCGATCCCTGCAGACTCCACGTTCGCTTCGGCGGCATCGAGGCGCGCTTTGGCGTCCTGATACGACGGTTCGGAGAGCGCCGCTGCTTTCTCCCCTTGGTCCATCCACAAAAGCCCCTCCGCCAGATGCGATTGCCACACACCCACCGTGCGCAGGTGCGCCATCGCTATCGGATCGCCCGTTTGTGCCGCTTGTTGCAACGCTTCACTCGGCCGATGCGCATCGCGCAGCAACCGGTCTGTCAGGTGGGCGTCCTGTTGCTCGCGATACCCTCGCTCGCCTGCGCGCACCAGAGAGGCGAGCGTCGCTTTGGGGCGCTTGCCCTCCACCCCCCATGCACGCACATCGGCGGACAGTTGGTTTTGAAACGCTAATCCCGCAGCATGGAGTCTGCTCTTGGACTTCGCCACGGACGTCGCTTTGTGCTCCGCCGAAGGCATCATCCGCGTGTACGCTCCGTGATGTTGACTGGTGACGTCGAACGCGGTGTTCACAGCCTCGTCCCTTGCACGCTTCTGTTCCGGTGCGCCGGACGGCTCAGATGCGTCGTAACGCTCGCCCAGTCCTGGACCACGAAGCCCGTCAGACGTTGTGAAGCCTGCGGCACCACCCGTCAGCCGGAGCGGGTCTTCCCCTTCTGGAAGCCCCGGTGCCTCGGGCATAGGGGAGGGCTCTTCAAACGGTTGGGACCTGCGTGGTTTCATGTGAGACCAGAGGTCGGAGAGGATCGACCCTGCTCCTTTGGGGTGGGCAAAGGCACCCGCAAGACCGGCCACACCTGCGGAAGCACCGAGCGTAGCGGCCGAACCCAGTACCTTCGTCCCACCCCGAAACAGAGACATTCCCGCAGCCAACCCCATCCCTTCCGCGATGCCCGAAAACAGAGCACTCGGACCTCGTCCTCCTCCGGGCACGATCTTGTCGAGAAATTCGCGCAGCAACTTATGAGCTTGTAGTAACACGATCATGCACACGATGGCGACGATGAAATCGACGAGTCCACCGTTCGTCGTCGGACCTGAAGCCGCCGTCGCATGCGCCACGGATGCGGTCGAAGCCGTGCTTGCACTCACTTCAATCCCTCCTTCAAATGCCAAGAAATACGCTGGCCATGAGCAGCATCAGAGCCCCGACCATGGGAATCGCAAGATAGGTGATGACCTCTTTCCACCAATGGATGGCTAAATCTTGGCGCTTGCCCGTGACGTACCCAATGAAAAAGAGCGGCATGAGCGTAACCAGGATGGCCAACACCACCCGCCGCCAGAGATAGATCAACCACACACAAAAATTGACCACCGCATACACCAGTCCAAAGACACTGTTAGCGACCGATGCCCCACCAAAAAGCTTGTAGTCCCGCACCAACTCCGGATTCAGCGGTTTTCGACTCAAGAGCGCGGCGGAGTACCCGGTTAGGGACAAGTGTGCGGTGTGCACATGGACTTCGTGCAAGAGATAGAGCGTGATGTCGGACACACCCGCGTTGAGCAAGCCGAGCAGATACGGCGTGATACCGAGCATGACGCCGAGCCACAGCACATTGCGCAGCAAATCGACCCATCCTTCGCGCGCTCGCGCGGAACTCTGCGCGCTGGCGATGCGTATGCCCTGGATGACAAAGGACACCACGGCCGCGATGCCGACGAGCGCATAGAGCGTATGCTGGACCGTCATCATCGCCGCCCACGTTTGCGGGGCAAACACGCCGAGCAGATCACCGTCGTGCGGGGAGTAGACGTTGTGGGCCGCCATCGACCCCATGCTTTGAAAACCGGTGAACGCCCAAAAGACCATGGCGAATAGGGTACAGAGCCCGTCGATGCTGAGAAAAATCTCATTCAAAATCCACCCGCCCACGCCGGACGCGTGATTCCCAGGCAGGGACGCAAGCGAGGGCGTTTGGAAGGGGCTGGTGTCCTTGGCCGGAAGCGCAACCGCAGGCGACAGCGCATGGGCCAGGTAAGCTGAGAAACGCGCGAGCAAGAGGGCCGACAAGGCCGCGAGCGTGCCGAAAGCCACCCACTTTAGTCGCGCTAACGCCTCCGCTCGTTCTCTTGCTCCGCCTCGGATGATCGCGAGACCGACGAGCGACCCTTGCACCAAGGCCACCGCGCCAGCAACCGCCATCAAAAGATAGAGCACAAACTGCAACAGCGGCAGAAGATAGGCATGCATCAGGCCATCCCCTTGTGTTCGGACATCACTTTTTTGGTGTTCCAGAGCGCATGTTCAAAAGGCGTCGCCTCATATTTCGAATACACGACCTCGCCCCCGACGTCCCAACGCGCGTGTCCTTGCTCAAACTCGAACATCAGTCGTTCGAGTTCGTGCGATCCGAGGCCAAACACCGTCTGCAGCATCGCTTCATCTTGCTTCGACTGGGCCATGAGGATCTTGGTATCGGAATTGCGGATGATCGACTGCCCATACGCGCTCGATGCAAACACGTGAAACTGCTGACTCGCCGCGACCGCCGATCCGCCGCGTTTGCGGATGCGTGTGAAGCAGAGATCGAGGAAATACGCCGCGTATTCCCCGGCCGCCGAACCGTCCATGTTACGCATCGCTTCCTGCGCTTCGTCGACGACGACCCGTTTCTTTTGCTCCGGTTGCTTTTTCACAAACTGCTCCATCGTCCATTCCAGGGCCACATATTGGCCGAGTTTGCGCAGATCGCTGTTTTCCGGGAGAGCCGATAGATCAAAGACGATGATCGGCGCTTTGGCCAGTTCGAGCGTCGACTGACAGTCGAACAGACCCAAGGTGTTCCCCGCCGTCACCCGTTCGAGGCGATCCGCGAGCGAGACAAAGCGCGGATCCTGCTCGGCCACCGCTTTGAGCTTGCGATAAAAGTCACCCAACTGCGGTTGTTTGCGGCGACGGCGCAGCTGCAACGTCGTGCCCGCACGAAGGCTCGGCGACGCTTCGTATAAGCTGGAGGCTTCTGAGGTGAAACCGAAATCTTGCGTATAGAGGTCTTTCCACAACCGGTCGACTAAAGCGATCTCTTCGCCGCGCAGCGGATCGGCCCCCGTGAGACTGGCGGCATACTTGATAAAGCCCGTCATCTCTTCGATTTTTTCCAAGATCTCCACTTTGGTTTTTTTCTGACCGCTTTCGAGGACTTCTTCTTCGTGCAGTTCGCACGGATTGAGCCGTTCCATCGCGGTATAGTCGATGGGGACGACGACGCCTCCCAAATGTTTCGCAAGCGCCCCGTACTCCCCTTCCCAATCGATGACGACCGTGCGGATGTCGTGCAGGACCGAATGGGCGAGAAGGCATTTCAGTTGATACGACTTGCCCGCACCGGAGACACCCGACAAAAACACGTTGGCGTTTTTCAGATCCGCGTGCCAGGCATCGTAGAACATCGGCGACTGAGAGACCAAATCAAACCCGACCAAAGCGCCTTTGCGGTGTGAAAATTGACTGGAGGTGAACGGGAAGGCGTTCGCCAGATACGACCCGAACACGAGCATTGGGTAGCGCAAGGTGGGCAGGGCGAGCGGCGCGACGGACAGCAGTCCCTCTTGCTGCTCATACGCGGCCTCCATGACCACAAAGCCGCGACCAGGGCCTTCCGTTTGCAACCGAGCGCACGCCCGTTCGAGGTGTGCTTTGGTCTCAGCGGTCACCGTCACGAGAAGGGTCATGTAGTACATTTTTTCTTCGCCGGTTTGCAGCGCGAGTCGCAGGGCATCCAGTTCTTCTCTTCGCCGCTGGTTTTTTCGGACGTTCTCCGTCTTGTCCATCTTCACGTCCATGGCGATCTGGGCTTCCAGGTTCGTGATCGCCTCGGTTAATTGCCGAATTTGTCGTTCCGAACGGGCGGGTTCGACTTGGACCGACACGTCTATGTCCGCGCCCAGCGAAAAAAAACCGTTCAGATAGCCAAACCCGGCCCGATTGGGCATCCGCACCACATAATACACGCGACGATATCGATTGGAGGAAGCGAATTCGATGTGATCCGGATGAAAGTGGATGTGGGACACCGTCGCCGTGATGTCGCCGAGCGTCGGCGCATACTGCCCCCATCGTTCTTCCGGCACGCCCGGAGCGTCCTTGGGCTTAGAACGACGTCGGAGTGTCAAGCGCATCAGCCTCCTTCCCGATGTAATACCCACGAAGACTGTCGTATCGCACCGCATCCCGTGCGCGTGCGTGGACTTTATCGCGATTGAGAAATTGTTGCTGCGCCTCGATGGCCTCTTCGGCACCCAGGAGCGTCGGATGAACCCGACATTGCATCAAGCCTGCAAAGGCCGTCTCCGTCTCGTGTTGGACGGCTTGATGCACCTCCTCGTCGCTCTTGGACAGCCAGTTGGCATGGGCGGAGGTCACCCACAAATTTTCACGCAGCGTCCGCTGCTGTTCGCCCCGTTCTTCGAGGTGTCGATGCAGATCGCGTCCGTATTGCAGTAACCGGTCGTTCTCCCATTTTTGGGCCGTGGCTTCAACCAAGGCATCGAAGTAGGTGTAGTACTCCGACAGATCCATCCGGCGTCCCCGGACGATGATCTGAAACGGTTCGCGCAGCGTCGACAGCAAGGTCTGGAACCGAGCGCGGATGCCTTCTGCTTCGGCGGCCGAGAGCGCATACGGATTCAGGTTGCCCACGCGAAGAACCTTGCGCATTCCGCCGTCAGCCAACACGAGCGTCCCGTCCGCCCTCACGTGATCAATAGGCAACAGTTGTTGTACGGGTTTCGTCTTTCTTCGGACCTTAGCACGAGGCTCCTCCAAGGTCCGTGCCTTGCGTTTTTCTTGACGCCAGACGACGAGTCCGGCCAGCGCCAGTGAAGCGGCGAATACGAGCAGCCACGCGATCCCGTTCATATCCAATCCCCTTTCGGTCGCGCTCAACCGAGGCGCGCTTGATGCGTCCGTACCCGATGGGTGCGATCCCAAAAATACGTTTGAGCGTGCATCCGATACTTGAGGTGCAGCCAAAGCCATTGCAACACGGTCTTGTGTCGATGCGGCATGGGTACAAGGCCCAGTACCGCGCCAAGCAACAAGCCTACCAACGCCACGAGAAACGGCATGCCGGGTGCATGCGGCAGGAAGGCCGTCGTCGCGAGTCCCACCAAGGCCAAGGGCGCCAAAGCGCCCATGCCAAGCATCATCGAAAACAGGTGATATGTGTGAATGGGACCGACGATCCGCAGCCCTTGATTGCGCACCTCGATGTATCCTTCGTCCATACGTCCTCCCCCTACAAGATCGAAGCAGCCCAGCCCACAATCCCTGCGAGCAGCCCCGAAGACAGAGCAACAATGCCACCGAACAGGACATACCGAAGTTTCTCCATGCCCTCTTGGCGTTTTTGTCCGCCGCCTCGCATGATTTCGATCCCTGCCAGCACGCCGTATACGACCACGAATCCCGCAGCGATCGCCGTGATGACGAGGAGAACATCCTGGATGACCGTGCCCACGATGCCGACGATCCCATGCGTCGTCAAGGGATGTCCGCCGAGGACTTGATAGAACCCGGCCAGCGCTGGAGATTGGGTCGAAGACGTCGTGGTGGTCCCATTCGTCGCGGCCAAGACCGTTTGGGGCAGACCCATCACCAGACCGAACACTGTGGCCACAACCCGCTGCCATGTCTTGGCCGCACCCTGAAATTTCTGCATAAAGCGCCCTCCTAAACGTGACTTAAAAACAACACAAAGGAATAGAACACTTGGGGCAATAGGACGATGATGAGTTCGCCCAAAAACACGCCCGAGATGACGCGTTTGCACCAGTTGGCCGCCATGGTGAGTCGGAATTTCCAGGCGATCAACCAGACGAGTCCTGCCACCACGAGAAACAACCCCCCATAGGTGACCGAAAACGCCGACACTTCTTGATAGAGCGTGCCGAGTCCGACGTTGAAGTGACTCAAGAGCCCCGTGACATTCACGGTGTGAATACCCAGCGACTGAAACGTTTGGATGCCGGGAGGCACCGTTGTGTTCGTACTCACCCACCTTTCACCTCCTCTCGAAGTCATGTTGACAGAAGATCAAGCCTTCGTTCGGACATTTTTAAGACAAGTTTTTTTGCAAAAAAAAAGCATCCGGAAACCCCGGTTGCTTCAACTCCCCCATCGCACCGTACGCTCGGACTCTGGGATGGGTGGCCATCCTTTGGCAGCCCGAAGCGTATCGACCGTACCCCAAAGGTACTCGCGAGAGAGGATCGGCTTTTTCTTTCGGTATTCGAGATCGATGGCCTGTCGTTTCCAATCGTCGACGAGTCCCCGGATCTCCGCCCCCGAACAGCCTTCCAGCCAAGGGGCGACTTGGAGCCAGTGCACGTCTTTGTCCACATCAAGCACACTCGCCCAGACAAACAGTTGTTTTTGGATGTCCTTGACCGATGGGTTGCCCACGTAGAGGTGCTTGTCAAAGCGGCCTTTGCGAATGAGGGCTTCATCGAGCAGTTCGATACGATTCGTCGCGGCCAATAAAAAGACGTTGTGTCGACTTTCAAACCCCTGGATGGCTCTGAGCAGTTCGTTCAGTTGGCTGTCGTGATACGGATTGGCTCCGCCGCGCTGATAGCCGATGGCGTCGATTTCGTCGAAAAAGATCATCGCTGGTGCATGGGCTTTCGCCTCGCGAAACAGATGCGCGATGTTTTGTTCCGTGGCCCCGACGAGCGTGCCGAGAATATCGCTGGGTGAGACTGAGATGAAATACAGGCCAAGCGCCTCTGCGACCGCTTTCGCCAATTCGGTTTTACCGTTGCCTGGAGGCCCGTACAAGAGAAGGCCCGCTTGCATAGGGACGTCGTACTTGCGGTGCAAATCAGGTCGCTCCAGCGGCCTCTGAATGGTCTCTTCCATCGCGCGCAACACGGCTTCCATCCCCAGAATCCGTTCCAGAGCCTTGGGGTTTTTCGTATACTGTTTGCCGAGCTCGGACCACGACACCTTACCATCAGCATGGCGACGTGCGTCCATCTCGTCTTTCGTACGAAATATCTCTGCGTCAAAGGTTCTCTCTGTGTCCCGAGGTGAGCGAACGTTGGGACGAATCCGCGCGTTCTCGACAAGCGGCTGTGAGCGTTTGGCTTTTTTGCGACCCAAGACACGGTCTCGATAGCGTCGATTGGCCTGTCGAGCCTGCTCCGACCACGTGCCTATCGCCCGGTTGACGCGATACCGCCAAGCAAGGGTGTGGCGCACTTGGAACTCCGTCACAAAGGTGCACAACGGCAGGACGATTTGTCCACTCAACAGCAGCGCGTACCAAACGAGGAAAGCGACGCCGAGCCAAAGAAAAGCCGTCTCAGGTGAGAGATGCCAAAGCCACGGGAACGGCTGTTGAAAGCCCATCGGATGTTTCATCCACGTATTTTCGACAAATCCTCCAAGCACCAACAAGGTCAGAGGGATGCCCACGCGAAACAAACCATAGAACAACCGGCCGATATCGTATAAAAACAAGGCGACTACGAAACTCAAACCTCCCAGCAGCCAAAACAGTTCTCTTATAGGCATATCTTCTGGCTCCTTTCGAGCGTGTGGTTGGTTTGAGTGTACAAAAAAACAGACCCAGAAAGGGTCTGTTTTCAAAGAACTTTAGGGATTGAGCATCGTACCCTGTTCGAGCGGGCGTTGCTGCATCTTTTGTTGCAGATAACGTCCCGTTTCGAAGTACCCCAAGCGCACACGGCGTTGAAAGTGACGTGGACAGTATACGATGTCGTCCGGCACCGGGACCTCACGATGCTTATACTGCGGTTTTTGAAGGTGTTGGTACTTAAGGCATTGAAAGTTCTTTTGGCTAAGGTGCTCTGCCAAGTGTTCTAAATGGGCCTCGTAGGGATTGGGTTCGCTCACATCCGTTTTGCGATGCTGTGCACACCACGCCATATAAGCGCTTTGAAGTCGTGTCCAATAGAGCGATCCGTAGTCCACCAATTCCTGTTCGTCTTCGACCACGCCCCCAAACAAATCCTTTTGGAACACTTCCACGCGCCGTCCGTTTCTGTAGGCCGCAATTTCATATCCGTAGCCGTCGCATACGAACACATACAGATGCGGCATGAGCCGAGAATGTTCGCTGGCTAATCGGCAGGCATCCTTCCGTTCTTTGCGCAAGACCGCGTTGGGATCGCGGCCATCGAGCGGCATCGCCAATCGCACAAAATAGCCTTCGTTCGTCGTGTTTTCCAAAAGCTCTCCCAAAGGGAACTCTGCCTTTTTTTGAGCCATCTTCCCGCCCCCCAAATCGTCTCACGAGAGACTGTTTTCTATCTCTAGCTTAACAAAGGAAGAGAGGATGAACTTATCAACTTTGGCGGGGTTTTTCACGTTTTTTAGAACGCGGCATCGGTTCTTGAAGAATCTCCCAGACACGATGCCAGCCCCAGTGATCCACGGTCGCTTGCCCGAGCCATGTGTACATCTCTTTAGCATATCGAGATACGGTGGAGGACGAGATGTTCAAAGTTTGAGCGATTTTCTGACCTTTTTCCCGTCCGAGAAGATACGACTTCCAAATGCGCCTACGTTCCTTGGTCATATACTTCACTTCCGACTCGAGATGCTGCATCCACAGGGCTTCTTCCGGTGGCATGTCCTTCAGAGAAACACCCTTATACCGCTCACAGAGCAACCGACCCACGCCAGCGATGTCGTTTTTAGAACGTGTGTTGGGGTGTATCGACGATTCTTCAAGACCCATCAATTCCCATTGCGACCATTCGGACGATTCGCTGAGCGGAATGCGCACATCGCCTTCGATGCGGAACACTTTGCAGGGATGACGTTGGCCGTAGATTTCTTGCACCGTTCGAACTACGGCTAGAAGGTCGTTCGGATGGCGTAGCGTGTCTGGCGTGACGAGAAGGCGCCGTGTGCGCTGTCGATAGACCAAACAGATTTCAATAGACGTTTCGTTCGTCACCATACATCCTCCTCCTGAGAAAACGGTTTATAAGTGTGGGCGATCACGATCACCACACTTCAACATACCGTGTTTTTTTCTCAGAGCCGGATAGGATCATCAGGAATTTCACGAGAGACGTGTTTTTTCCTCCGGAAAGAGTTTGTAAAAGTTGGCGTATCGGTCGTCGCCTGAATGGGTTGACTCGGACACCGCCGGTGTTGGTTGGCTGTCTTCCGGGAAAAGGGCATAAAATGCCTCGTAGCGCGGGTCTTTCTCTGGTTTGCTGACTTTGGAGGAACGGGCATGCGAAGGACTGTGTCTAGGCTTTATCCGGGGCGTTGTATCCGATCTTTGAACGCGCCCTTTCCACCAGTCTTCAAGGACGAGGGCAATGTAACCAAAGCAGTGAATCGGCGTGTTGTGACGCTCTGCGACAACGTTCGACGTGTTTTGGACAATCCAATCGTCCGGGATGTCGTGATGTCGCAAGCGTTCCAGGGCTATCACATCGTTAGGCTTGAAGTGATACGGACGACGAAGACACTCGGCCAAGACGCGTTCCAGGCGTATCAGCAAGGGATCGGAGACCGAGGTGTCGGGAGACGACATCGTCTCCACGGGGTGCCTTAGAGGCGTCCAAGAGACCGTGGTGGAGCCAATCGGTGCAGAAACGACCTGGGGGAGCGAGGACGTTGCCTTCAAACGCGTCGTGGGTGTGCCGGAGACCACGATCTTCGTTTCGAGGACTTCTCGAGGCATAGGTGAGAAACTGGATTTTGGGGCCGAAACGTTCCGTGGCTCCTCTCTCTCACCGCTTGTAGAAGTAGTAGTAGGTTGAAGAGAGTTTACTGGATCTAGTTCTTGGGTCATCGTGATAGAAGGTGGTGTCATTTTGACAGAAGAACGTGTGTTCGACGAAGGGTTCAAACGTCCTGGAGCGGAAGGCGTAGCGCCCGTTATTAGCAGAGTGTACAAGTTGGAGGTATACCGTTGCTGAAGACTGCCATCGGGAAAGTCTTTGACGACGAGGCGAGTTTGTTTGCGCAGAAGCCCTTTGTTCTCTAAGGAGCGGATCGCTCGCTGGACGGTGGACGGACTCAGATGGACCTGTCGGGCCACGGTGTCGTAACTCGGGAACGCTTGGTGATGGTCGTCGGAGTGTGCGAGAAGACACGAGTACACCAAATATTCCGCGCCGGTGAGAGCGTAGTCCATGAGGCGCCAGAAAGGGATACGCACGTAATGGAAGGCAGGAACGTCGGTCTCAAGAGTGTTGCAAGCGGTGTTTGTCATCATTTTTTTCGTGAAGTCCTAAAAAAGGTTGCATCAAAGACAACGACGTGGTATCCTTTTTTTGATATTGGTCGGATACCTTACTCGGTCCCACCCGAGTACCATTGCGTCGGTTAAAGCCGATGCTTTTCTTTTTTTCAGTCCTCACTCTACCCTCCTTTAATTCATTACATTGGATGCAATATCCTGTTTTTTTAATTTTTTGGTTGCGGTTTGTGGAAAATGGTACAACGAAAAAAACCATGGTTTCTTATCACCTTGGCCCGGATATCTTAGAAATCTCTTATACGAAAATCCCATTTTCATTTGCTATTTGCCCTCTAATAGGACTATAATAGCTACAGAAGTGGGATTTCGCAGAAGAGCCTTCCCGGGCGGATGCGAAATCCTTTTTTCTTTTTTCGTCCAATATTCCACTGCAATCCAGTCTAGCACAATCGGCAAAAGATGCAAGTCGTGCCAACAGGATATGTCTCGATTTCAGATCATTTTGCGGTTTTTTGTATTTGGTTTATCCTGTACCTTGACGTCAATATAAAATAGCAACAAAATAGCAAATAGCTAGCTATCTTCAAGTTGCCAAGGAGGGCGTACATTGACCGCTAGGGTGATCAGCTTGGGCATCCAAAAAGGTGGGTGCGGAAAGACAACTACTGCTGGAATTCTGGCTTATATCCTAACTAAGGATTACCACAATAAAGTTCTTGTGATTGATATGGATAGCCAAGGGAATCAAACTGAGTATTTAGCTAGATGTGATATATACGAGTTTGATGGAAAAACGGTATTTGAAGGATTGAAAATGGGTGATGTTCGTCCATTTATTGTATCGATAGCACCAGGACTTGATTTAGTACCAGCAACCGATTTATTGGCCACGTTTTCTTATTGGTTGTATCACGATGGTCGTAGCATATATCCGGAGCATGAAGCAATGCATCTTCGTGCTCTTCAGAAATCTATCGAAACAGTAAAGGATAGTTATGATTACATCATCATAGACACTCCTCCCCATATTGGAGAACAAACTTTAAATGCTCTAGTCGCATCTGACTATGTTGTCGTTATGTTTGAATCGAGTAAGTTCTGTTTGTCTGCTGTAGAAAGGTTTGTTGAAACTATTGAATTTGTACAGGGCATGACTGGACAAAAATTAAATCCTAAATTAAAAGTAGCGGGAATACTGAGAAATTTAAACGATAAAAGAAGGACTGACATGAGAGACTTAATAGAGTTGTGCGGAGAACAATACCCGGATTGGATTTTCCGATCGGTGATTGATCGTACTGCCGCTACTGGAAGGCTCGCTCTTACTGGGTTCGATGAGGTAGAAAATAAAGAATTACGAAAGGCTGTTGAGCCGTACCAAGATTTTATAAAGGAGCTGATAGAGCGTGTCGGCTAATAAGAGGCCAGATTATAAAGCTTTGGCGATGCAGCGCAGACGACTTCCGCACGATACGTTTGTGGGTGGAGGATCGGGTGACATAATGAAGACCATCGATAGCAACATCGATAGCAACATCGATAGCAACATCGATAGCAACATCGATAGCAACATCGATAGCAACATCGATAGCAACATCGATAGCAACATCGATA
>NZ_JAMCCX010000026.1 GCF_024706985.1 Alicyclobacillus sp. SP_1 | reverse complement strand
GCTCATATTTATGGAGCTTATTGGGACTGATTTAGGCTTTGCAGGGGAAGTCGCCTGATTCATTCAGCACCCCCTAATTCGAGGACGCTCGGCGCGGTGTTTTTGCCGTTTGCTTGAAATTGCAAGCTACCCCCCTTTTCGAGTCCCAAGAGCCACACCAGTCCCTGAGTCTCGGGAGTGTTCAACGAACCGACCATTTTCCCGTGTCGAATCACTGCCGTGCCCCGATACTCTACGGTGGGAGGAGACTTAGACATATTCGTCTGGATCATGGGGAGAATCGCGTTGTACGGAGGTTCGTGCAAATGCTTGAGACAATCGATAAGGTCTAACGTCGCATAGTTGGACACGAATCGGATGTTCTCCATGCCAAAGGACAATGGGAAGGAGACTTCCGGTTCCAACCAGGTCGCGTAGATGAGAACGTCTTTCACCGAGCTCGGCGTGACAAACAGGTAGGCGCGCGAATGCGGTTGTTGATCGCGAAACCAAGTATCCACAAACCAACCCAAATCCTCTTTGGCCATCCTTTCCGACACCACAACGGCCCGTGCGTGCGTAAAGACCACGCGGTGTTTTGTTTCGCGAATCATGTTGCGCTCGATGTCGAATGCCGTCTCCCCATCACGGATAATGAGCGAGTTCAAACGGTTCTTGGCGGCGTTGTTTTCTTGCTGTCCGGTTTCCCCAATGGATAAAGGAACCAGCCAAAGTCGAAAGTGACGTGGGCCAATTTTGTCCACTCCGGTCGAGGAGATAAATGAGACGTATTTCAATTCTTGGCCTTCTGCACAACCTGTCATGATGAAACATACCAGACAGAGGAAGACCATCGTCCAACGTTTTCTATGCATCAACGGTTCCTCTCGCTGCGGATTTTCCATCGTTTTAGAAAGTGTGGCTGTTTGCGCAAGACCTGATGGGGAAACCGTATCAAACCGTCGCGTAAGTCGTTTGGATAGAGGGGCGCGAAGGGCGCCATGAACGGTTCATTCATCGAAGTCAAAGAAATCATGTGATAGAGGACACCAAGCGTCAGGAGAAGGACGCCGTATAAGCCTAACAGTGAGGCAATCACAATGTTTGCAATGCGAAGCAGTGCGATGACGTCGGCGACGGGCGTCAGTGTAAATCCAGTAATGGCAGAGAGGGCTACGACGATGATCGTGGGGGCACTCACAATCCCTGCATCGACAGAGACTTCCCCGAGGATGAGGGCACCGACAATGCTGACGGCGGACCCGACAGACTTCGGAAGACGAATGCCAGCCTCTCGGACAATTTCGAACATAAAAACCATCACGAGAACTTCTAAAACAATCGGGAATGGAGATTTGGCGCTTGCTTCATGAAGTTTGGGCAACAGTGCTGTCGGAATCATCTCTTTATGGAATTCCAGCACGGAAATATAGTACGCTGGCAATAAAATACTCACGAATAGGCTTGCAGCCCGAAGAATGCGGATGAAGGACACATAGTAAGGGCGAGACGCGTAATCCTCTGTGTTCATAATGGATTCGATAAAGAAGTGAGGGTAGTACAGGGCTGTAGGGTCTCCGTCTAACAACAGAACCAATCGTCCTTCCAGCAGTTGTGCTGCGGCTTTATCGGGTTTCTCGGTGTTCCCGGTGGTAGGGAAGATGGAATACGGGGCATCTTCAAGCCGCTGTTCCAATTCACCGGAGGAAAGGATGGTTCCTTGACGTGCCACTTTTCGAATCTTTTCACGCAGAGACGTCAGCATATTCGGATTGACCAAATCGTTCAAGTATAGGACCTTCAGCGTGACGGGTAGCGCTTCCCCTAAGAGGTATGATTCGATGTGCAAATTGGAACTGAGAACACGCCTGCGAATGAGGGCGATATTCGTATCTAAAGACTCTACGAATCCTTCGTGAGACCCGCGAATGCTCGTTTCTCCAGGAGGTTCCGTAATCGACCGCTTTGGAGAATTCAACAAAGGGATGGAGAGAGCTATGGATTCCTTCTGAAGCAGGAGCAAGACGTGTCCTTCAAAAACGTGATGGAAAACCGTCTCCAATTGGTCCACATGGATTCCGTTTTTGACACCCATTCGATGCTGCACGGCCAACCACAGGGGTTCATTCGAGGGAAGCGGATGCTGTCCGAGAGGACCGAAGATGTCTTGCTGTAGCATTTGTGTGTCGATCAAACCATCGATCCAAAGCCAGCAGGCGGGAATCCTGGTCTTGCCCTGGATAACAAAGTCCATCACCAAGCGAACTTGTTGTGCGGAGTTGTCCTTGAAGCGATTTTCTAACCATTGGACGTTTGTCTTCAGAGAGGTAGAAATTCTGGTCATGTTCGCTCGCTCCTTACAAAGTCGATTATTCCCTCGTTTGGTGTGTTGATTCATGAACTCCTGTCGTGTCACGAGTGCTCCATGACTGTGTTCGAGGCCATGAAGGAAGAGGACTTGATGTTAGATTAGTTGACAAAATCTCTTGTGTCGATCGCGTTGTCCGGCTATACTGACTGCAACAACGCATTCTCGGAATTGTCCCGCCGCTGGCCACAGCGGCTTTTCACCATTCTGACGAATTTTGCACAAAATAATTTATTTACTCTGAAATCTCCTTGCGTGGCGCAGTGGTAAGCGCTTACTCAGACTTTTCAGAAACCGCTTACAGCAGAGTTTTCCGGGCTGTTGTTCGTTGACACTGCGAGGCCTCCATACTACAATGACCTGCAAGCCAGAAAGCTAGCGAGTATCAGCTTTGCGGTGCCATGAGCGTTTCAACCACCGAAGTGTGAAAATTCTTACTTCATAATCATGGTTGACTCAGGCAGATAATCTCACTTCAACTGCCGTAGCCGCGGTCTTGACGCCGTGGATGCCTCAGGGCCAGAGGAACGTTCAGTACATTCACTGGAGGGGTTTTGCATGGAACAGGTCATCTTTCTTCGTCATCAATTCGTTCAGCGAACAGACGCTACAGTTTCGGTGTTTGATCACGGTTTGTTGTACGGGGATGGCATCTTCGAAGGGATTCGGGTGTACTCCGGAAACATTTTTCGCTTGAAGGAACACCTTCAGAGGTTGTACGGATCGGCCAAATCAATCCTTTTGAATATTCCCTACACTTTGGATGAAATGACGGACATTGTGTCGGAGACGGTACGTCGAAACGAGTTGCACGACGCCTATATTCGCTTGGTGGTCACGCGGGGGCCTGGGGATTTGGGTTTGGACCCTAGGAAGTGTCCGGTGTCCGAAGTGATTGTCATTGCCGAGCAATTGAGCATGTTTCCTGCGGAGTTGTACACGCGTGGCATTGAGGTGATCTGTGCTAGCACGAGGCGACCGCGCTCGGACGTCTTGAGCCCTAAAGTGAAAAGTCTGAACTACTTGAATAATATATTGGTCAAATTGGAAGCTCAGGCGGCAGGCGTCAATGAAGCACTGGTCTTGAACAACGAGGGCTATGTGGTCGAAGGGTCCGGCGAGAATGTGTTCATGGTTCGCGATGGCGTGCTCTACACACCTCCCACGCACCTCGGGGCGCTTGAAGGCATTACCCGTGGAGCAGTTCTTGAACTGGCTGCGGAGCTTGGCATACCAGTACGAGAAGAGCCGTTTAGTCGCCACGATGTCTACATTGCGGACGAAATCTTTTTGACCGGCACAGCCGCAGAGATGATTCCTGTCATCCGCGTGGATGGTCGAACCATCGGTGACGGGCGACCGGGTATCGTCAATGGTCGGTTGCATCAACTCTTCCATGAGCGGACGAAGGTGGATGGACATCAAGTATATCCACCTGTATCGATGATTTCAGAAGGCGCGTAATTCGTTGCTCGCCACAGTCTGACACTTTCGGAACATCTACAAATTTTACGAAAAGAGGTTGGCGGATGCGCAGTGACATGATTAAAAAGGGGCCGAGTCGGGCTCCTCACCGCAGCCTTCTCTACGCCACGGGCGTCAAACCGACCGACCTGCCCAAACCATTCATCGGCATTTGTAACTCACATGTCGATATCATTCCCGGGCACACACATCTCGGCGAACTCGGAAAATTTGTCAAGGAAGTCATCCGGGAGGCGGGAGGGGTACCCTTCGAATTCAACACCATCGGTGTGGACGACGGAATTGCCATGGGGCACATCGGTATGCGCTATTCGCTGCCCAGTCGCGAACTGATTGCCGATTCGGCAGAGACCATGATTCACGCACATTGGTTTGATGGGATTTTCTTTATGCCGAACTGTGACAAGATAACGCCTGGGATGTTGATGGCAGCGGTGCGAGCGAACGTGCCCTCTGTGTTTGTCTCCGGAGGTCCTATGGAAGCAGGGATTTCGCAGAAGACGGGTCGCCCACTGTCACTTTCTTCAGTGTTTGAAGGCGTGGGGAGTTTTCAAGCGGGGCGCATTTCTGAGGACGATCTCGCTGATTTAGAACAGAACGCCTGTCCGACCTGTGGCTCCTGTTCAGGCATGTTTACCGCCAATTCCATGAACTGCATCATGGAGATGCTTGGACTGGCGCTTCCGGGGAACGGGACGTTGGTCGCCACTTCGGAGGGTCGCAAGGAATTGATTCGAACCGCTGTTGCCTGCTTGATGCGCATGATTGCTGACGATGTGAGGCCTCGTGACATCGTCACGCGCGAAGCGATTGACGATGCGTTTGCGCTGGACATGGCGATGGGCGGATCGACCAATACCGTCCTTCACCTGATGGCCATCGCGCACGAAGCGGGCATGGACTATGACCAGCGAAGAATCAATGAAGTTGCTGAGCGCGTGCCTTATTTAGCGAAAATTTCGCCAGCCTCTGAGTTCAGCATGCAGGACGTCCATGCGGCGGGTGGGGTTTCGGCCATCATTCGGGAACTCTGTGACATCGACGGTGCCATTCATCCGGAGCGTCCGACCGTGCTCGGCAAGACGCTTCGCGAGTCGGTTGCCGATGCGCACATTCGAAATGACGTGGTCATTCGCCGCAGAGACAATCCGTATCGAACGACGGGCGGACTCTCCATTCTCTATGGTAATTTGGCCCCTGACGGAGCTGTCTTGAAAGTTGGGGCAGTGGATGAGGACATCCATGTCTTTGAAGGTTCCGCTATTCTCTATGAGTCGCAAGAGTCGGCGAGTGCTGGAATTGAAGCGGGAGAGGTGGAAGCTGGACACGTCGTTGTCATTCGTCACGAGGGACCCTGTGGTGGACCGGGTATGCCCGAGATGCTCTCGCCTACGTCGGCGATTGTCGGTCGAGGACTTGGGCGCGAGGTTGCGCTCGTGACGGACGGTCGTTTTTCCGGCGCCACGCGGGGCATTTGTGTGGGCCACGTGTCTCCGGAGGCGGCTCTGGGTGGACCGATTGCGCTCGTGGAGCCCGGCGATAGAATTCGCATTGATATGGATGCGAGAACCATTGAGTTGCTTATCTCAGAAGAGGAGTTAGAACGCCGCCGGTCGGCATGGACCCCGCCAGTTCCGAAGGTACAATCCGGCTATTTGCGCCGATATGCACGGCTGGTGACGTCGGCTAACACGGGAGCTGTTTTATCTTAGGAACATGGAGCGGTTGAGCGGATGAAAAGAGAGGAGGAGTGTCCGGTGAACATGAGGATAGAACCTAACGCAAAGCCGTCTCTGACAGGGGCTCAAATTCTCGTTGAAGCGCTTCGCAAGGAACAGGTCGAAGTCATTTTTGGCTACCCGGGTGGGGCCGTGTTGCCGCTCTACGATGCCCTGTACGAATGTGGTATCCCGCACATCCTGGCCCGTCACGAGCAAGGCGCGATTCATATGGCGGAAGGGTACGCTCGCGTGACAGGGCGTCCCGGTGTGGTGATTGCAACGTCTGGGCCAGGAGCGACCAATCTTGTCACCGGACTGGCAGATGCCATGCTCGACTCTCTGCCAATTGTCGCCATCACAGGACAAGTGTCGACCGCCGTCATTGGTAGCGACGCATTTCAAGAGACATCCATGATTGGAATCTCTACTCCCATCACCAAGCACTGCCAGCAGGTTCGGGATGTGAGGCAATTGGCTCAGACTTTAAAAGAAGCATTTCACATTGCCTCGACTGGCCGGAAAGGTCCCGTCTTGGTCGATATCCCGAAAGACGTGGCTGGGTTTCGCGCCCCATTCGATTATGAGGAGGCCGTGTGGTTGCCAGGCTATCAGCCAAACACGCGTCCCAATGCACTGCAGGTGCGCAGATTGGCCGAAGCGCTCACGGAGGCCAAGCGGCCCGTGCTGCTTGTCGGAGCGGGAGTCCTTCACGCGGGCGCCCATCAGGCGCTGCTCGCTTTGGTGGAGCGCTATCAAATTCCTGTGGTTAGTACGCTGCTTGGCCTAGGTGCTTTTCCAGGCAATCATCCGCTCTTTCTGGGCATGGGCGGCATGCATGGGTCGTACGCCGCCAATCAGGCACTGTCCAACACGGACCTGCTCGTCAATATTGGAGCGCGCTTCGACGACCGATTGACTGGCAATACCGCACATTTTGCCACCAGCGCAACCATCGCGCACATTGATATCGATCCCGCTGAAATCGGCAAAAACGTCCGCACGCAGCTCCCGATGGTGGCAGATGCCAAGGAAGCATTGGTGGCGTTGCTTGCGGTCAGCGGATCGGTCGGAGATTATGCGGACTGGCGGAGAGATTTGTTGCAAAAGGGTGCAGAGTTTCCGTTTTGGTACGTACCGGACGACGGTCCGCTGAAGCCGCAGCGTGTCATTGAATTCGTGCATGAGGTGACAGGTGGTGGCGCCGTGGTGGTGACGGATGTCGGACAACACCAAATGTGGGCCGCGCAATTCTACCGCTTTGAGCGTCCGAATGAATGGGTTACCTCGGGCGGTCTCGGGACTATGGGCTTTGGTCTGCCAGCCGCGATTGGAGCACAGATTGGCAGGCGCGATGCGCCAGTGGTGGCCATCGTCGGAGACGCCGGATTTCAGATGACGCTGCAGGAACTATCGGTGGTCGTGGACTACCAGTTGCCACTCAAAATCGTCATCATCAATAACCGGTCCCTCGGCATGGTTCGGCAGTGGCAAGAGCTGTTCTATCAGGAGCGCTACTCAGAGTCGCTCATGCACTGTCAGCCAAACTATTGTAAACTCGCGGACGCATATGGGATAGAAGGGGTCCTCATTGAGAATGAGGCGGATTTACAGACAAAATTAAGGCGTGCGCTGTTACAACCAGGACCAGTATTGGTGGACTGTCGAGTGGCGGAAGGCGAGAACGTGTATCCCATGGTTGCTCCTCTCTGTGGCCTGCATGAGATGGTGGGGGTGAAGCCATGAATCGACTACTGTCTGTCATTGTCAACAATCGCGCTGGTGTCTTGCACCGCGTCACAGCGCTCTTTCTAAGAAAAGGTTTCAATATTCAAAATATCACAGTGGGAACCACGGACAATCAGGCGCAGTCGCGGATGACCATTGTTTTGAGCGATACCGACGAAGAGACGGTCGAGCAAGTCATGAAACAATTGCACAAGCAGATTGATGTCTTGAAAGTGACCGATTGGACGCACCAGCCGGTGGTCGTTCGCGAGTTGGTTTTGATTCAAGTCAACAGTCCCGTGTCAACGCGGGCAACGTTGACTACCCTTATCAATCCGTTTCGAGCCCATATCATTGACGTCGGTCGGGACACTGTGATGGTTGAGGCTGTCGGAAAACCGGAAAAAGTGGATGCGCTCATCTCACTGCTTCGACCTTACGGCATTGTGGAACTGGCGAGGACGGGCGTGACGGCGCTCTCGCGAGATACGCAGACGTCGGAAGAGATGATGCGGCGAACGAAAGAGAATGCATTGTACATTTGAGAGGAGATACAACCATGGCGAAAATTTATTATGAGGACGATATTCAAGGACAGGGACTGCAGGGCAAAACAGTGGCTATTATCGGGTACGGATCGCAAGGGCATGCGCATGCACAGAATTTGCGCGACAGCGGCGTCTCGGTGATTGTCGGGGTGCGACCAGGCGGCTCATTCAACGCGGCACTGGAGGATGGATTCGCGGTCTATTCGGTAGCAGACGCGGTGCAGAAGGCAGAGGTTGTGATGATGCTTTTACCCGACGAGCGTCAACCCGAGGTGTATGAGACCGAAGTAGCCCCGAATTTGCGCGCTGGGATGAGTCTGGCGTTCGCTCACGGATTTAACCTTCACTTTTCACAAATTCGCCCGCCTGCGGATGTCGACGTCTTCATGGTTGCTCCGAAAGGCCCGGGACATCTTGTTCGTCGTGTCTATGTAGCTGGCGGTGGAGTTCCATCGTTGGTCGCAGTCGAGCAAGACACCACTGGCCATGCGTGGGATCTCGCTTTAAGCTACGCCAAAGGCATTGGTGCTGCGCGGGCGGCAGTGTTGACGACGACCTTCCGTGAAGAGACGGAGACGGACTTGTTTGGCGAACAGGCGGTGCTTTGTGGGGGACTGTCAGCCCTGGTGAAAGCCGGATTTGAGACATTGACGGAAGCTGGATATCAACCGGAAGTCGCATATTTTGAATGTCTCCACGAGATGAAGTTGATTGTTGATTTGATGTATGAAGGCGGACTTTCCTACATGCGCTACTCCATCTCAGACACGGCTGAGTGGGGCGACTTTACCGCAGGTCCGAGGATTATCAGCGACGCCGTGAAAGACGAAATGCGAGCGCTGCTCAAAGAGATTCAGACGGGGCAATTTGCGAAAGGGTGGATTGTCGAGAATCAGGTTCACCGGCCTGTGTACAGCGCCATCAAACGCCAAGAGCACGAGCATCCGCTCGAGGTCGTCGGTCGGCAGCTTCGCGAGATGATGCCTTTCATTCGGGCGGTAGCCAAAGTCGCGCCAGGCTCTCGGGAGGTGGCAGTGCATGCGCAAAGTTGATGTTTTTGATACCACTCTGCGCGATGGAGAACAATCTGCGGGAGTGAATCTTCATCGCCACGAAAAGTTGGAGATTGCCCTGCAACTGGAACGCTATGGAGTGGATGTCATGGAGGCCGGTTTTCCTGCTTCCTCGCAGGGAGATTTTCAATCGGTGCAGGACATTGCCCGCCGGGTAAAGTCCTGTTCTGTTGCCGGATTGGCGCGGGCTTCGCGCGGCGATATTGACGCTGCTTGGGAAGCTTTGCGAGAGGGCACGGAGCCGCGCCTGCACATTTTTCTAGCCACATCTCCCATCCATATGGAGTATAAGTTGCGAATGACTCCAGATGCCGTCGTGGCGGCAGCAGAGGACAGTGTTCGCTACGCAGCGGCTAAATTTCCGTACGTCGAATGGTCGGCTGAAGATGCCACGCGCAGCGATTGGGACTTTCTTGTGCGCATTGTCACCGCCGCCATCCATGCGGGTGCGAGTGTCATCAACTTGCCGGATACGGTCGGATACACCACGCCTGAAGAGTACGCCGCATTATTTCAATATCTGCGCGAGCATGTCCCGAATGCTCATAAAGCGAAATTTTCTGCGCATTGTCATGACGATCTCGGTCTCGCTGTCTCCAACACGCTCGCAGCTATTGCGGTTGGTGTGGATCAAATTGAGGGCACCATCAATGGCATCGGGGAGCGCGCTGGCAATGCAGCGCTCGAAGAGGTGTTGACGGCACTCGCGATTCGGAAAGATGTCTACCAAGTGGAGACGTCGATACAGTTGGAGCAAACGGCGTTGACCAGTAAACTTGTCAGCAAGCTGACGGGACTGATTGTTCCTCCCAATAAGGCAGTCGTTGGAAACAATGCCTTCGCGCATGAATCGGGTATTCATCAAGATGGCGTACTGAAACACACGTTGACTTACGAAATCATTCGACCGGAGATGGTTGGCTACGGGTCCAATCGCATGGTTCTCGGGAAACATTCTGGTCGCCATGCGTTTCGGGAAAAGTGTATCGAGCTCGGCATTCATTTTGACGAAGAGACATTTCTGGCGCTGTTTAAGGCGTTTAAAGAGTTGACAGATCATAAAAAAGAAGTGACCGACGACGACATTCTGGCTCTCTACTTGGAAAGCGGAGGTGGTCAGCAAGAGCGTGGTTATGAATTGGAATTTTTGCATGTGACGTATACGGAGAATCGAACGACAACGGCGATTGGCGCGAGTGCGCCGTCTGGGCGGGTGATTCGAGAAGTGGCGACCGGGGCTGGTACGGTCGAGTCGATTTACAATACGGTCGAGCGTATTGTCGAAGAGAAGATGGAGCTCCAAGACTACCGCATTCAGTCGACCACGGGGGGCCAGGATTCGCTGGCGGAAGTGTATGTCAAAGTGGCACTTGGCGGCGGTGTCGGTTCGGGACGGGGCGTGGACAACGACGTGTTGGCTGCTTCGGCTAAGGCGTTTCTCGATGCGGTCAATCGAATTCAGTGGAAGCGTCAATTAGGTGAGGCGGCTCTCGCTGCCACGGCAGAAGGATGAGGTGACGACATTGGGTGTGCAAATTGCAGTGCTGAGTGGAGATGGGATTGGACCCGAAGTGACCGATGCTGCACTTCATCTTCTTCACGCTTTGCGCCAATTCTATGGATTTGAGTTTCAAACAGTCGCCGCTGATATCGGTGGAATTGCCTACGACCGTCACGGGACGCCGTTGCCCTCAGCCACGGTGGAGTGTTGTCGTCAAAGCGATGCGATTTTACTCGGTGCGGTAGGGGGTCCCAAATGGGACTCTCTCCCTGGCCATTTGCGTCCGGAAGCAGGGTTGCTCGGCATTCGCAAGGCGTTGACGGTATTTGCCAATCTGCGACCGATTCGCGTGTGGAACGAGTTGCTAGGAGCTTCGCCGTTGCGCGAACGGATTGTAAAAAATTGCGACTTTATCATTGTGCGCGAATTGACGGGTGGCCTCTACTTTGGAGAGCCGAAGGAGCGCCGTCGGGACGCAGACGGTAACGTGTCCGTCGTCGATACGTTGGCTTATACGGAGAGAGAGATTGAACGTATTGTCCGGGTGGCGTTTGACCTTGCCATGCGGCGGAAGAAACATCTGACGTCGGTGGATAAGGCGAACGTTCTCGAGAGCAGTCGACTGTGGCGCGAAGTGGTGCAGAGAGTGCGACATGAATATCCGGAAGTGTTGGTCGAGCACCTGCTCGTCGATTCCGCGGCTATGCAAATCATTCAACGTCCGGGAGATTTCGATGTGATGGTGACGGAGAATCTGTTCGGCGACATTTTGAGCGATGAGGCGGCGGTCATCACCGGATCGATTGGCATGTTGCCGTCTGCTTCGCTGTCTGCAGAAGGTCCGGGACTGTATGAACCGGTCCACGGGTCGGCGCCAGACATTGCGGGACAAGGATATGCGAATCCGCTCGCCAGTTTCCTTTCCGTCGCGATGATGCTCGAACACAGTCTGCAGCGACCAGACTTGGGACGAGTCGTTGAGACGGCGGTGGCGCACGCCATTGAGAGCGGTGCGAGGACGCGCGACTTGGCGCGCGGCGAAGAAGCGAGGCTGTCTACGCGAGAGATGACCCGTTGGGTTATTTCCTACATCGAGAAAGGAGTTCACTATGCCGAAAACACTATTTGATAAAATTTGGGATGCGCATGTCGTCGCCTCTGCGGAGGATGGGCCGGACTTGCTTTATATTGACCTGCACCTCATTCACGAGGTCACGTCTCCGCAGGCTTTTTCGGGTCTGCGCGAAGCCGGGCGCAGGGTCCGGCGACCCGACTGTACGTTTGCCACGATGGACCACAACGTTCCAACCGATCACCCTAAAGACGTCAAGGATGAGACGGCTCGATTGCAGTTGGACACATTGAAGAAAAATTGCGAGGATTTTCACATCCGCTTGGCGGACTTGGATAGTCAGGAACAGGGTATCGTCCATGTGATTGGACCGGAATTAGGCTTGACATTGCCGGGCAAAACGATTGTCTGTGGCGACAGTCACACCTCAACTCACGGGGCGTTTGGTGCTATAGCCTTTGGCATAGGTACCAGTGAGGTTGAACATGTCTTAGCTACCCAGTGTCTATGGCAGGTTCGGCCGAAGACGATGTTGGTTGAATTTCATGGAAAGTGTGCGCCCGGGGTGACCTCCAAGGATGTCATTTTGGCGGTCATCGCCAAGTATGGTGTTGGATTTGGAACGGGTTACGCCGTGGAATACGCGGGCGAATTTGTGGCAGGTTTGTCCATGGAGGCGCGAATGACGCTCTGCAATATGAGCATTGAAGCTGGTGCGCGGGCGGGATTGATAGCTCCGGATGACGTGACGTTTGCGTATCTGAAAGGGCGCAACTATGCACCTTCTGGTGCGGATTGGGAACAAGCATTAAGACTTTGGCGGGACATGCCAAGTGATGACGGCGCGGTTTATGATGCAGTCGTTTCATTTGACGTGTCAGAAGTCGAACCGCAGGTGACGTGGGGGACCAATCCTGGCATGGGAGGTTCAATTTCAGACGTCTTGCCGCGCCCCGAGGATTGTGCCCATGACGTAGAGCGTGCAAATGTGGAAAAAGCCCTGGAGTATATGGGGTTGGAAGCGGGCACGACATTGCTTGGGGTACCCGTTCAGCACGTGTTTATCGGTTCGTGCACCAATGGCCGTATTGAAGACCTGCGCGCGGCGGCAAGGATTGTCCAAGGAAGGCATGTGGCTAGTGGGGTGCGGGCGATGGTCGTTCCTGGCTCAAAACAGGTCAAGCAGCAGGCAGAGTCGGAGGGATTGGATGCCGTCTTTCAAGCGGCGGGCTTTGAGTGGCGCGAACCGGGGTGCAGTATGTGTCTCGGCATGAACCCCGACCTTGTGCCAGCGGGCGAACGCTGTGCTTCTACGTCCAATCGAAACTTTGAAGGGCGCCAGGGGCGCGGAGCACGGACGCATTTAGTGTCACCGATGATGGCGGCGGCTGCAGCTATTGCCGGCGAATTTGTAGATGTACGGACTTGGCTAGACCGAGAGGAGGCTATCGGCTTTGGAACCATTCAACCAGCATGAGGGTAAAGTAGCCGTATTGAATCGCTCGAATGTCGATACAGACCAAATCATCCCCAAGCAGTTCCTGAAGCGAATCGAAAAGACTGGTTTTGGAGATGTTCTGTTTTACGACTGGAGATACACGCCAGACGGCAAGGAGCGTCCGGAGTTTCCGCTTAACCAAGAGGCGACTCAAGGAGCGACCATCTTGCTAGCTGGTCATAATTTTGGTTGTGGTAGCTCACGCGAGCACGCTGTCTGGGCACTGCGAGATTACGGGTTTCGTGCAATTTTGGCACCTTCTTTTGCGGATATCTTCTATAATAATTGCTTCAAAAACGGAATTTTGCCGATCTCGCTGAGCGACACAGCTTGGACTGGCCTAACTCCGGTCATTCGTGGGGAGATGACCCGCCTCACGATTGATCTACCTCATCAAAAAATCATCCTGCAAAATGGAGAGAGCTACGAATTTCCGATAGCGGATTATGCCAAGCAAATGTTGCTGCTCGGTTTGGATGATATCGGCATTACGCTGAGATATCAGCAGGATATTGATCGATACGAACTGAACAAGCGCCAGCCGTACCAGCGCGTCTATGGTCTTTGACAGAGTTGCTGCAGAAGACTAGATACGCAGATTGGGATAAAGAGGTTTTGCCGTGAACAGGCAACCAGCGGGTTGCCTGTTTTCCATGACAGGATGAGTTATTCGGTTCGCTGATTTCTGTGGTACGATATCGTCGCTCGGAATACGCTCTGGCCGCAGGTCTGCGAATGAAGCCGCGCTGGCGCCAGGGACGGACGTTTGCATGAGAGAAAAGAGGGGGACGGAGGGTGGACCACTCTTCTGATGTGCTTGTAACGCGCTCCATCGAATGGATTTATCAATCCTACAATCGCGCCAAGAATCACGTGACGGGGCAAACGGATGCGGAAGTTCGTCATCCGGAATGGACCAGGCGGCTGCTGGATGAACTTGGTTCTCCGGACAAGTCGGCCTATAACGTAGTGGTGACCGGAAGCAAGGGCAAAGGCACGCACGCCATCTTGTTGGCAGCTCTGCTTCAGCGGGCAGGATTTCGCGTGGGCTTGTTTACGAGCCCGCATTTAGTCGATTTCCTGGAGAGAATTCGCGTGGGTGGTGTCAAAATTAGCAACGAAGGTTTTCTTGCGTCGATGTCCAAAGTCCGCGAGATAGCCGAGAGATTCTCAGTACCGAAGGCGCAGTATCTGGGGCCAGTGGGGTTAGTCGCGGCCGCGGCCGCGCTGTGGTTTCAGCGCCAACAGACCGAGATCAACATCTATGAATTGGGGCGTGGCGCGAGGTATGATGATGTGAATCAAGTGCAACACCAAGGAGCTGTGGTTGCGCCTATCTTTCGCGAGCACGTGAAGCAACTTGGCCCTGACTTAGAGGATATTTGTGAAAACAAAATGGGTGTGTTGACGGATACGACGCGTTGGTGTGTGTTGCACGAACAACCGCTTGAAACCAATCTTTGTCTGTCCTTAAACCATACGCTGGCCTCTTTTTCTGGACAATTTGAAATCGGTGGGGCGGTTGACGTGTGTGTGCAGCCCGACTTTGTAGATGCCGAGGAGAGTCTGGCTTACCAAATTGTCCTCGATAAAGAGCGGCAACTGACCGTCGTGGGTCCGTCTGTACTGCAGGATTTCCGAGGGAATCTTTCCGTCGCTGTTCGCGCACTGTCGCATATTTGGTCGGACCGGAGACCGTCCGAGAGACTTCCCCAGTTACTGTCCTTGCAGGGATTACAATTGCCTGGGCGGATGCAGGTGTTATCGACGCATCCTCTCATTCTTCTCGATGGAGCGATTCATCGCGAAAATGCGCGCAGAGTCTGTCAACATTTTGGGCAGAATAGCGCTTCGAATGAGGATGGAAGGAACGAGGATGGAAGGAAGAGACACGCGCGCGGAGCGATTCTCTGCCTGCCAGCAGATAAGGATGGGCAAGGTGTGGTGGATGAATTGTCGGCATGGGTCGATTGGCTGATTTTTTGTCCAGCTCAAAATGCCCACCTTGTTTTTAATGGAGAATTTGCCGACTACGCGCGGTCGATGGGTATGGACGTATGGGAGTCTGCCTCACTCGAAGATGCCTGGCACTGCAGAGAATCGCTCGGGCATGCGGATGATGCAGTGCTGTTGCTCGGAACGCAATCGTTTCTATCGGAGTGCCTCGTGTTCTTTCAGGTCCCTTCAGAGGACATCTGGTCTATGCCAAGATTTATGGAAGGTGTACGCTAGTGTTGATAAAACTCATTTTGCTCGGAGTTGCCCTTGCGGCCAACAATGCCTTAGCTGCCGTTGGACTCGGCACCACAGGCTTGTCTCGACGGCAGCAGTTTGGAACGGCATTCACGTTCGCGGTGTTTGAAGCGACGATGCCACTTGTCGGTCTCTGGCTGGGACACGATGTTGCTCTGGAAATGCACCATGGAACGCGGTGGCTCGGCGGCTTGGTTCTGTTTGCGGCAGGGGCGTACATGCTGTTTAAGTCGCCGGGTCGGTCCAATCAACCCGCATGGGCGACCGCGTCAACAAAGTCGCCAACCGATGCGGCGACGAACCCTTTAGGGCCAACCGGAAGCGCCGAGGCGAAGACGCGGCGTCCATCGGGTCTCGTGACGGTCTTGGTTCTCGCTGTCGCGCTGTCCTTGGACAACCTGTCGGTGGGATTTGGTCTTGGCCTGTTCCATGTGAGTCTATGGATGGCGGCAGTTGTATTTGGCAGTGTGTCTCTCTTGCTTACGTGGGTCGGTTTAGAATGTGGGCGTTGGATTGGGCGGTCCATGGACATCCCGGTAGACCGGTTGTCCGGCTTGGTGCTTCTTCTGGTGGCAGCATTTTTCGTGGTTTGAAGGTTCTCTGGACAGGTGATGATGTCTTGGACACTCCGACGGAGCGCAGGGATGGCACCAGCTTCTGCTGGCGCCCATAGACTGTGTGGAAACGCATGAGGAGGCGGACAAGATGGAATCTTTACCGTGGTCAGCATGGTTTGCCGCCGATTATCCAAATCGAGCAGCAAAGCCTCGGCATAGTGGCGTGACTGTAGTGGCGGACGATGGAATTCCGCTGTCAATCACTCGAGACATTCTTCAAAACTACGCTGCCTTTATTGATTATTGGAAATTCGATCAAGGTACTGCAATCGTTCTATCCCCCAACCAGCTTCAGACAAAAGTCGCTCTCTGCAAAGAGTATGACGTCAAGGCCTATCCGTCAGGAATGCTCTTTGAATTGGCCCTGTTGCGTCAAGAGGCCGATGAATATTTACAGGCATTGAAGGATGCTGGGATTGGCATTCTGGAAATTACGTCGAGACTGCATCCGTGGACAGTCGCAGAGCGTCATCAGGCCCTCCGTGGTGCGCTGGAAAAAGGGTTTGAAGTGCATACGGAAAGTTACATTTCCCTCATTGAGGGTGCATCTGTACAGATGGACCCACTCATTCGTGAAGATTTGATGCAAGGTGCTCAGTATGTTCACCTCTATTTTGATGCGGCCGATGGAGCATCGTGGGACGACAACTGGGCATGTAGTCGCCGCATCGAGACCGTGATTGAAGTGTCCGAACATCTATATCCTCTTTCTACCAGACTCTCCTGGCCGCTCGCCAGACCGATGGATGTGAGTTCATATCGGCATCGGTCTTCGCAAACACTGATGGCGTCGCTCAATCTTCACAGTGTCCCGGCACTTTCGCTGGCAGCAGTGGAGGCTGCACGGAGAGGACTGTGGCAATCCGTCGGCAAAGGTCGCTTCGAAGAAAGCTTTTACTGTCGCAGCGATGCGTTGGCCGACGTCAGCCGGGGCGACGTGCCTTCGTCGAGCGCGCGTCCAAAACTGTGGTTTCCAGGCAGTGGACAGCCGCATACTGCAAGATGACATCTCGTCAGGATTTTGGAGCTGCAAAGCGTGTGTAGTATAATTGGAGAGTATTCGTGAGTCTGCACAGAGTGTGCTAGGCTCGCCTCGGGTTATGGCTGTGCCAATGGGAGCGGGAGGGAATCACTGTGTCCAACGAAAATACATCGTTTGTCGCGGGTCTCGAGGATGTTGTCGCAAACACCTCGGACATTTGCTTTGTGGATGGTCAAGAAGGTCGCCTGATTTATCATGGATACGATATTCATGATTTGATTGCTGGCCGCGCCACGTTTGAAGAAGTGATTTATCTGCTGTGGCACGGAAAGCTACCGACTAAGACAGAACTTCAGACGTTGACGGCGGCCATTGCCGAAAATCGCAAATTGGATGAGCCAACATTGCGCTTCTTGCAAAGTGTTCCAAGGAAATCTAATGCCATGGAAGTGCTGCGGACAGCCGTTTCATTTCTTGGCCTCTACGATCCCGATGAAGGTGACGAATCACTCGAAGCAAATGTTCGCAAAGCGACTCGCTTGGTTGCTAAATTGCCGAGTATCGTCACTGCGTTTGAGCGCATTCGTCAAGGTCTCGACCCGATTGAACCAGATGTCTCGCTGAGTGCGGCGGCAGACTTTTTTTATCAATTACGCGGCACCAAGCCGAATGAGTTTGAAGCCAACGCGTTCAACACGGCCCTCATTCTCCATGCTGACCACGAGCTGAACGCGTCTACATTTTCGGCTCGTGTTACCGCCGGGACACTGTCGGACATGTATTCGGCCATTACTTCCGCTGTTGGTACATTAAAGGGTCCTTTGCACGGCGGTGCCAATGAACAAGTCATGAAAATGCTTCTGGAGATTGGCGAGTTGAGTCGCGCAGAGGAATACATCGCAGATGCGCTTGCCGCCAAAAAGAAAATCATGGGATTTGGCCACCGCGTTTATCGGACGGAAGATCCTCGAGCGACACACCTGCGTCAACTGAGCCGAGAAGCTGGAGAGTTGCAGGGAGAGACCAAATGGTTTGAAATGTCACAGGTGATTGAGCAGTACGTCAAAGAGCATAAAGGGTTGAATCCCAATGTGGATTTCTACTCGGCTTCTATGTACTACTCCATTGGCATTCCGACCCATTTGTTTACGCCTATCTTCGCGTGCAGTCGCGTCTCTGGCTGGACAGCTCATGTTCTTGAGCAATACCAGAACAATCGCTTGATTCGTCCTCGCGCAGAATACACTGGGCCGACGAATTGCAAATACATTCCTATCGACGAGCGTTGATGGGAGTCCAATAAGGTCGTATGGTATCGGTTTCTGATGCGTCTTTTAAGCCGGTCTAAGGGTTTCGAAAGTGGCATCCTTAGAAGAAAGTGTGAGGGTATTGCAACGCCTCCAGGGGAAGCTATGAGTGCACCAAATCACTGGCTGAGGAGGCGTTGTCATGAGTGAATCAAACGGGAGCTCGAATCGTCTCGTCATTTCGCAGGCGATGAAGGCATTGGATGAATTAAAGTATGAAGTGGCATCTGAGCTTGGTATTACCCCACCTGCGGATGGATATTGGGGAAATGTATCCTCTTATGAGAATGGGTCCATTGGTGGCAGTATTACAAAGAAATTGGTTGCTTTCGCTCAGCAACATTTGGCGGAGTCCATGCCAAACGGCGAATGATACGTTGTAAAGCGTGAAGACATCGTGCACCACTGCATCCGCCCTACTTTTGACCCACAGGTCGAGAGTAGGGCGGATTTTGCATCGTTGTAGGTGCGCGTTTTTTGAAAAGATGATATCGAATGGGCGATTCGCTGCAACTGTGTCCCCGGTGGTTTACAGTGCGTGCACTCTCTGCTCAGGAGGTGTTGCAGATGAGTCAGGCTTTTGTCAACATGCTCGAGCAATTGTTTTTGCTACTCGCGCAAGGAGCGACACTGACGGTCATGGTGTTCGCTCATCGTTGCCTGCTTCGCTGGCGACGATGGCTCGGGGAAGAGACGGGGCGGTGGTTGGCAGCGTGGCCGACGACGGAATTGCCGGAGTCTGAAAACACCTCTGCGAAAGAAATACCAAAAAAGCAGCCTTAGGCTGCTTTTTTGGTACCGTTGCATCGTGCATTGCGCTCCGTCAGTGTGCACCGGCAGCTTGGCCGCATTCAGAAATTCGGCTGAGTGCGTCGCCAGCTTCGTTGATGTGAATGTCAATCGTCGCTAAGTCGCCAATGGCACACATTCCACAGAGGTCGCCCTCGGCATTTACAACGGGAAGGCGCCGGATTTGATGGGCAGCCATTAAATCTGCCGCTTCATGGGCATCGGTGTCTGGTGTGCAGGTAACGACATCCGACGACATACAGTCGCCAACGGTTGCTTGCCAGTTTCCTTTCGCCACCGCGCGCAAGGTGATATCTCGGTCCGTGATGACCCCAATGACCTTCTTTCCTTGGCAGACGGGTAACGACCCGCAGTCAATGCTCGCCATCCATTGTGCTGCACGTTGGATAGTGTCAGTCTTTTGGCAACACTGAACGTTCGACGTCATAAATTGTTTGACTTTCAAATGGCTACGCCTCCCCCATGAGGTTGATGGTTCTGTCATAGTATCTCCGCTTTGAAGACGTCTACACGGCACGCCTCCAGGCAAGAAGTTCCGCAATGGCTAAATACAAGGCCCAACCACCACCGACGAGGCGAAGAATATACTCCAGCGGATCGGCCGTACCCATAACGAAAGGGTTGGGAATCCACAAATCCATGGTGCTCCAGATGATGAGAAACAGACCGAAACTGAACCCGCCGGCTACGGTGTAGCGCCGGCGGATGCGCGCCAAAGCCACGAATACGACTCCGAGGCCTAGCATGATGCTCGCTTCGGTCAGGTCGACCCGCATATAGTCACCAATGCGCCCCTGAATATATCCGATGATCGCGAGAACGATAAATAACCAACCCATTGTGCGGTATACAGTGCGAATCTGCACCAGCCATGCCCCCCAGTGTGTCTCATGGTTTACGGTATGACGAGTTGTCCCAGACTTATGAATAGTGGTCTGCAGAGCTCGCATGCTATAGGCGGAGGGATGACGATGGAAGACAGACCAACCCATGAGTTTTTGTATGACAATCATCCGCACGAAGACATGGAGGCACCGTTGCGAGCCACTGAAGAAACTCTCGAGGAACCGACAGAGGAGCGAAAAAGTGTCGATTTTTGGTCGTTTTTAGATTGGATTGAATGAGAGTTAGCAGCGAAGGAGGCGAAACATTGGACAGAGAGCGAGAATTTGCGCAGCTTCGGCAACACCTGCTGGAGGCCGAGAAGATTGTGGCACGATTAGAAACGACTTTCGCCACAGCGCAGAAGCTGAGACCGACAGATGGAGAAGGGGTGGAGAGACCAAGTTATGGGGCGGCTTATCGTTCGCTGGGTGGCAGTAGCTATGGGACCAAGTCCGTGGCGTCTCCCACTAATCCGGATTCACGACCAGTCCAGGAGTCGTGGATGGTGGGTGGGGGCTCACTTGGCGGGTCAATGGGTAACTCTTCCACGGGTGGATCTCGATTGTCAGAAGGTATGTTGACGAATTCCCGTACGGATCAGTATGCGGAATTGCATGGGAATACGGCATCATCGGAGTTTGCGAGAACGTCTTCTGTCACCGCGAGACAGTCGGAACATTCGATTTATGCCCGTCCGTAAGCTCGTCTGTGGCGCCGCGACTCTGCTCGGATGTGCTACACTAGAGTCAACTTTGAACGGATGGGTGGATGGAACAGCGTGGGAGAAATTCGCACATCGCGCCGGCGCCCTGCTTTTTGGTTGGGCTTGGTTTTAGTCGTCGTCGTTCTGATGGCTATCGCGTGGCTTGTGTTTTTACGCCCACGAACACAAGAAGTGACGTGGGTGTCTGTCACGAAGCACACCATGTCCAATGACATCTTTACTGCTGGTACGGTGCGTCCCGTTCAGCGCCAGGTCATTTATGCAAGTGAAATTTCAGGCCCTGTACAAAGTGTGCTTGTTCATGTGGGGGAGCATGTTCGGGCTGGGGATGAGCTGATTGCTCTGAACGCGTCTGGCGAAGTGGCCGCCTTGCAGTCGGCGGAAGCAGAAGTGGCCAATGCAAAAGCAGGGCTGGCCAATGCCAATGCACAGTATGCGGCCGCTCCACCAGCGCTACAAGCACAGTTTTTGCCACAAGTTCTGGCTGCGAAGAATACACTGGCAGGTGCAGAAGCGCAACTGGCTTCCGCGAAATCCGCGTTGTCCAGCAGCACCATTCGAGCAACCCAAAGCGGCCAGGTGTTGCAAGTCAATCCCGAGGGGATTGGTCCCAACGGATCGACCGCGCCCTTGGTGGAAGTGGCGAGCCCCGAAAAACAGGTGGTGCTGTTCGTCTCGCAGGTGGATGCGGTAGAACTGAAACCGGGTGTGCAAGCGACCTTGACCTCGGATGCGTTCCAAGGAAAGAAATGGACCGGAACCGTGAGTTCTGTGGCGCCCTATGCGGCTCCGTCCGATACTGGAGCTGTTGAAGTCGAAGTGATTGTCCGTCCCAAGGCGAAAAACTTCCCAGTGCCTTATGGCTATACGGTAAAAGTACATCTGACGGCAGAGGTGCACAAAGGCGTGCTGACATTGCCGTATTCTGCGCTGGTTCAGGATGGGTCCAACTACGCAGTGTTTACATATGTAAACGGGCGGGCTGAGGAACGCGTTGTGACCTTGGGCCTGACCGACAATTCACGCGTGGAAGTCTTGTCGGGAGTAACCTTAGGAACTGCTGTTGTGGACAATCCACCTGCCAATTTGGTGTCTGGAGAGCTGGTGTCGGCTCCGTGATTGTGCTCGAGCATGTGTCAAAACGCTACGCGCTCGGTGGAGAGACTTTGACGGTGCTGGCGGATATCTCTTTCACGGTTGAAGAAGGAGAATTCGTGGCTTTGCTTGGGCCATCCGGAAGTGGGAAATCGACGCTTATGCACATTTTGGGGTGCCTCGACATGCCGACGGAAGGTCGATACTGTCTGTCGGGAGTCGATGTGACGAAAGAAGCACCGCGGCGGCTGGCACACATTCGAAATCAAAAAATCGGATTTGTGTTTCAGAACTTTCATCTTCTGCCGCGCATCAGTGCGCTGCAAAATGTGGAGTTGCCGATGATATATGCGCACCTGTCGAGAGCGGCCCGGCGAGCGCGAGCAGAGGAGCTGCTGGAACTGGTGGGCCTGTCCAACCGCCTTCGACATCTGCCAACAGAGCTCTCCGGTGGGCAAAAGCAGCGTGTGGCCATTGCCAGAGCGCTCGCCAATCACCCGCAACTTCTGTTGGCGGATGAACCGACTGGAGCGCTCGATTCGGAGACCAGTCGTGAAATTATGGAGCTCTTTCGGGAATTGAATCAAACCGGGGTCACCGTGCTCGTTATCACGCACGATGCGAATGTCGCCGCCTATGCAGCGCGCCAAATCCGTCTCATCGATGGCCGCGTGGTCGGGGAGGAGGAGCTTCGTGGACGTTCGTGAGATGATGTTCACCGCCTTGCTGTCCATGCGCACTCATGCGTTGCGGTCGATTCTGACGATGCTCGGCATTCTTATCGGGGTTGCATCCATCATCGCCATCGTCGCCGTTGGCAATGGTGGGAAAGCGGCCATTGTCTCCACGCTAGAAAGTAGTCGCCTCCAGAATACGATTGAAATCCTGCCCAAGGAACTCGTTGTCCCGGGTTTACCACAACCAGGTCAAGTGCTGTCCATATCCGCCAACGACCTCAATTTGGTAAGACAATTTCACGGAGTGACCGTGGTCAATCCGCTCTATTTTGGGCAGGTCGAGGTGACGGCAGGGGCTCGGTCCGCAAACTTGAATCTCGAGGGTGGTCCTTATTTTTTGCCGGATCTCGCTCGATTCACCATCCTTCATGGCCACATGTTTACCCCGCTTGACGTACTAGGCCATCGCAATGTGGCTGTGCTGAGTGTGGGGGCGGCGTCTCAGTTGTTTGGCACCACTCATGTACTCGGCCAGACCGTGACGGTCGGGGGTCAACCGCTCGATATTGTCGGCATCTCGGCCTCGACCGAACCGTCCATTTTAAATGGGATTCTCGGTGGAGGGGCAGTATACGTTCCAAACACCACACTCGAGGACATTTTTCCTAATTGGACTGCGTCGGAAATGGCGGTTGGCGTAGTTCCGGGAACATCCGTGTCGCAGTTGGCGCGCAGACTTGTGACGGCCTTGAACATTCATGCCCACAGCGCGCAGGCATTTGAAGATAGCTCCGGATTCCTCGCGGGCATTGAAAAGCTAGTCGGCACCGTGACCTCCATCCTGACATTGGTCATTGGCTCCATAGCTTCGATTGCGCTGATTGTAGGTGGGGTCGGTGTGATGAACATCATGCTGGTTTCGGTCACGGAGCGAACTCAGGAAATTGGTATTCGCATGTCCCTTGGAGCCTCGCGCGCAGCTATTCTTGTCCAGTTTTTGATGGAGTCGATGTTTATTACCATGACGGGCGGATTTCTCGGCATCCTTCTCGGCGCGGCGATTGCATTTGGAGTTCATTTGGCCACGCACCTTCCCATGCAGGTATCGTGGCAAGTGATGGTGCTTTCGTTTCTCTTCTCGGCTGTCATTGGTCTCATCTGTGGCATTTATCCGGCCAACAAAGCATCAAAACAAAATCCGATTGAAGCCTTGCGCTATGAGTAGTTTTAGCGTTGTGCGTGGCGGTCGTGCCGTCCTGGAGAACTCATTCATGAACCGGAATCTGCGTTCGAACTGCACGAATGGGCTCGGTGATTTGTTTGACATTTTCAGTTTCTGTATACTAGGGCTATGATTTATCGAATTCAAGGAAACTCATGGGTCACCGTTGGTCGTCGACTCTCAGGCATCGGTCGCAAAGGAAGTGAATTTTGATGCGCCTAGGCGTCAATATTGAATACGGTGGAAAATCGTATGACGTGTTGGAACTCCCGCCTGAAGCATTTGTGCACTTGATTCCGGGAATGTCGAATGAACAATTTCGCCGCTTGGACAAAACTTTTTTTGAATATTGGCCGGAACCGACCGTTCGACGCAATCATATTCTTTCATTTGCTTCTGAAATTGTTGGGGCTTCCATGGATAGGCTGTTTTTGAACACGGATGCCATGCGTTTCACGGACCACGAGATGACGGATTACGTGGAACGCCATCTGAAACAGGGGAATCGACCTTCTTGAGAAGAACCAATCGCATTGGACAGCCAGTTTCCGTCGTTGTCCTGATGGCAGGCAACGAACGTGGCGGCGCAGCCACGCACTTGCTCACACTCGCTAGGCATGCGTCTGGCTCGAGTGTTTCTTTTGAATTTGTCTTTTTTGGCGACGGCGTGCTGGTGCAGCGCTTTGCAGAAGAAGGTCACTGTCACACGCTGTGGAGTGGCACACTCCAGCAAAATGTTCGCTCGTTGGCTGCATATTTGAAATCCAAACCAGGAGTTATTTTGCACTCGCACGGTCCACGCATGAATGTGCTGGCCGCACGCGTCGCCAAAAAAGCTCGCTGCGCCTGGACTAGCACGATACACAGCAACCCGAGACTCGACTTTCTCTCATCACGCTGGAAATCGGCGGTGCTGGTGCCACTTCATCTGCACAGTCTGCGTTCTTCCGTGGGCGTGTTTGTTGTGAGCAAGGCATTTGCAGACCTGTTGCCCGTTCGCACCGTGGCATTTGTTCCAAACTCGGTTGAGATAACTCCGCCGAGTAAACCGGTGTCCGAGTGTCGACGTGACCTTCGTCGAGCACTAAACCTCCCGTTGGAGACCGTTTTATTGGGGACGGCGGCTCGGTTCGATCCAGTAAAGAACATTCCCACTCTTCTCCGCGCTGTAGCGCACATGGTGCGTTCGGATGTTCACCTAGTTATCGCAGGCGATGGACCGTTGCGTGGCGAATATGAAAACTTAGCAGAGTCTCTGAATATTCGGTCTCGCGTGCACTTTCTGGGCTTCTTGGACCAAGTGAGCAACTTTTATGCGGCATTGGACGCACATGTACTTGTTTCGAGAAGTGAAGGAACACCTTTTAGTGTTCTCGAGGCAGGGGGCTTAGGTGTGCCTACGGTCGGATCGGACATTCCGGGGATACGCAACCTTTTGGACGACGGTAGGACTGGGCGATTGGTCACCGTCAACGACAGCCGAACTTTAGCGGATGTCTTGGACGAAGTGGCAACGGATGCGGGTCTCCGGGCCCGACTGGTCAAAGAATTTCAAGCAACGGTCCTCCCCAAGTTCACACCGAAAAAAATGCTTCAAGCCTATGCTCGGGGATACGATTTGTTTGCTGGACTTAGTCCTGCTGTGCGAACTCGGTCAGAGAACAAGTGGTCAGATAGGTGGTGAACCGTCAGGTGCCGAGGGGACAGGTCTGGAGCAGCCGCAGGCACAAAAGTCAAGCGATGCGCACACGAATCGAGGACGGGACCCGGCGTTTGTTGGCCCGTTTGTCCGTGTTTTCAGTAAATTCGTGGAAGAACTCCCCTTCGACCACCGTCATTGTTCTGTTGTGCATCGTGTGGTTTGTTGGCGTTGAGCCCTGGCATGGCTACAGTGCATCTGGCTTGTTAACGGCAGGAGCCCTGTCCGGTCAAAGTTTGCAGTCCGGACGACCGTATGAACTCGTATCTGCTATTTTTGTACATGTGACCATCGTGCACATTGTCGTCAACCTGGTCTCGCTATGGTCTCTGCGCGTCGTCGAAATGCTGCTCCGATGGCGCTTTTTTATTCCGCTTTTCTTTTTTTCTGGGGTTCTCGGCAATCTGTTGACGGTGTGGGTCTTGCCTCCGTACGTTGTCAGCGCCGGTGCTTCGGGTGCCATTTTTGGCGTCTTTGGGGCAGCATTGGTCTTGGCGTTTCAAGGCATTTTTACGAGAGGCACTCGTAACTGGTTACTGGTTCTCCTAGTCGTGAACTTGGTCTTTGACTTTTCGGCACCAGGGATTGACTGGATTGCACATATTGGAGGCTTGTGCGGGGGCATACTTATCACGTTCCTTTACAAGTGGTCGCGGGGGCGGTCCCAATGGTGGACCAGTTTCTCTGGATTGAGCGGGATACTGACCGCCCTTGCCTGTGTTGCTGTCTTTTTGCATTTTTGAACCCGCCTTAGAGACCGAGAATGCAGAACTTGACCAGTTTCTGATGAGTTTCTGATGAGTTTCTGATGAGTTTCTGATGAGTTTCTGATGAGTTTCTGATGAGTTTCTGATGAGTTTCTGATG
>NZ_JAMCCX010000025.1 GCF_024706985.1 Alicyclobacillus sp. SP_1 | reverse complement strand
TTCAAGGGACGCTCGTCTCTTTCCCCTCGCCTCAGGGCTCTTTCGCCCCGCTCCGTGGTGAAGCGACAGCGACTATCATACCTCGCCCTCGCTCCTTTTGCAAGTCTTTCTCCCGACTTTTCTTCGCTTTTTTTCAAACCAATTTATGCCACGATTAATGAAATCGACGGATGCCCCGTTTCGCCATCAGAAAATCAATAGAAAACACGCTACACCGAAAACGGGCAATTATTTCTTTGGCAAAATGGCATTGAAAATGAGGTAAGAAATCAAAACAATGACCAGTAGACCACCCATGTCTGCAACTTGATGGATTACAAACATTTCCAAGGGCGACATGAACTTATTCCTCCTTTTCTGCATCTGTTCCAAGCAATATAAGGACACGTCACATTGCCATCCGTTCGCTGTCATCGGATGAAATTCGTATGCACCCGAATTTCATCCGATGGAACGCCATTCTTCGTAGAATGGAAGTTAACGCCTATCGACAAAGATTTTCTAAACAGTATAGCGCAGTAATCTGATTCGGTCCTTTAAATCCCGAGAACTACCTTCCATTATACCTCTTCCGTCTCCAAATCATCATCTCCGGAGATGACTCTGCCAACCGAGGCGACTTCCTCACCTTCCTGCACATTGATAAGACGGACGCCTTGCGTATTGCGGCTTTGTGTGGAAATGCCAGATACTTTAATGCGAATAGCAACACCGGCATTGGTGATAATCATCAGGTCATCCTGTTCAGTTACCATGCGGAGAGCAACTACTTGACCATTCTTTTTGGTGACATTGAGCGTTTTAATGCCCTTGCCGCCTCTTGACTGAGTTCGATAGTCATCAGCGGGTGTCTTTTTGCCATATCCACGGCTTGTGACCACAAGCACCTCATGGTCTTCCTCGATGACTTCCATAGCAATGACTGCATCCGACTTGTTTAATGCAATTCCCTTAACTCCAGTTGCAGCTCTCCCCATCGTTCGAACATCTTCTTCGGGAAAGCGAATGGAGAGTCCCTGGCGTGTGGCCATAATAATGTTTTTTGACCCGTCCGTAAGTTTGACGGAAATGACTTCGTCGTCTTCGCGCAAGTTGATGGCAATCAACCCGGATTTCCGAATGTTTGAATACTCCTCCAGAGGAGTCTTTTTTACGATACCGTTGCGAGTCGCGAAGAACAACATGTGTCCTGACAAATCTTTCTGTTGCATCGAGGTGAGGGGAATCACTGCCGAAATTTTTTCCCCTTGTTCGATGTTCAGCAAGTTAATAATAGGAACTCCCTTTGCCTGACGACTAAATTCCGGTATTTCATAAGCGCGCAGATTATAAACGCGACCTAAATTGGTAAAGAACAAGAGTGCGCTGTGCGAGGAACAGATGTGCAGATGTTCCACGAAGTCTTCTTCACGCGTGCCCATCATGGTCATTCCGCGCCCACCGCGACGCTGACTGTGGTATGTTGAAAGAGGAATTCTTTTTACATATCCTGCCTGCGTAATGGTAATCGCGACATCTTGTACAGGAATTAAGTCCTCTTCTTGAATATCCCCTTCGGCAGCCACGATTCGGGTGCGGCGCTCGTCGCCGAAACGATCTCGGATTTCCGTCAATTCATTTCGGATGACATCGAGCAGAAGTTGTTCATCCGCCAAAATCGCTCTCAACTCTGCAATGAGTTGAACCAATTCTGCGTATTCCGATTCGATTTTATCGCGCTCCAACCCAGTCAGGCGCTGAAGTCTCATATCGAGTATAGCTTGAGCTTGTTCAGCCGATAACGCAAACCGCGCAATAAGACCTTCTCTCGCTTCTTCCGCCGTCTGCGAAGCGCGAATGAGAGCTATAACTTCGTCTAGATGGTCAAGCGCTATACGTAAACCTTCTAAAATGTGCGCACGTGCCTCTGCTTTTCGAAGATCAAATTGGGTGCGCCGGCGAACAACTTCCCTTTGATGCTCCAAATAAAAGTGCAAGGCTTGTTTTAAATTTAGAATTTTGGGTTCCCCGTTCACCAAGGCTAACGTGATAATCCCAAACGTCGATTGCAAACCGGTGAATTTAAACAAGTTGTTCAAAACAACCTGAGGTCTGACATCTCTTCGCAATTCGACGACCATGCGCATGCCTGTCCGATCGGACTCATCACGCAAATCGGTAATTCCATCGATTTTCTTATCGCGCGCAAGTTCCGCGATTTTTTCAATCAAGCGAGCCTTGTTTTGCTGATAGGGTATTTCAGTAAAAACGATACGTGTCTTGCCGCCCGACATCTCCTCAAAGGCACTCGTGGCGCGCACTGTGATGGAGCCTCTGCCAGTTTCGAATGCTTTGCGAATGCCATCCCGTCCGAGAATGATACCGCCCGTCGGAAAATCCGGACCTTTGACTGCGGTCATTAAATCCGAAACAGTCACATCTGGATTTGCTATCATCATGAGCACGCCGTCTATGACTTCCCGTAGGTTATGCGGCGGTATGTTGGTTGCCATGCCAACAGCAATTCCTGACGATCCGTTGACGAGAAGGTTCGGAAAACGTGCGGGTAAGACTAATGGCTCTTCTTCATTTTCGTCATAATTAGGACCAAAATCGACGGTTTCTTTGTTGATGTCCCGTAGCAGTTCCATAGCAATAGCGGACATCCGAGACTCTGTATACCGCATGGCAGCGGCTGGGTCCCCGTCAACCGAACCGAAATTTCCATGACCGTCTACTAGCAGATATCTTGTTGAAAAATTTTGTGCGAGACGCACCAAGGCGTCATAGACAGAAGCATCGCCGTGTGGATGATATCGCCCAAGAACGTCACCAACGATACGCGCACTCTTTTTATAGGGTTTGTCAGAAGTCATTCCGGCTTCAAACATGGCGTAGAGAATACGTCTGTGAACAGGCTTTAGCCCGTCACGAACATCCGGAATGGCGCGGCTGATAATAACACTCATGGCATAGTCCATAAACGACTGCCGTACTTCTTCACCTAAGTCGATGGGGATGACATTTCCCATGTAATCGTCCACTACAATTCACTCCCGATGAGATCTAGTGAGCCATGATTTGTCCGAAGGCCAGACGCGTTTCTCTAGACATCCAAATTGCGGACATATCTCGCGTGCTCCTCGATGAACTCGCGACGAGGTTCCACCTTGTCTCCCATCAAGATGCTGAATGTTGTCTCTGCTGCCATTGCATCTTCAGTCGTAACGCGCAACAGGGTGCGAGTCTTGGGGTCCATCGTGGTATCCCAAAGCTGCTCCGGATTCATTTCTCCGAGACCTTTATATCGTTGTAGATTGACCCCATTCCGCCCGATTTCCTGCAAATAACGCTCTAGTTCTTGGTCCGAGTATGCATACCTAACCGTTTTACCTTTCGAGACTTTGTAGAGAGGCGGTTGCGCTACATACACGTAGCCTGCGTCAATCAGAGGACGCATAAAGCGATATAGCAAGGTCAACAACAGAATTCGAATGTGACTTCCATCATGGTCGGCATCTGTCATGATGACGACCTTGTGGTAACGCGCTTTCGAGATGTCGAATTCCTCAGCAATTCCCGTACCACTTGCGGTAATGATGGACCGAACTTCCTCATTCGACAAGACTTTATCTAAGCGAGCTTTTTCAACATTAATAATTTTACCTCTAATTGGCAATATGGCTTGAAAATTCCTGTCTCTTCCAGACTTTGCAGAGCCGCCTGCTGAGTCACCCTCCACGATGTACAGTTCACATATCGATGGGTCGCGCGATGAACAATCCGCCAATTTTCCAGGGAGTGAACTGACCTCAAGCGCACTTTTGCGACGTGTCAACTCACGTGCTTTGCGAGCGGCCTCTCTAGCACGTGCAGCCATAATCGACTTTTCAAGAATTTTCTTGGCAACCGAGGGATGCTCGTCTAGAAACGTCTGCAATTTTTCCCCGAAGAGACTCTCCACAATGCCGCGCACTTCAGAATTCCCAAGTTTAGTCTTGGTCTGTCCTTCGAATTGTGGCTCTGGCACTTTGACGCTTACAATCGCCGTTAAACCTTCTCTCACATCATCCCCAGATAAGTTATTGTCCGCTTCTTTAATAGCGTTTGCTTTTCTGGCATAGTCATTGATGACGCGAGTGAGAGCGCTCTTGAATCCTGCCTCATGAGTACCTCCTTCATGAGTGTTAATGTTGTTGGCAAAAGAAAAGAGCGTCGTAGAATACCCATCGTTGTACTGTAATGCAATTTCTACGGTGACTTCGTCCTTTTTCCCAGCGACAAACACCGGCTGTTCATGGAGAACATCGCGACTCTTATTCAAGTATTCGACGAAAGCAGCAACGCCGCCAGAGTAGTGATATACGTTAGTCTTTCCTTCAATGCGTTCATCTGTAAAGACAATTTCCAGGCCGGCATTTAAAAATGCAAGTTCCCTTAAGCGATTTTGAAGTATGTCAGCGTCAAATACCGTAGTCTCTGTGAAAATTTCAGAATCCGGACGAAAGGAAACAGTTGTACCAGTGTGATTTGTAGTACCAATAATGCGTAAATCATACATCGGAACACCACGCTCGTATTCCTGCTCATACACATTTCCATCCCGATGCACTTCTACTCGCATCCAACTGGAGAGAGCGTTGACAACCGAAGCGCCTACACCGTGTAATCCACCAGATACTTTATATCCACTGCCACCGAACTTCCCACCAGCATGCAGTACCGTTAAGGCAGTTTCTACAGCTGGTCGACCTGTTTTGTGGTGAATGCCTACAGGAAATCCGGCTCCATTATCGGTAACTGTCACGGAATTGTCTTCATGAACCTGAACGACGATCCGGTCGCAACGACCAGCTAACGCCTCATCAACCGCATTATCAACAATTTCCCAAACGAGGTGGTGAAGACCCCTCGCACTCGTCGAGCCAATATACATACCAGGTCTTTTTCGAACAGCCTCTAGACCTTCGAGTACTTGAATTTGTGATTCATCGTAGAGTGGTTCCTTTTGTTCTGGGACGGCCTCGGACAACGCATTTCCCTCCGAATGAGTGATATTTGAAAGTTGACTTTAGTGGTTTTCAGTGGAATCGTGTGTTGCCTCTAAGTGTAACTCGAAAGACTCTGAATCCGCGAATGCAAACGCACGCTTTTTTAAAGTCCAGGATGAAACAGGAGAAAAATAAATGGATTCTTGGGTCAAGACGACAGACTTAATGTCTGAAGGGTCAATCACATGCGCGGCGTCACTCGCGAGTGCACGTTGAAAAAACGTATCGTTACTTGCACTGTCTCCAATGCGAGTATCGAAGATACCTATTAACCCTTCAAGGCTGATAACAACGTCTCCTCCGATGTGAAGATACATTGGAGATCACGCCCTTTCATCCGTGATTATACCAGAATGAACCTGAAAGAGTTTTGGTGGATTAGAGAAATATGACGACACAGCATCCCAATGTGTGGTGGTAATCACGGTTTGTACTTTTTCACTAACCGAGCATACTAATTGTTTTTGGCGATCATCGTCAAGTTCTGAGAGTACATCGTCGAGTAAAAGAACCGGATAGTCACCTGTGAGTTCGTGCAATAAGTCAATTTCTGCTAATCGCAGTGACAGAGCAATCGTCCGTTGTTGTCCTTGGCTTGCATAAGCCATCGCATCTTTATCATTTAAGAGAAAAAAAAGGTCATCTCGATGTGGCCCAACGGACGTTGTTCCGTGTTTTTCATCTTGGTTTCTGGTAACACTGAGGGCATTGCGAAAGCTATCTTCGATGACATTAATTTGCAATGCCGATAAAGGATATTGGGATTCATTAAGTTTAATTGACGAGGTGTAGCCTATTTGTAGACGCTCTTTGTCGTTTGATACCTCTCGATACACTTGAGTGGCATAGGATGTTAAACGCTCGAAAAACGAGAATCGACGTTGAAGAATTTGCGAGCCATGTTCGACGAGTTGCTCGTCCAAGACTTCCAACAAAGTAATGTCTATAGGCGATTGTTTGAGCAATCGATTCCTTTGGGAAAGAATTTTTACATATTGAGATAAATGATGGACATAAAGCGACTGTCCTTGGCCAATCTCCATATCCAAAAATCTCCTACGAACAGACGGAGACCCTTTTAAGAGCTGTAGATCCTCCGGAGAAAAAAGGACAGTCTGGAGATGACCGATATACTCGGACATTCTCTTTACTTGTCGAGCATTGACAAATGCCTGTCGACCTGCAGTTTTTAGAAATTTAAGTTGCAGGTCATAACGAGTTGTTGGTCCTTCGACAACTCCCTGAATCGATGCATTTTCTGTCTCAAATTGCAATAAGTCGAAATCACGATTGGTGCGATGGGACTTTCCAACCGCGAGTAACAGCATCGCTTCAAGAGCATTTGTCTTGCCTTGTCCGTTTTGTCCAACAAATACCGACAAATGGCTATCTAATGAGATATGGGCATGCTCATAATTTCGAAAGTTTTTTAATTGAAGTGTACGTAACCTCATGACTTGTTGGTTCGAATCATGAAGACATCACTGCCTACTTGCACACTGTCCCCATCCCTTAATTTTCTACCTCGCCGCGACTCCATATGGTCGTTCACGAACACTTGACCCTCTGTCAACAGTATTTTTGCTTCGCCACCCGACGAAACAAGGTTTTGTTTTTTTAAAAACTGAGACAGCGTTATAAAGTCACCCGTTATCAAACAATCCACATCGTTCACCTCATCAGCATTGGAGAAATTAATTGGAGAGATTGTTCAAAATCGGGATCGTGAAGAGTAAATGGCTGATTTGCACCATTAAACCTAATATTAACTTTTTCTCCATCCAGTGCTCTTAAGGCATCCATGACGTATCGACCATTGAAGGCAATTTGTAAATCGTCGCCATCTCGTGCTTCGACGGAAACGAATTCTTGGACATTCCCTATCTCTGGAGAACTTGAACTGATGACAAGCGTATTTTGTTGTAATTGCAGACTGACGCGATGATTCTCTCGGTCGCGGGCAATCAGTGAAGCTCTATCGATAGCTCCAAGTAAATCTTGTCTCGATGTATGAATTTGTGTTTTCCACTGAGAGGGTATGAGCCTCGATGTGTCTGGATAGGCACCGTCAAGAAGTCGAGTATAAAACTTCAGGGTACCTAATAGAAATAAGGAGTGACTTTGCGAGAGTTGAATCGTGACGTCATCGGATGTTTCTGGGATGAGTTTGGCTAACTCATTGAGAGATTTTCCTGGCAATACCGCTACCCAATCGGATGATGTTGTTTGGGTTACTGGATATCGTTTTGTCGCAAGGCGAAGACCGTCTGTGGCTGTGAAACTAAGGGCTTCATTTCGACATTCTGCGTGAAGTCCTGTTAATACCGGTCTAACCTCTGAATTAGAAGTTGCAAATGAGGTGGATTGTATGAGCGATTGAAGCGTTGTTCCAGGGATGGTAAAAGTGTTGTTTGCGATGAGTGTTGGCAGTTTCGGAAATTCCGCGGCATCCATGCCGTGAAGGATGAACTTAGATGAACCTGAAATGATTTGTGTCATATAGTGAAGACTCGTTTCGATGAGGACAGAGCTACTTGGCAACTTGCGAATGACGTCTAAAAAATGACGTCCTGGTAACACAATGCTGCCTTCTTCTTGAATTTCTAGATAGGTCGGTTCCTCAGGGTTGATGGTGATGACGTCTTGTATTCCGAGTTCCATGTCATATGCTGTCGCAGTTAAATCGGTGTCTGAGCATTGAAGAAGAATACCTGTGAGTACCGGTTTCGGAGTCCTTACTGCGACCGCCTTGGAAACGGTAGTAACAAGATGAAGCAAAGCTGCTTTGTCAATGATTAATTTCACAGTGAGTGAGGCTCCCTTCGAAATCTGCGGCAGTAGTATAGAGATAGATATGGATATAGTACTTTTAGTCATAGTAATAGGCGCTGTGATTACGTGGATAAGTGTTGAAACCCCGCTATAGAAATGAAAATCCCTTGTGCATAAGGTGTGGACAAGTTTTCTGTTGGTGTCTTATGAGATCAAATTTTAGCACAGAGTGCGGATGGCTTCCGCCAGTCGTTCAACGGTAAGTTTCAATTCTTGGTTGGTTTTCAATTCACTAGAGATTTTATCGCATGCATGAAGTACCGTGGTGTGGTCTCGGCCTCCAAATGCCTCTCCGATTCTTGGCAAAGAGAGGTTGGTCAGTTCTCGTGATAAATACATGGCTATCTGTCTGGGGAAAGCTACACTGCGAGTGCGCTTTTTGGCAATAAATTCGTCCGTCTTTAGGCCGAAGTGGTCTCCAATGACGCGTTGTATTTGATGAATGGTTACGGCTTTGTTTCGGTTTGGAGTAATCAGGTCACGAAGTGCATCTTCCGCCAAGGACAGACAGATTTCTGTATTGACGAGTGAAGAGTAGGCCACAACGCGAATTAATGCCCCCTCTAATTCACGGATGTTTGAATCAATTTGGTTAGCGATGTAATATGTTACGTCCTCTGGTACAGATAAACCTTCTGCCTTGGCTTTTCGTTGAAGTATAGCAATGCGCGTTTCTAAGTCTGGAGGTTGAATGTCTGTAATGAGCCCCCATTCAAACCGTGAACGAAGTCGGTCTTCTAATGTCGGTATTTCACGCGGCGGGCGGTCGCTCGATATGACAATTTGCTTGGCTTCTTCGTGTAGTGCGTTGAATGTGTGAAAGAACTCTTCTTGAGTCTGTTCTTTGTTTGCAAGGAACTGAATGTCGTCGATGAGCAATACGTCGATGGATCGATAGCGATTTCGGAAAGTTCCCGTATTGTTTTCACGGATTGAACTAATGAATTCATTGGTGAATTTTTCTGAGGACAAATACAAGACCCGAGCATTTGGCCTCGTTTTCTTGACGTAGTGTCCTATGGCATGCATGAGATGCGTCTTGCCGAGACCTACACCTCCGTAGAGAAACAGAGGGTTGTAGGCAGCTGCTGGAGTTTCTGCGACTGCTAGACTGGCAGCGTGAGCAAAACGGTTGCTGACTCCGATGACGAAGGTTTCAAATGTGTACCTTGGATTGAATGGGGACGATTCGAGTTCGTCCACTTTGTTGTCAACAGTTTCTACCGCGACTTTTGGATGGCCTGACCTTTGATTCTCGGACGAGTGGGTGGTCGCCGTCTTATTGATTTCTGCGGTGACCGATGTCTCAGCCGAGGTAGGATGGACGAACTGCAGATGAAACTCCTGCTCGGTCAAGGCTGTGATGGTATTTGCGACAATCGTGTAGAAGTGCGTCTCAAGCCAGTTTCTCGTGAAAGGTGTCGATGCTTCAATGAGGAGCGTCTTGTCGGATTCTCGGTAGGAAATAATTCGGCTGCCCGTGAACCACGTTTCAAAAGTGGCAGGTGACAGTCTCTCTTGGATGACCAGTAAGACTTGTGCCCACAATTCGTCAAAATAGTCGGATTTAGAAATTGTACTCATAAGGAATAGTCGTGCCTCCCCACGTGGGATCACTCAAAAGTATCTATCGAGAGCGACGAATAGAGTTCGGTACGTAAAGTCCGAACCATATCGACAAGCAACATCGACAGTCGTGTTCATACTTCGACAGTAGGTGAATATAGTTATCCACAGGATGTGGATAAATCAGTGGATAAGTTCTACTTACTCACAGGTATGTTTCACTGGCGATGTAGAGAATAATAGCAGAATGACTGTGTGCAGGGCAATCGATTCTAAAGTTATCCACAAAATTCACATTTACGCGTTTGACCTGTCCATACCCTGTGTATTTGTGTATAAGTCTGTGCAAAAACTAAAGTTTGACGGATTGCGAAGCGGCTGAGGAGCGAGACTTTGTTGGACTCACGTTTTGGTTGCTTTTTAATCGATATGTGTTGTACGATGTGAAATGGTCGTTTTGAATTCTGGAGGTGAATTCGTTGAAACCTACCTACCAACCAAATGCCCGTAAACGGAAAAAAGTTCACGGGTTTCGTAAGCGTATGTCGACAAAGAATGGTCGTCGCGTGTTAGCGGCTCGTCGTAAAAAAGGACGAAAAGTGTTAACTGCCTGAGGAGCCACGGCACGTGGCTTTTTTTTATTATTTGGCTTTTGCAACTAAGATGCTGGAATGGGCCCCTTGACACGTGTGGTGAAGGAACGTCGGTTTGCGGACGACTTGAGGAGCGACTCGGGACTTCTTCTTTTCGTGTTATGGAATCTTGGTCCGGAGAATGATGAATGTTTGGGATGGATTGAAAATGGTCGCGAAAGCGAATCGATTGCGGGAGAACCGGGATTTTCGAAGAGTTTTCGGCAGAGGGCAGTCAGTAGCCACGCCGCGGATTGTGCTGTATGCGTTACCGACGAAAATCGGCACATATCGAGTCGGCTTTTCAGTGAGTAAAAAAATCGGCAACGCGGTTGTGCGAAACCGTCTAAAGCGCCTCTTGCGAGCTTGTTTTGATGAGTTGCACGGGGAATTGCAAAGTCACTCTTTTGATTTTGTGGTGGTCTGTCGAAAGTCGTCCGCCGATGCGGATTTTGGCATGTTTATGTCAGATTTGCGGAGACTGCTACAGAGGGCCAAAATCGTGGTATGATGTGGATGGGAGTGGACTGGTATGATGCAGAGGTTACTTCTGTCACTCATTCGTGGATATCAAAAATACATTTCGCCCTTGAAACCTCCAACATGCCGTTTCTATCCGACCTGCTCTGAATACGCGTTCGAAGCGGTCAGTCGGTACGGGGCGTTTTATGGAGGCTGGCTTGCTGTGCGTCGAATTAGCAGATGCGGGCCATGGAATCCAGGTGGGGTCGATCCGGTTCCGTCGAAGACACACTAGAAGGAGTTGTCGTTTTGGGCGAGCAAAAGAAGCGTAGTTCACGATGGTTATGGGCACTTTCTGCGGTCGCGTTGTTGTCCGTGACTGGTTGTGGATTATATCCTTCAAAACCAGGCGTATGGCCGGTCGGCCCGTGGGGCGATATACTCAAGTTTGTATCGAGTATTTTGGATTTCTTTGCGCGCTATACGGGCAGTTACGGCATAGCCTTATTAATTGTCACATTTCTCGTTCGACTCATTATCTTCCCGTTGATGATTCGTCAACTGCGGAGCATGCGCAGAATGCAGGAGTTGCAACCGCAACTGCAGAAGATTCGCAGTGAGAACAAAGGTGACAACAAAAAGATACAAGAAGAGACTATGAAATTGTATCAGTCCTCTGGTATCAATCCAATGGGCGGCTGTTTCCCACTATTGCTCCAATTGCCGATTATTTACGCACTGTACGGCGCCATCTATGGCGATAAAGGTCTGCATGAAAGTACGTTTTTGGGCATTTTTCATTTGGGACAGCCCGACCACACTTATATTTTACCAATTTTAGCTGGTTTGACACAGCTTTTGTCCACGTGGTTGACCATGCGCAACCAGCCTCAACAACAGAAGGCTATGCTCTTCATATCGCCTATCATGGTTTTGATTATCGCTGTTCGTTTCCCGTCTGGGTTAGCGTTGTACTGGATTTACACAAACGTATTTACCGCCCTACAGACTTGGGCGATGAAGTTCATTCCAGACAAAAATTCGCCCTCCGCCAAAAAAGACGCTGCCGTGGCGACTTCGTCTTCGCAGCGAGGAAAAGGGCGGTAAGCTGGACTGGAGGCTGAGGTCATGAAGCGAGTCGTCACGTCTGGTCGTACGGTGGATGAGGCAGTGACAAGCGCTTTAGTAAAGCTGGGTGTGACCAGTGCACAGGCGACTGTTCGCGTCTTGGCGGAACCTGTCAAAGGTGTATTTGGACTGTTCGGGGGGCGACCTGCAGAAGTGGAGGTCTGCATACGAGAGCGTCCTGAGGATATTGGCGTGCAGCTGTTGAAGGAATTGCTGCGGCTTATGGATGTGGATGCCAGAGTAGAAGCGAAAGTGTTGGCGTTGGAGGAGGAAGAGACGATTGAAATGAATATCGTCTCTGATTCGGACTATTTGCCTCACGTCATTGGTCGCCACGGATGGACGTTAGACAGCATTCAGTTTTGGCTCAATATTGCGGCTCGTCAGAGGGTGGAGAGCCAAAGTAACTCTACGTGTCGTATTAAGTTTTTGTTGGATGCTGGAGATTATCGAAGTCGTCGAAAAGAGCAGTTGTGTGCTTTGGCGGAACGGGTGGCGTGGAAGGTCGCGGAGAGTGGGCGGTCTGAAGCGCTGGAGTCCATGTCAGCAGCGGATCGGAAAGTGATTCACGAATACTTACATGGCCGTGCGGACGTGTCAACCATGAGTGAGGGGTCCGAACCAAATCGGCGAATTCGGATTTTGCCTGCAGAGAAGCGATGAACTGTAGTACCATTCCGGAAAGTGAGTCGTGTGGCCATGCGAATAGTCAAAAAGATGCCCTTCTCCGAGAGAAGGGTGTTATTGTTGAGATGGAATGAACGAGGTGCAAACGATGTTGGGTCTTTTTGATACGATAGCAGCGGTCGCCACACCGCCTGGTCAAGGAAGTATCGGTGTGGTTCGCGTCAGTGGATCCGAAGCGGCACGCGTGTTGGAGCGCCTGTTTCGTACCCCATCCGGTCGTCATCCGCGCCTTGGGAAGAGGAAAAGTGTTCATTATGGATGGTTGGTCGATCCGTTTGACGGACACAACCTCGATGAATGCATTCTTTTGTGGATGCCGGGACCACACAGTTATACCGGAGAAGATGTGTGTGAGTTTCAGGTGCATGGAGGAATGCAGGTGATTTCTTCAACGCTGGATTTGGTGGTGCGCTGCGGTGCACGCATCGCCGAGCCTGGAGAGTTCACGAAGAGGGCGTTTCTTCATGGGCGTATCGATTTGTCTCAGGCCGAAGCAGTGATGGACTTGATTCAGGCTAAGACGAAGCAGTCGGAACGACTGGCACTTGGCAATGTTCAAGGTGATTTGCGCAATCGCATTCGGGAATTGCGCAAGCAAATTCTTCGGTTGCAAGCTCATTTGGAAGTTCGTATGGACTATCCAGAGCACGACGATGAAGCGATGGCTAATGAGGAAGTCAAGCAGGTGGGTCAGGTGCTGCTCCATTCCGTGCAATCCATCATTCGCGATGGTAAGCGCGGCCGGATGTTGAGGGATGGAGTGGTTACCGCGATTGTCGGGAAGCCCAACGTCGGCAAGTCCTCACTGATGAACGCACTGCTTGGGCGAGATCGCGCCATTGTGACAGATATCCCTGGAACCACGCGTGATGTCTTGGAAGAGTGGGTGGATGTGCGAGGTATGCCGCTCCGCTTGCTGGATACTGCTGGTTTGCGGGAGACAGACGATGTCGTCGAGAGCATCGGCGTAGTTCGGACACGGGAACAGTTAGAACGCGCACAACTGCTGTTGGTCATGCTTGATGTGAGCCGGCCGCTGGATGGCATGGATCTAGATTTGTTGAAGGATACTAGAGAGTCGCGAAGACTCGTTCTTTTGAATAAGGTGGACCAACCCGCTCTCTGGGATGAATCAAATCTCGCTCTAGTTGAGGGCGACGCTGTCGTGCGCATGTCGACGGTCATGAGGTGGGGCATGGACGATTTAGAGTCGGCCGTTGTGGAATTGTGTCTCGGAGATGCGGGGGATATGGAAGGAACGGTCATGGCAAATTCGCGTCAAGTGGCCTGGCTGAGTGCGGCGGAGACGGAGTTGCAGGAAGCAGTGGGCAGCGCGATGCGTGGGGATACTTTAGATGTCGTTGCGGTCTCTCTGCAAGAGGCCTATGCTACGTTGGGTCTAGTGATTGGCGAGCAGGTTGGTGAAGACTTGTTGGACGAGATTTTTTCGCAGTTTTGCTTAGGAAAGTAGAGGTGTGGAGAATGCGCTTTTTTGGTGGGGAGTACGAAGTGATTGTCATTGGCGCCGGGCATGCAGGATGTGAGGCGGCGCTCGCTTCGGCTCGAATGGGTTGCCGTACGTTATTGTTGACCATCAATCTCGACACCGTGGCGTACATGCCATGCAATCCGTCCATCGGCGGGCCAGCGAAGGGTATCGTAGTTCGCGAGATTGACGCACTCGGTGGAGAGATGGCAGCAGCCATTGACCGTAGTTACATTCAAATGCGGATGTTGAATACTGGAAAAGGGCCGGCAGTTCAGGCTCTTCGCGCGCAGGCTGACAAAGCGCTGTACGGACGTCTCATGAAAGAGACTTTAGAGTCTACGGAGAATCTCCATTTGTTGCAGGGAATGGTCGATGAGATACGGACGGAGAACGGCTGCGTTCGATCCGTTGTGACAAAGAGTGGCATGGAATATGTCGCGAAGTCGATTGTGTTGACGACGGGTACGTATTTGCGTGGACGTATCTTCATCGGGGAAGTGAACTATGAGAGCGGACCCAATGGCCAGATGCCAGCCCTTTTACTGACACAAAGCTTGCTCGATCTCGGTTTTGAATTGGTTCGCTTCAAAACTGGAACGCCACCGCGGGTGAATCGCAATTCGATTCGATTTGATCATCTCTCTACGCAACCGGGGGATGAGCGTCCGCAACATTTTTCTTTTTCCTCGGATATTCCGTCGCGCCAGCAGGTGGATTGTTATTTAACCTATACCAATCAAGATACGCACGACATCATTATGGAGAACTTGGACCGAGCCCCTATGTATTCGGGAGAAATTCAGGGAACCGGTCCGCGTTATTGCCCAAGTATCGAAGACAAGGTGGTGCGCTTTCGCGAGCGCCCCAGCCATCAAATTTTCTTAGAGCCGGAAGGTCCGACCACCGCAGAGTGGTATGTACAAGGCTTATCGACCAGTTTGCCGCAAGATGTTCAACTAAAGGTGCTACGGACGATCCCTGGTCTGGAACACGTGGAGATGTTAAGGCCGGGCTACGCGATTGAATATGATGCTATTGTTCCCACGCAATTAAAACCGAGCTTAGAGTCCAAAGAAGTAGAGGGTCTATTTCCCGCAGGGCAGATTAATGGAACGTCCGGCTATGAAGAAGCCGCGGGGCAAGGCATCATGGCAGGAATCAATGCGGCGCGGAAAGCCAAAGGATTGCCACCTGTGATTTTAGCGAGATCGGACGCTTATATCGCGGTCATGGTGGACGATTTGGTGACGAAGGGAACGAATGAGCCGTATCGACTACTGACGTCTCGAGCAGAGTATCGGTTGTTGTTGCGACACGACAATGCGGACTTAAGATTGATGGAGATTGGCAGGGAAATCGGGCTTTTGTCGCCGGAGAAGCACGCTCGAATGATGAAGAAGCGAGATTTGGTGGAGCATGAGATTCAGCGAGTCAAACGGGCGAAAGTGCGTCCGTCCGAGGTCAATGCTGTGCTGGCGACGCTACAGTCTCCCGCCATTGAAGAACCAGTGTCTGTGGAACAACTGCTGAAACGACCAGAAGTAAAGTATGAGCACCTTGAGTCCATGCTGGCTGCGGGAGAAGAGAACCATTCTGGCAAACCAGCGAAAGTCGATGAGGAGCTATGGCAAGAAGTTGTGGAGCAAGTCGAAATACAAACGAAATATTCCGGTTATATTGGGAAACAAGAGATGGAGGTAGCGCGTCAGCGGCGTTTAGAGCAGCGCGAGATACCTGCATCCATGGAGTTTTCCAGCATCTTGGGGCTGTCGATGGAGGCGAGAGAAAAGCTCACGGCTGTGCGACCTCGCACGATTGGACAGGCGTCTCGCATTTCTGGGGTGACTCCGGCGGACGTTTCAATTTTACTGATTGCGCTAGAGTCTTGGTCACAACGCTCGAATGGGAGTGGGCAGGTGAATGGAGAGTCAGGAGCAGCGAATGGATGATGTCGAGGAAAAGTTTCGAATGTATTTTGACCTGTTGTTGAAGTGGAATCAAAAAATGAATTTGACTTCCATCACCGATTGGGATGAGGTTCGGATTAAACACTTTGAAGACAGTCTGCTTCCCCAATATACGAGTACGTGGAAAGCGCAGATGACATCGAAGAGACGTGTGGTTGACATTGGCAGCGGAGCGGGATTTCCCGGTATTCCCCTGGCAATTTTGTTTCCTGCACATCGTTATACGCTTGTTGACTCGCTCCAAAAAAGAGTAGGGTTTCTCGAAATGGTCGCGAAAGAGTTGCAGTTGCACACTGTTGAGGTCGTCCATGCGCGGGCGGAAGACGTCGGCCAAAGCCAGGAATATCGAGGGAAGTTCGATGTTGCACTGTCTCGTGCGGTAGCCAAAGTGAATGTGCTTGCAGAATATCTTGCACCGCTGGTTCGTAGCGATGGATTCGTGTGTATGTACAAAGGACCGTCTGTGCAAGAGGAATTGGATGAGAGTGAAAAAGCTTTGAGTGTGTTGAATTTGAGACTGGTTGAATGTTCTCAGATGGAATTGTCGGCGGGGATGGGGGAACGGCGAATTCTTTGGTTTCAGAGACACGGACAGATTGCCAAACGCTATCCGCGACGAGCGGGAATTCCGTCGAAAGAGCCCATTAGTTGACAGGAGTTGTTGAGTTTAGGAACGCGGTTGATGAGGGTTGTTGTCGCATTTTAAGAACCTTTGTCGCTCAGAAGGAAATGAAAATCGAAGTGTGGAATTGCTGACCTGTCGCGATATGGCCGAGGTATATCCATTGGAGGCTTAGGGTCAATGATGAAAGAAGCGTGGGGTAAGTTCGTGAGCCGCGAATACGCATCGACAACCAGTGTGGTTGAATTAGATGTGGAGAGTATTGTCTCCAATCCCTATCAGCCGCGCACCGTGTTTGATGATGGTGCCATTCAAGAGCTGGCTAAAACCATTCACACTCATGGAGTCATCCAGCCAATTGTCGTCCGTCGCAAAGCCACTGGTTACGAATTAATTGCCGGCGAGAGGCGCTGGCGCGCAGTAAAGTCTTTGGGTTGGACCACCATTCCGGCGATTGTGAGAGACATGAACGATGCACAGACAGCGTCTGCCGCTCTTATCGAGAATTTGCAGAGAGAGGGCTTAACGCCGATTGAAGAAGCGGTAGCCTATCAGCAATTGCTCGAGTTGCATGGACTGACTCAGGAGAGTTTGGCGCAAAGACTGGGCAAGGGACAGTCAACGATTGCCAACAAACTTCGTCTTTTGCATTTGCCAGACATGGTTCAGCAGGCATTGTTGGCGCGTCAAATTACAGAGCGACATGCTCGGGCACTGCTTGCGCTACCTGCTGAAGATTTGCAAATTCAGCTGCTCAACGAGTGTTTAGCGAAAAGTTGGAATGTCAAGCAAATGGAAGAGCAAGTGCAGCGTATGCTGAAACGTCTGGAGCAAGAACCCCAGCGGAAGCCACGCAGGCGCGGGTTGTCAAGAGATGTTCGCTTGGCCGTCAACACGATTCGTCAGTCACTTGAATTGATTGAGAAAAACGGATTGACTGTGGAAGTCGAAGAACAGGACGAAGAGTTATTCTATGAATTTAAAATTCGTGTTCCAAAGAACAACAAGTCGGGATGACTGCCAATGCCATTCGATTTCTGTGATAATTTTGCTACCAATCTTCCCTCTTAACCCGAACTTTGCAGTAGAATGGTAGTTGCGTATTTGGGTTGAGGTTAAGGGGGATTTTTTGTGTCGGGTGGACGGGTTATCGCTATTGCCAACCAGAAAGGCGGGGTGGGTAAAACTACGACCGCTGTTAACTTGGGTGCCTGTCTGGCCAGTCTGGGGAAAAAGGTTTTACTGATCGACATTGACCCTCAAGGCAACACCACTTCAGGAATCGGCATCAACAAGGCGGATGTTCGGTATTGCGTTTACGATGTCATTATCAATGATGTTGCTATTGAAGAAGCCGTATTGCCTTCCGGATTGGACAATTTATCGTTGTTGCCAGCGACGATTCAATTAGCTGGAGCTGAGATTGAATTAGTGCCAACCATTTCGCGAGAAGTGCGATTAAGGAGAGCAGTTCAAAGCATGCGAGCACATTACGACTACATTGTGATTGATTGCCCGCCGTCTTTGGGATTGCTCACCGTGAATGCGCTGACGGCAGCGGATTCTGTATTAATTCCTATCCAGTGCGAGTACTATGCGTTGGAGGGGTTGAGTCAGTTGCTCAATACCATCCGACTCGTGCAGAGGCATTTAAACACATCTCTGGAAGTGGAAGGTGTTGTGTTGACCATGTTAGATGCACGAACAAACTTAGGGCTTCAAGTCATTGAAGATGTCAAGAAGTTCTTCCGCGACAAGGTCTATCAAACAGTGATTCCCCGCAATGTTCGGTTGAGTGAAGCTCCTAGCCATGGTAGACCGATTATCCACTATGATCCGAAATCCCGTGGTGCCGAGAGCTATATGGACCTGGCTAGGGAAGTGATTCGATGTGAGTAAGCGTGTGTTGGGTAGAGGTCTCGATGCGTTGATTCCCCAACATGAAACGAGTGCAGATGCCATTGTGTCAATTGACTTGAGAGACTTGCGTCCCAATCCGTATCAGCCGCGGCGGGAGTTTGACGATGAAAAACTGCAAGAACTGGCTCATTCTATCGAGGAACATGGGATATTGCAGCCAATTGTTGTTCGGAAGAGTACGATTCAAGGTTACGATATTGTTGCTGGAGAACGTCGTTTTCGGGCGGCAAAGATCTGCGGTTTAAAATTAATTCCAGCTATTGTTCGCGAGTTGAGCGATGTTCAGTTGATGGAAATTGCCATTATTGAAAATCTCCAAAGAGCAAATCTTAATCCAATGGAGACAGCGGAAGCCTATTCGCAGTTAATGGAGCGTTGCGGCTATACACAGGAGCAACTGGCGAAACGCGTGGGTCAAAGCCGGAGCCATGTGGCGAACATGATGCGTTTACTACAATTGCCAGAAAGAGTACGTGAACATGTTTCACGTGGAACATTGTCTATGGGGCATGCACGAGCCCTTTTAGCGGTGGACAAACCAGATCTGCAGGAAGAATTGGCCGAGCAAGTGATTCGACAGGATTGGAGCGTTCGCCGTTTAGAGACTCTGATCTATGAACCGAAGAATCGTGTTTCACGTGAAACGCCCGAAAAAAAGCTGGATATGCGGTATAAAATCTATGAAGACCAGGTACGAGACTATCTGGGGACATCGGTTCGAATTCAATCAGGCAAATCAAAAGGTAAGATAGAAATCGAGTACTTCTCCGAAGATGACCTCGAACGGATTCTTCAGTTGTTGATTTCCAACCAGGATGGTGGATGAGTTTGTTTCTCTTAGGATCCATGGTGAACGCCTTTGCCATCATCATTGGTGCTGGATTGGGAACCATACTCCCACGCATTCCGGACGGCATGCGTACCACCATCACTCAGGGATTAGCACTGTGCGTACTGTTGATTGGTCTTGGCATGGCTCTACAAGACCAAAAAGACATACTGTACATCATTATCTCTGTGGTCTTAGGCGGATTGATGGGTGAGTGGTTGCAGATTGAAAATCGTCTGCTGCGCTTTGGCGATAAAATGGAAATCTGGACAAAGAGGATAAGCAAAGGGCCTGTCTCCGAAGCATTCGTCGCATCAACTTTGCTCTTCTGTATTGGGTCCATGGCCATCGTTGGTGCACTTCAAAACGGATTGAATGACAATCCGCAAACGTTGTTGGCAAAATCCGTCCTAGATGGCATTACAGCCGTCGTCTTCTCGTCTACCTTGGGCATTGGCGTGGCGTTTGCAGCCCTTCCGGTATTTTTGTACGAGGGCGGCATTGCATTAGTCGCTCACCTTGTTGGGAGTCACATTGACAACGCATCTGCGATGGACTGTCTCATAGCCACCGGCGGGCTACTTTTGATCGCCATTGCAGCCAATTTATATGGCTTGAAAAAAGTGCAGGTGGCCAATCTACTTCCTGCGCTTCTGATAGCCCCAACGCTCAAAGTGTATTGGCCTATCATGATGCAGTGGACCACACATGTCTTTCATTAAAATGTCATCGGGTTACTCTGTTGTCTCGGGGTTCTTCAGGCCTCGTTAACGAAAGGAGATTGTCACAAGTGTCTTCTCTGATTCCGCAGCAATATCTTTGGATGGTAGCGGCAGGTGCTGTGCTACTCGCCGTGATAGCTCTCATTTTCGTCTTTAGTCTGATGGCATCGCTGCGGCGACTGCGCAAACAAAACAAACGTTGGAAATCTATTCATTCGTCTGCCGACCTTGAAGCAGTCTACGAGAGCACAGTCCTTGCCGTAAAAAAGATGGAGAGTGAGCTCGAGCATTTACAGTCTCAGGTCGTCGGATTGAAGCAAGCCCTTCAATCCAAAGTCAGTACGCCGCGCCTGGTTCGATACAATGGATTTGGTGAATCTGGCAATGATCTCAGCTACTCGGTCGCCTTTCTAGACGACGCAAACAATGGAGTCGTCCTTAGTTCCATCTACGGCCGCGAAGAGTCCCATACTTATGGAAAGCCTATCGAAGCAGGACAGTCTCCTTATACTTTGACCGCAGAGGAACAAAAAGTCATCCGTGCGAAAGAGCAGAGTCGTCATAACGAGTGAGACGCTCTCGCTCTTCGGCCCGTTTTCGAACTTTACAAAGGCAGGGTGCGCATGTTGTGGCGCACCTGTAATTTCCACAGGCTGTTACGGATTGCTTGTACCACAACCTCCGACATCTTCATCACGATGCCAAGGCGCGTGTTCTGAAGTACAAAATACTCCATAAAACCACTGACGTTGACCACCCCCGTCAAGGTCACGTCTCCGAATTCCGGTAAGTTCTTCTTCACCCCGGCTCCAGGACGAAGCGGTCCGGGTTCTAGTGTGATGTGTCCAACGTGATCGAACTTACCGAGGCACGCATCGATTGCCAAAATGAACGGGGGGACCGCGTAATTGGTACGAACCTCGTTCAGGGTAGAACTCAAGTTGACGGCATGAACTGGATTCTCCAAAGTTCCCAGAACTCGCACAAATGGTAGGTTGGTCGCTCCAGACAATTGGCTTCCGACGATTGGACCGAAGGCGTCCCCTGTAGACCTATCCGTACCGACGCAGACGATGAGGATGTTGTGGATGGTGGGACTCGCAAAAACCTTGTCTAACGCCAATTCTAATCGCTCTATTGCACAGGCATCATCGTATGGGATGCGCCAAGTGTAATCCATCCGTTCCGTCGATTCCACGACTTCCCCCAGCCCCTTTGCACAACCGCACCTTCGCGAAGTATTCCCAGTATACGTTCCAGGGACATCTTCTATACCTTGTCTTTCATAGACTCGAACTATAGTGGAGTGTACTGGAGGTGCAGGTCTACGGACTTCCTATTGGTCTCTGAATTTCTCTGGCTAAGTCTATGGTTGCGGCGATATTCTGCGGATCGGATTTTGGGGGTGATGGCGGGCATACTCGCTGCTGCCTACATCGGTTGGGCTTTCAGCGGGTGGATTCCTTTGTGGAATCCCATGACCGCTGCAGCCATCACCGCATGGCTCTCTCTCCATTTACACCCCGAGGCGGGCGATATTGCGGTCTTCACTCAATTTCTTGGGGACAAAGTCATATCGACCGGGGCGTTCGGATTGACCCACGCGAATGTACAGCGCGTTGCCAAACAGGTCTTTGAAGTGGGTTTGACTTTTGCTGCTTCACTGACGACGTTTGGTTGCTTTGTTCTCCTCTCACGGCTTCGTGAGGCGCTCTGGGACACGGATCTAAGTAGTCGCCCACGGACCGCTCCAACATTGTCTCGCAATCTCCTCGCCGTGTTGGTCGGGGCCGTAATTACCCTGTTGAGTTCCGCTTTTCTAGCCTCTCTCACGCTGTTTCAACCTCTTCACTCATGGGTGCATCCGCTGGGCCTACTCCTGCCACTTTGCTCGCATTTCGTGGGGTTTGTGTTTCGGCTTATCCACTCCAGCCCACTTATGCTATGATGTAGAGCAAACCACAGTCCGGTGCAGGAGGTCGAAGATGACCCCAACCTATGATTTAAACAGCATTGTCACCATGAAAAAGCCTCATGCCTGCGGCACAAATCGCTGGCAGGTCATTCGCATGGGCATGGACATTCGCATTAAGTGTCAAGCCTGTGGGCACAGTGTGCTCATTCCTAGAGCTCGCTTCGACCGGATGGTGCGAACGATAGAAGTGCCACCGCACGGTGAGGAGGACCCATCATGAGCACGCAGATTAAGACGGCTTGCCCATTGGACTGTTATGACGCCTGTGCATTTCTGGCTACCGTGGACGATGGCCGTGTGGTGAAGTTAGAGGGAAATCCAGAACACCCGATTACCCGTGGAACCATTTGCGGACGAGGGCGTCGATTGGCGGATCGGCTGTACGCAGCGGATCGACTGTTGAAACCGAGGAAGAGGACTCCCATGGGTTGGGAAGATATCTCTTGGTCGCAGGCACTTGATGAAATTACGGCTGAAATTCGCAGAACACTCTCTGAGGACGGGCATCATGGCTTGATGCATTGCTACGACTGGGGATCGGGGACGGTTTTGAAAAACTTGAATCAGCGATTTTTTTATGCTCTCGGAGGCGGCACCGAGACGGTGGGAAGCCTGTGCTGGGACGCTGGTTTGAAGGCGCAAAACTACGACTTCGGGCAGGCCCGCAGTCATGCCCCGGAGGATCTGTTGAACAGTTCAGTCATCGTCCTCTGGGGGCGCAACGCGCCCGTCACGAATATGCACATAATGCCCTTTATCCGGGCCGCACTCGATGCTGGAGCGCGTTTGGTAGTCATTAATCCTTTGCCGACCGATGTCGACAGGCGTGCGCACTTGCGAATTACGCCACGGCCCGGCACGGACGGGGCTCTTGCCTTCGCAGTACTCAAACTGTGTATCGAACACAGGTGGCTGGATACGGAATTTCTCGCAACGAGATCGACCGGATGGACGGAACTAGCGACCGTCTTAGCGAAAACCAGCGTCGCAGAACTCCTTCGCGAGTGCGAGGTGGGCTTGGAGCAAGCCGAGCAACTCGCGGACTGGTATGGGCGTGGAGGTCCTGTCGCCACTCTGTTGGGTATTGGGCTACAGCGCTACGCCGGCGGTGGACAAGCCGTTCGCTGCATCGACGCGCTCGCTGCAGCCACGGGCCAGGTTGGCAAACCTGGCGGCGGGGTGCAGTATGCCAATCGCGAGATGGGACAATATTTTGACCAGGATATTCTCAGCCGCCGCCATGGAGCGGATGTTCGCGAGTTTAGCCGGGGCCGTTTGGCGGAGGCACTGGAAACGGCCGAACCGCCTATCAGCACGATGGTTGTCACGAGAACGAATCCGCTGACTCAGGTACCTAATACGAAGCGTCTAGAGCGTGCGCTGGCGAAGGTGCGCTGCAAAGTGGTGATTGATCAATTTATGACGAGAACCGCAGAATTTGCCGATTATGTGCTACCTTGTACGAATGTTCTTGAAGAAGAAGATATTGCCTTTACGACCATGTGGCATTCTTTTGCGGGATACGTGCATCCAGTCGTTCCAGCGCGCGGCGAAGCCAAGCCTGATTGGCAGATTTTTAGAGAGCTGGCGCTTCGTATGGGGGTAGGGGAAGTTTACGATGGTTGGCCCGAATTGTGGTTGCGGCAAGCTTTTCAGCCACTGGAAGACGCCGGAGAAAACTTCAATGAATTTCGTGAGAAGGGATTTGTGCAAACCCCAACTTCAGATGTATGCTTTGGCGATGGGGATTTTCCAACGCCGAGTGGACGTTTTGAATTTTATTCGACACGGGCCGAGGCCGATGGACATCCGTCCACGGCAACCTACGTTGCCCCTGCCCGTAAGCGCGGCGAGTATCCCTTGACCCTCATCAGTAGTCATCCACGCAAAAGCGAGAACTCGCAGCATGCCGACTTTCCCTTGCTTCCAAAGATGCCGACGATTGTGCTCCATCGGGACGCTGCGAGAGCTCGAAACATAGAGGCGGGAGACATTGTACGAGTATTTAATGAGCGCGGCTCGATGGAAGCGATAGCTGCACTCTTTGAGGATGGGAATCGCGACGCCGTTCTACTCGAATCGGGCTGGTGGTCCAGTACGCAGACCATCAACGATTTGACGCCAAACACGCTCGCAGACCTCGGTGACCAGTCGGCACAATATGATTGCGAATGTGAGGTACATCTGGTCACCACGACCAATGAAGACGAGTAAAGCGGCGACCGCGGCAGTCATGGGTGAAATGTGACTAGGCGTGTAGTGACTGGCTCAAGAAGCAAGAGGGAATCTGGGACGGGACGATGAACCTTCGTGTTGGCTCGACAGCGTTCGCGCGGCGAGCGCTTGTGGGTTCAACTTTCGAACACGGAGCTTTCGCATCAATCGCTTAAGCACGCTTCTCACCTCCTCTACGCTAGTGTGCCACAAATCTGCAATTTCATCTACGTGCTTGTTGCCCAGTTTATCTGTCCTACAACACACATGCGACGAGATTGACGCTTTTTTGCGCGAATTCACAAAATCACATGTTATCTGTTCTGCTCGTTATTGTCTAAGCGAGAAATGCAATTCTATACTGTGCATTGTCATTCGAGAAAGTAGAGGTGTAACGATGCCACTTCAGGCAGGAATCGTAGGTCTCCCGAATGTCGGTAAGTCCACACTGTTTAACGCCATCACCAAAGCCGGTGCAGAAGCAGCTAACTATCCATTCTGCACGATTGACCCTAATGTCGGCGTAGTTGAAGTGCCCGATGAGCGACTTGAGCAACTGGCCCAAATTGTGCATCCAAAGCGCATTGTGCCTACGGCTTTCGAATTTGTCGACATCGCAGGTCTTGTTTCGGGGGCAAGCCAAGGGGAGGGACTGGGTAACAAATTTTTGGGTCACATTCGCGAAGTGGACGCGATTGTACATGTGGTTCGTTGTTTTGAAGACCCGGATGTGACACATGTGGCTGGGTCAGTCAATCCGCTGCGGGATATTGAAACTATCCAAGTAGAACTGGCTCTCGCAGACCTGGAGACTGTGCAAAGGCGGCTGGAGCGGTCCAAAAAGAATCTGAAAACAGGTGACAAACGCTATGCGACAGAAATTGCGGCGCTTGAGCGTATTGATGCGGCACTGTCTGACGGATTGCCTGCCAGAACTGTCGACTTGACCGACGAGGAGCGCGATGTCCTTCGTGACCTACATTTGTTGACGAACAAACCAGTTCTCTATGTCGCCAATGTGCATGAGGACGAGGTCAGCCTATCCGATGAGAATTCGCACGTTCAAGTGGTACGCGGTCACGCAGAACGTGAAGGTGCCGAAGTGATTGTGGTTTCCGCCCAGTTAGAGTCAGAAATTAGCGAATTCGACGCGGAGGAGAAAGTAGCCTTCCTTACGGATTTGGGGATTGACGAGTCTGGGCTAGATAAGTTGACGCGCGCCGCCTATCATTTGCTCGGGCTTGCCACTTATTTTACAGCGGGTGAAAAGGAAGTCCGCGCATGGACTATCCGCCAGGGGACCAAAGCCCCCGAAGCAGCCGGCGTAATTCATAGTGATTTTCAGCGTGGATTCATTCGAGCTGAAGTTGTTTCTTGTCATGACCTACTCACTACAGGTAGCTATTCCGCCGCTCGAGAAGCTGGAAAGTTGCGTTTAGAGGGGAAGGACTACGTTGTTCAAGATGGGGATGTTGTTCAGTTTCGATTTAACGTCTAGTCAGGTACTCGTCTCTGACTTGTACATGACTGCAACTTGACATGTGTTTTCTGGTGCGGAAGAAATGTTGTGAGTGCTTGCGGTCCCTTTAAGATAGACAGCGTTTTGTCGTCGAGCCCAATTCATGCTTGCCCAAGTAGTGGCGTTGCAGTATAATCAAATCTTGGCACTCACATGCCTATCCTTGCTCCACGCGAGACGTGGGGCCAAAGCCCAAAAGGAGGTGACAGGGATGCGACAGTACGAAACGATGTACATCTTGAAACCAGAACTGGATACAGAACAGGTTTCAGCACTGGTCGCGAAATATCAGTCCCTCGTAACAGAGCACGGTGGTCAATTGGACCAAGTGCAGGAAATCGGCAAACGTCGATTGGCTTACGAGATTGATCATCATCGCGAAGGATTTTACGTTCTCATGCAGTTTTCAACCGACACCGATGTGACACAAGAGCTGGAGCGAGTCATGCGAATCGAAGACAATGTGCTTCGATATATGACTGTCCGCCTCGGCGAGTAACACTCATCGGAGGGGATATGGATGTTAAACCGGGTTGTACTCATTGGACGATTGACGCAAGACCCTGAACTGCGCTACACCAACAGCGGAACTGCTGTCGCGAGCTTTACTTTAGCGGTTGACCGTCCACGGACCAATCAAGCTGGTGAGCGAGAGACAGATTTTATTAATATTGTTGTTTGGCAAAAACAAGCCGAGACGGTCGCCCAATATTTGCACAAGGGCCGCTTGGCTGCGGTCGACGGGAGACTGCAAATTCGTTCCTATGAAAATCGCGAAGGGCAAAAAGTTCGTGTGGCTGAGGTGGTTGCCGAGTCGGTACGCTTCCTTGACCGCGGCGAATCTTCTCCTCGCGACGGACAAATGAGTGCACCGCCGAGGCCGGCTAGTGCCAGCGCGCCGCGACGGCCGGAGACCTCTAAACCTGCATTTGAAGACGATCCATTTGCGGATGATGGCAACATGATGGATATTTCAGACGACGACCTGCCTTTTTAAGGGGAAGTCGGGGATATTTGCAGATGCTTGTTCTGTTCATCGCATAACATACGACGGGGAGTGAGTTTTATGCCGCGAAAGGGACGTGGCGGTAAGCGTCGTAAGGTTTGCCAGTTCTGTGTGGATAAGATTAATCAAGCCGACTACAAAGATATCGGTCGACTTAATAAATTTCTCACAGAGCGTGGCAAAATCCTTCCGCGCCGCATATCTGGTAACTGCGCACGGCATCAACGGCAAGTGACGATTGCTATCAAAAGAGCTCGTCAGATTGCCTTAATGCCTTATACAACTGAGTAAAGAGAAGAATGACGACCTCCGATACGGAGGTTGGCATTTCGATGTTTCGATGGCATTGTGGCCGCACCGGATATTGGTGCGGCTTTCGCTTATGTCGTTTCGCCAACTCCTGTCGCCCGGTTGCAGGAAACGGGGGCGTCGCCGTGGAAATAGAGGCTGTTGAGATTATCGGCGATGCAAAGGGTGCGGCCCTGAGTCAGGCAGGGAACGCGTCCATGGTGGAAGCGGAGGGAGCCGGCGTGTCGCAGCGCGATCCACAAATGCATTTTGCCCGCCAGCTACAGTTGCTGGAGTCTTTGAGGGTAGACTTGGTGTCGGAAGTAGCCGAGGTTCTTCGCGATGTCCATCAAGGAGGAGAAGCGGAACTCGCGCGCTCCCTCGGTAGGTTGGTGGCCACGTCTTATCTCCTCGGGCAAGAAATGGGCATTTCCTGCACGGGGCTTGACCGCGAAGTGCGGGAAGCATTAGTGACGCGGGCTTCTGAAGACTCTGGCTTAGAAGATAAAATCACCGCCGTTCATCGCCGCTTTTCTCTTTAATGCGGCGTGACAGGGTTCGATGGGAGGTCTAGTTGTGAAAATCATTCTGTTACAGGACGTCAAAGGGCAAGGCCGTCAAGGGGAAGTGAAAGAAGTCTCAGAGGGATATGCGCGAAATTTTCTTTTACCGAAGGGATTGGCGGTCGAAGCAACGGATGCTGCCTTGCAGCAATTGAAGAGACAGAAAGACAATGTCCAGAAGAAACAAGCGCATGAATTGGCTGAGGCCAAAGCACTTGCGGCACAACTGGAAGGGCGAGAAGTTTTGTTGCGCGTTCAGGCTGGTGAGGGTGGTCGACTGTTTGGAGCGATTACGACGAAGCACATCGCTGACTCTCTTCACGAGACAGGGTTTCCAGTCGACAAAAAGAAAATCTTGCTTCATGACCCAATCAAGACCCTTGGGTTTCACGATGTTCAAGTCAAATTGCATCCAGAGGTTACGACTACGCTCAAGATTCACGTTCAGACAGAGTCTGAATGACTTGTCATGCTCGGACGGTTGTGCATAGGCGTTTCACGAACGCAACTCAAACATCAGACGAGGGGCTCGCGCGTCGCCCGGGGACTCACGAGTAGAAATGGTGGGAAAGGGGGGGCCGTTGGTGGCTGACTTTTCGAGCACAATGTCGCCCCAGAGCGCTCGGATGAACGCTTCTGATGTGCGGTTGCCTCCACAACAGGTGGAAGCCGAGCAAGCAGTCCTCGGGGCTATGCTCATTTCTACGGATGCCGTCGCGGAAGCCGTCGAATTGCTGGAGCCGGACGACTTTTATCGAACCGCCCATCGCGTTGTCTTTTCGGCGATGCAACGACTATACCAAGATGGTCAACCCATCGATGTCATTACCACGACGGCTGCACTGACCGCAGATGAGGCAACTTTGGAAAGTGTCGGCGGCGTGGAATACATTGCTGAGTTGGCTGCATCGATTCCCACCGCGCTCCATACGGTCCAGTACGCCAATATCATTAAAGAAAAAGCGTTAATGCGCCGAATCATTGCCGTCTCCACTCAAATTGCAGAGCAAGGCTATGACAGCGAACAAACTGCGTCCGAACTGCTCGCTGAAGCAGAGCGGCGAATTTTGGAGTTGTCTCAATATAGAAAAGCTCGAGACTTCACCCATATTTCCGATGTCCTAGAATCCACGTTCGATCGAATTGAGCAGCTTTATGCAAGCGAGGGGCAACTCACAGGTGTGCCCACTGGCTATAGCGAATTGGACCACATGACGAGTGGCTTTCAAAAATCAGACCTTATCATCGTGGCGGCCCGACCTTCGGTTGGCAAAACCGCATTTGCGCTCAATGTCGGGCAAAATGTGGCGGTTCGCGCAGGCTTACCGGTAGCTATTTTTTCCTTAGAGATGTCCAAAGACCAATTGGTCCAGCGCATGCTCTGCGCTGAGGCTTACATTGACGGACACAAACTCAGAAATGGGACTTTGGACGATGAGGACTGGCCGAAACTTTCGATGGGTGTCAGTACACTCTCCAACGCTCCCATCTACATTGACGACAGTCCTGGCATCACCGTTTCGGAGATGCGCAGCAAGCTCCGGCGTTTGAAACTAGAACACGGTCTTGGCTTCGTGGTCATTGATTATCTCCAGTTGATACAAGGTAGACGCTCCTCAGGAGAGAATCGCCAGCAAGAAATCTCCGAAATATCTCGGACTCTGAAGGGGCTAGCCCGCGAGTTGGAAGTTCCTATTGTCGCATTGGCACAGCTCAGTCGCTCCGTGGAGCAGCGGCAAGACAAGCGGCCGATGCTGTCGGATATTCGCGAGTCCGGAAGCATTGAACAAGATGCAGATATTGTCGCCTTTCTGTATCGCGATGACTACTATGACCCAGAGTCAGAAAAGAAGAACATTATTGAAATCATCATCGCCAAACAGCGCAATGGCCCAACTGGAAAAGTGGAACTGGTCTTTCTCAAGAACTACAACAAATTTGTCAATTTGGAGAGGGCGCATGGGGCGTCATGACCACCGCTGACGTAGACAGCATCGGCCGTAAAGAATATCAGCAGCGCCTCAAGCGGCGTCGTCAGCGCAGGCAGAAGCGTCGCAAGATGCGCGTACGCCAAATTCGGATGTTGCGGATGCTTCGCAGCGTTCGCTTTTGGACGCGATTTTTGATTCTCATTGTCGCAGGGCTAGGTCTCATTTTTTGGTCGAGGTTTGCCGTCGTCTATCAAATTCCTGCTTATGCCGTACAAGGGTCTCTGCAGAATGTCAGCGCCTACGTCACCGTCAAACAGTGGTGGTTTGGCCCTCCCGTTTTCGACGTTTCTGCCTACGCCAATTCAGGTACAATGGCAGGAGAAGCACTCGACAACCCGTATCACTTTTTGCTTTCGCAGATGGGTCGATATCAGACAGTCATCACGCATCCCGATTTCATCTGGGTGAAATATATCGACAGCTAAAAGGGGGAGTCTGGTTGTCCAAAATCATGGTGGTCGAGGATGAGGCGCCGATTTCCAAAATTCTGCGTTTTGCCTTGGAACGCGAAGGCTATGTGGTCGTCTCCGCAGAAGATGGCGATCGAGCGGTACAACTTGCACGAGACGAGACACCAGACCTCGTGTTGCTGGACCTCATGTTGCCCGAAAAAGATGGGTTTGAAGTCTGTCGAGAGTTGCGGTCTTTCACAGGTGTCCCGATTATTATGCTGACTGCGCGCGATGCCGAGGTGGACAAGATTTTAGGTCTTGAACTTGGGGCCGACGACTACGTGACAAAGCCTTTTTCCACGCGCGAGTTAATTGCACGCGTCAAGGCGACCCTCCGCCGTGTGGAGTTGGAGCGCGATGTCCAAGAAAAGTCGGACGATTCTCTGTTGAACTTACACGACATCGTGATCGATCTCGCTCACTATGAGGTTCGCAAACAGGGCCATGCCGTGCCACTCACGCATCGGGAGTTTCAACTTCTGGCGTTTCTCGCTTCACGCCCGGGTCTCGTGTATACCCGAGAGCAGCTTCTCTCAGAAGTGTGGGGTATGGATTACATGGGAGATGAACGCACGGTCGACGTTACAGTCCGCCGTCTCCGGGAGAAGTTAGAGGTCGACCCGAGCAACCCAGAATATGTATTGACCCGCCGAGGGGTCGGTTACTATGCACGCCGATAGGCGGTTTTGGCGCAGTATCCGGTTCAAATTGGTCGCTGTGTCGCTGCTTCTCATCCTGTTTTCTCTGGAACTCATCGGCGCGTACTTCGTGCGAACGCTGACGACATCGTTGCTTCAGAATGAGACGCAGACCGTGGAAAATCAGGCCCATTTGATGTCTATTTTGGTGGCTCCCGAAATGGGGTCTCCCGGAAAACGCACTCTTGATTCGGTCTCCTCGATGCTGTCTTCCTTACCGCAATATTTAAATGGCGCCGTTTACATCTTGAACCGAGACGGTTACGTGGAGGATACCTCCGCAGGTGGGGCCCTCATTGGTCAAAAGCGAACAGACTCCGTGTCCACTCAGGCCCTCCTGCAACACCGTACGGTTGCCGCGATTCGGTTCGATCCGCTGTCCAACGAGCACCTTCTCGATGTTGCCGCTCCCATGTCCACGAATGGCCGCTTTGTGGGCGTGGTGGAGTATGTCGTCCCCATCCAAACCATCTACAACACAGTGCGCGAAGTGACGCGAATTTTCTATACAGGGTCTGCCCTCGTTCTTGTCTTGGCAGCCATTCTCGGTATCGTTTTGGCACGTATCATCACCAGGCCAATTTTGGATGTTACGCGACAGGCGCGGGTGCTGGCAGATGGCGATTTCAGCCGCCGTGTGCGCGTCGGTGGGGATGATGAATTTGGCGACTTGGCTATGGCCATCAACGACCTGACGGCCAAACTCGAAGATGCACTTCAGTCCAATCTTCGTGAGCAGGAGCGGCTTCGCGCTGTGATGACCTCTATGGGCGACGGAGTCGTCGCTTTTGACATTGAGCTGACGCCGATTTTTCTGAATGAAGCGGCCCGACACATGCTGAGGCTCTCTTCAGACAAAGACGCAGTCGAAAAGATGGAACTGATGTCGGAAGACCTTGGAGATGCGGTTGGGAAACGCGTTCTCGTTCGCGAGATGGGGGAGACCATCTTACACATTCACGTCACCGCCATCTACCAAGACGGTCAAAAAGAAGGCTATGTGGCCGTGTTGCGCGATGTCACAGAACAGGAAAAGCTGAATCGCTCCCGGCGCGATTTCGTGGCCAATGTGTCGCATGAGCTTCGCACTCCGCTCACGTCGGTCAAATCGTACATTGAGGCGATGCGCGATTTGACGGCGGAGGAAGAAGAGGTGCGCCAAGACTTTCTGCATGTTGTAGGAGAGGAGACGGACCGAATGGTGCGGTTGACTCGTGACCTCTTGCAACTGTCGGGCTTGGAGAGGCAAGGCCAGGTAGGAGAGCAGAAGCCCATTTCGCTGGAGGAATGGTTGACTTCGGCACGTCAGAGATTTCGAATTTCTGCATCATCGCGCTCCATTGACCTTCAATTTGGCCCAATTCCTAGCGGAACCGTCTTAGGGAATCATGACATGCTCGACCGCGTGCTCGACAACCTGCTCTCGAATGCCTTGAAATACACGCCACCTGGTGGAGTCGTTCGCGTGGAGGCACGGGTGGTTGACGAACAGCACGTCGAAGTGGCAGTGCAAGACACGGGTATTGGTATCCCCGAAGAGGATTTGCCACATGTCTTCGAACGTTTTTATCGCGTGGATAAAGGACGAAGCAGACGGTCTGGGGGTACTGGCTTAGGCCTCGCCTTAGCGCGCGAAATTACGGAGAGGCATGGCGGACTGATTCGCATTGAGAGCGAACCGGACGTTGGCACGACCGTACGTCTCACGCTTCCATTCCAGCGCGAGGAGGTATCGTCATGAAGCATCGTCCCATTGCCCTAGCGAAGAGCATTTTTCTGACAATCCTCGTGCTCGTCTCGCTGCTGCTGAGTTATTGGTTGTGGGTAGGGAACTTTGAGAATGCCACCGAGGTTGGATTTACGGAATCCTTCTCGATACCACCAACCACGACACCTGCTCTGCCACAGGTAAGTGCTCCATATCGCGAAGTGCTGGCCGTTCAGTCAGCGGCGGAGGTGTCTGTGGCCCAACCGGGATCGCCCACGTATGCTCTGTGGCTCAACCAGTTGCGCACGTTGGACGTGAGCGAGTTGCAACCGGTGGCAACCTTTCCAGAAAAAACGACGCTGCAAGTAGAGTATGACTTTGGCACGCCACTTACGTATGACTTGCTGGAATACTGGTTGCCACACCTTAACGCGTCCGCACTGGCCAATTACGATGGCACCGTGCTCTTGTTCCAGACGAAGGCGAATGGTCCGGTTTATCTAGGGTTGAGTAGCGACGGATCGAACTATGAAGGAAAAACCAATATCAATGGCGTCCAGATGGCAGCGATTCTGCAGGGTGAGACCCGAACCACACCATGGTCCGTCTGGATGACGGAGAACCGCACGAGCTACATTCCGGCGGGTGGGCAGGTCTGGACGGCGAGCACGTGGGATCTCGAAGAGGAACCAGTGCTGCCCATCGTTCATTCATTTTTTGTCAATCCACAAGTGTTGACGCGCATTCAAGAAAATCCAACGACGGTTCTTTGGACGGATGGAAGCCGAGCCGTGCAATGGTCGCAAGTGAGCGATACCTTGCTCTATCAAGACCCAAATGCCGCAACCGTGCACTCCACCTCTCAGTCGGCGCTGAGTATGGCAACAAGGTTCCTACAGGACCATGGTGGTGGACCGAGCACATCCTATGCCTTTCAAACAGACAGTGCCATGTCTAACGAAGAGACGGTCCGTTTTGTGCCTTATGTCGATGGTCTGCCTATTGCTGGGGTGAATTATGAGTACCAGGTGACCATTCGCAACAATCGCGTGGCTTCCATCGAGAGACCGTTGAATGTGCGCGGAACGGAACTTAAGAGCGAGCAGCACCCGGTACTAGACAACTGGAAGCTTCTTGCGGTTCTCAAGGAACACATGACCAAAACCACCATCCAGTCGATTGCCTCGATTAAGCTGGCGCTGTATCCAGAAGTCAAAGGCAGTGTGCTGCATTTGCAACCTGCGTATTTTCTTCGACTTTCAGGAGGCCGCACGTGGGTCGTTGACGCATTTAATGGTCGCATTTTGAAGGGGGGAGGCCAATGAATTGGGAAGTCGCCAAAAACTGGCTTATTGCCGCCTTTCTACTGCTGGACCTTATCTTAGGCTGGCAGATTATCCAAAGTCACCGTGAAACATACGGCTATGTGGAGTCTTATAGCGATCTGTTGGCCAATACCAAGACCGTCTTGGCGGATCACGGTTTTATCCTCGCCACCAAAGTACCAGAGAATCAACCGGAGATTCCGACCTTTCGCGCGGAAGAGGCCCGTCCGCAGTTAGAGCAGATGTGGAGTGGCATCTTTCCAGGTGCGCGCATCTTGAAAATTCGTCATCGCTCGGTCGTCACGTCCGCTGGATCGGTGACGTTGCTTCGCACGGGCTACTGGCGAGTCGAATACGAACCGCCGCTGGTTGGAATTAAGCCTGCGGATGTTTTGAAGACGGCTCTCCATGGAAATCTGTACGTGCCGGACCCGGCCCCGGAGAGTGCGGCCGTCGTGACCTACGTCGAGGAGTACCAAGGCTATCCTATTTTTGATGCCGCCATCACCATTCACAGAAACAAGAAAGCGATTCTCAGTTATGACCAAAATGAAATCGTCCACATTACTCCGCAAGGCCGCGCCAAGCCAGTTATTTCGGCCATGGATGCCTTGAACAGTTTAGCAGAGTCGGTAGACAACGCGCCAATCGGCGTTGATAATAAGATTTTAAGCATTCAACTAGGTTACGCAGAAAAAACAGGGGTTGGCACGCTCAGCAGCAGCCTCGGGCGAGAACGCTTTTGGTTCCCTGTATGGCGTGTTACGACCGAACAGCAGGTCTATGTCATCAACGCCTTGACGGGCGAAGTCGATCTTTCGTCTTAGGAGGGCGTCTCTTGTTATCCTTCAGTGTTCTGGCCAGTGGCAGTAGCGGCAATGCCATTTTCGTAGCGACCGAGTCGACGCGCATTCTACTGGATGCCGGAATTAGCGCGAAGCAGTTGGCGCTGCGTTTGAAGCAGACCGCCAACCTTGGATTTTCCGACTTATCGGCAGTCCTTGTGACGCATGAACATGTCGATCACGTTCGTGGACTCCGCCAAGTTCTCAAGCAGTCGCACGCTCCTCTGCACCTCACAGAGGGAAGCTGGTCTGCTTTGGCATCCACGCTCGAAGAGTATCCGCCCGAGCGGCTGGTACATAGCGATGCATCTTATGACATCGGGGACATTCGCGTGACACCGTTCACCGTTTCCCATGACGCGGAGGAGCCGGTCGCATACCGCTTTGATGCAGACGGTATGCGACTTGCTGTGGTGACCGATCTCGGTTACGTCAGTGACCACATCAAATCTCTTCTTGAAGGCTGCGATGCTTATGTTTTCGAAAGCAATCATGACGTCGACATGTTGCGTGCGGGACGCTATCCATGGAGTGTCAAGCGGCGCATTTTGGGGGACAAGGGTCACCTCTCGAACACGGATGCAGCCGTTGCATTGCTGGACGTTCTCGGAGATAAAGCAGTTGACGTATATTTGGCGCATCTAAGCGAAGAGAACAATCAGCCAGACCTTGCAGACTTGACCGTCTCCAGCATTTTGACGGAGGCGAAGGCAATCTATGGCGAGCAGGTGACTTTGCATCGCACCAGTCGCTACGAGCCAACTCCTTTAGCGACCTGTCTACCCCATGCCTCAAAGCGTCGAGACTCGGCCATTTGATGCATATACAGCCGCTTTTTGGTACATCCTACTTCCAGAATCGGGATGAGGCAGACACTGTGCCCATATCCCCATCTGGAGGGCGCTATGAGAAAAACTCAAGCAGGACATCGAATGGGTCGGAGTCATCGGCAGAGGGATGTGCAGCATCAAAGTCACCGCACCGAAGGAAGGCATGTGTGGAAGCCTGTTCGTCGCATCATGACCGGGATCAGCCTTGCATTCACGTTTTTGGAAAGTTTGAGTTTGGCATACAGTGTACAGGCGTCGTCTTTTGATGAGACTCCCAAACCGTCGCTGTCGATGACGTCGCATGTGACTTCACACGTGGCAGCGGATCCGCATGAAGCCGTGGCTATCTCAGCGGGCTACTCGAGCGGCATCACGGAAGCTGTCCGGCGTGTCAAACCAGCCGTCATGGGGATTGTGAATTATGCGCAAATCTCCAACGTATTCACGCAGCAGACGAAAGTGGAGCCATCTGGGGTAGGAACTGGTGTGCTGTTTTACAAAGATACGCGGTACGGGTACGTGGTGACGAACAACCATGTGGTCGAAGGTGCGGTCAAAGTTAACGCCGTCATGGAGTCGGGCAAGCACGTGGAGGCTCAAGTGGTCGGTACCGACCCATACACCGATCTTGCGGTGATTCGTCTTCCTTTGCAGGATGTACGGGGGATATCTCCTATTACCTTCTGTAATTCGAACGACTTGGTGGCTGGAGAACCGGCCATCGCCATTGGAACGCCGATGGGATTAGACTTTGCCGACTCCGTCACGGCCGGAATTGTCAGTGCCGCGAAACGCATCATGCCCGTCTCTGAACCACAGACCGATACGGTGCTCGACTACCAGACGGTGATTCAGACCGATGCCGCCATCAACCCGGGCAACAGTGGCGGTCCACTGGTCAATATTCGGGGACAGGTGATGGGTATTAATAGTAGTAAGATTGTCGCGCCAGAATTTGAAGGGATGGGATTTGCCATTCCATCGAATGAAGTCGTGACGATTGCGAATCAGCTCATGAAGACGGGTCACGCTATTCATCCTGCGCTTGGCATTGAAGGCTACTCCCTCTCCACTCTGCCCGAGCAGTGGTGGCCAGACGTGCCAGTCGATTATGGCGTTTGGGTGAAATCCGCCACGTCTCCGGAAGCACGTTCCGCCGGGCTACAACAAAATGACGTCATCGTGGGAATTGACGGACACGCCGTCAAGACCATGGCGGATTTGCGTACTCATCTTTTTCAGACGCACCCCGGAGACGTTGCCACGCTCAGCATCTACCGCGGTTCGCGCGAGTTGAAACTTAAGCTGCAAATTGGGAAAATGGACACTAAGCTGACCACCGCGCCAAATGGGGGAAGTGTGACAGTGGACGGAGATGGCGAGGACGATCCCGCCCCAGACTCGGCACCAGGCATTGGTCCAGGGACATTTGATGGTGGTGCGGGACAGTAACGTGATTCAATTGAGTGCTGCGGTCCTGCGTTAGCGCAGACGATGGCGCATATAAAGGGTGGGACTGCTTCGGATGCAAGTGGCAGTGATTGCGGTTGGCAAGATACGAGAAAGCTACTGGAGAGAGGCGCTTGCGGAATACGTCAAGCGCCTCTCTGCCTATGTTCAATTGGATATGGTCGAGGTGGCGGATGAGCCATGTCCAGAAAAAATGTCCAATGCTGAGCGCGAAAAAGTACTGGGCGTAGAATCGGACCGCATTTTGCGTCATCTGCGCGACCGAGACGCTGTGATTTTACTCGACATTGCAGGACAGCCATGGTCCTCTGAAGAGTGGAGCGGACAATTCGCAGAGTTATCAGCTTCGGGCTATGGCCGATTGGTGTTCGTTATCGGGGGTTCCTTGGGAGTTCACGCAGATGTCCGCAAGCGCGCAACGCTTCGCTGGTCTCTCGGTCGAGTGACGTTGCCTCACGCCATGGCGCGTGTGGTGTTGCTTGAGCAACTCTATCGAGGCATTCGCATTCTGCGTGGTGAACCGTACCATAAGTAACGGCAAGTTTTTTGGGGTGTGACAGGTGGCGAGGCGGGGGAGGCGTGGGGCAAGAGGCCGCACGCTTTTTTTGTGCTCGTCACGAGCTGAAGAAGGCTATGATTGAGGAAATATATAGGCATCCTTCTGGCGTGCACCGTGTCTGATGATGCACTGGCAAGTGGTCGACGCTCTGGCGGCAACGGGCGGGTTAAATTAGCAGGATTCCGAATTTCATATATACTTTTCTGGATAGGAGGGGATATAGATGTGGAGGCACCTGAAATGAGGAAACTACCAGAGAATAGGTGATAAATTCTGTGGATTTTCATATAAGAAGTCTCGAACAACGCGACATCCCGTTTTTGTGGGAGATGCTATACCAATCCATGTTTGTGCCTGAAGGACAGAAACCCTTTCCAAGAACAATAATAAACGAACCATTCATCTCGAAATATGTTGATGGATGGGGAGAACAGAATGGTGATATAGGACTGATTGCGGAAAAGGACAATCATCCAATCGGAGCCATTTGGTTACGTGGATGATGAAATGCCAGAACTTGGTATTTCTGTTCTTGGAGAATTTCGTGGCGAAGGGATTGGTACTGCTTTAATGCGTGAGCTTGAAGTCCAAGCGAGAAACTACGGCTATAAAAAGCTATGTTTAAGTGTCGACCCCACGAATCCAGCGCGCCGTTTGTACGAACGATTTGAATATGTACATGTTGGATGGTGTGATACTTCCTGGACAATGGAAAAGCATTTAGTTTGACAAGTACCATGGGAGCACTTGCGTGGCACTGCTAGGCTTCCTTCTTAAACGAGTCATAATGAACGACACCGGCTCCGTTTCGCACATCGTGGTTTACACTGAGACTTGAGAGAACAGTGCAGAGCCACATGCGAAAGTAGCCGTTACTATGAAGACTATCACAAAGTTCGTTGGATTGGATGTGTCGAAGGAGACAATCGCAGTTGCTGTGGCGTGTGTGGACAACGGCAGCACCCGGCGCTTGTTGCACGAGCAACTGAGCCGACGTCGTGTACATCGACAGCGGCAACAGTGCCGTGGCGATGCCGGGGCACCCGGAACACCTTGACCGTTACCCATTAGCCCATCTCAAAAATAGCGGGTGGGAAGGCCAGGTCGTCGTCGGAGTGCGCCGTCACGGTCAGACCGTCTTGCCGTTTCCCGGTGAAGTGTTCCCGGATCTCATCGAGGAAGACCAATTGCCCACCGAAGCCCACTGCGGCGAGGTCTCGGTATCGAACCCACAGCGCCTGATGACCAACCTCATGGCAGCCACCACCGTCATGATGCTGCTTCATACGCTGCTGGCGGATGGGACGATTTTGCATCACCGCACGTTCTTTGAAGCGAGGCGCAGTTGGATGCGAAGCGACGCGGCATCGACGCTTGACTGGAGGTGTCGGTGTGAAGGGGATTGTCGATGTTGGCGCAATTTCTTATACTACTCTCAAAGG
>NZ_JAMCCX010000024.1 GCF_024706985.1 Alicyclobacillus sp. SP_1 | reverse complement strand
GGTGAAGCGACAGCGACTATCTTACCTCGCCCTCGCTCCTTTTGCAAGTCTTTCTCCCGACTTTTCTTCGCTTTTTTTCAAACCAATTTATGCCACAGGTCCAAAAACGGACCAGACTGCTTTCCGACACAAAGGCGGATACTATGTTTACACAAGCTCTACCGAGAACCACCCTTCATCTGTTATTATCGGATAGAGAACAGATAGACACTGAGGACATAGAGCAAGAGGAGCGGGATGACATACCTCCCACGACCCATGGAAGGAGCACTTCAGGTTGAACGGTTCAGATTCGCAGATCCACCTAGGACCTGGTCTCTATATCGATGTCAAGCTGGAGGCGGTCGTACGGGATGGCATGGTGTACAGTTTGTCGAGACTACAATTTCGACTCCTACACTACCTAGCAAAGCACCTGAATATTCCGGTCTCCACCGACGATTTAATTCACGAGGTCTGGGGTCATCACCTGGTGAGTCGCGACGAACTTTACGTCTATGTGAGTCGTGTTAAGCGTATCGTTGAGAAAAACCCCGCCACACCAGATTATCTTTTGACCGTACGAGGTTATGGGTATATTTTACGCGCGGATATGCAATCGAGCGAGAATATGTAACAGGAAATTTGAAGGGTATAACCTTAACAACTTGTAAGGTCCATAAAGCGTTTGAGTGTGCTAGTCTTGTAGCATCCTGTTGAGGATCCTGTATCCCAGTATCACCCCTATTGGCGCCTATAATAGGCGCCAACTTTTTGTCCAATCGAATGAGCGGATCGACAGGCGGGGACAGAAAACAGCTACTTGTTCGGATACGCGGTTACTCATGCAAGTCGTGAAGCAGGTCCCTGCGCATGTATTTGCCAGCAAAGTCGCATTCATCGGCGAGTCGATAGGCTTTCTCGGCAGCCTCATCCGGCGTTCGACCAACCCCAACCGCAGCCAACACTCGACCTCCCGCGACCACCAAATTCCCCTTGGCATCCAGCGCGGTGCCGGCGTGGTAAAGATGTTCGCCTTGACCGCAGGTGCAAAGTTTAATTCTTGCACCCGTTCGTGGCTCTACCGGATACCCTTCGGATGCGAGAATCACGCACACAGAGGACTCATCGCGCCATACAACGTCAAGTCCGGACAGCGTGTCGGTGGCGACGGCAAAGCAAATATCGAGTAAATCAGAGGCAAGCATAGGCAATACAGCTTCCGTCTCCGGATCGCCAAAACGCGCGTTAAACTCCACGACCTTCGGTCCATCGTCTGTCATCATCAACCCAACATACAAGACACCGCGATAAATCACCCCACGATGACGTAGCGCAGCAAGCGTCGGCCGCACAATCGTGTCTGTCACGCGTTGCACCATTGCTGGAGACAACGATGGAACTGGCGCAAAAACGCCCATGCCACCTGTGTTTGGCCCAGTATCCCCTTCTCCGATCCGTTTGTGGTCGCGCGCACCGGGCATCGGTATGACGGTCTGGCTGTCCACAAAGTACATCAAAGACACCTCGTGTCCTTGCAAACAATCTTCAATGACCACGTGTGGGCCGCCCTTCAACTCACCGTCTGCTTGACTCGGCCACAGAGCAGACAGTGCAGCTTTCGCCTCCTCGCGCGTAGGCGCAACGACAACGCCCTTGCCCGCGGCCAATCCGTCGGCTTTAATGACCACCGGGATGTCACAATTCTGCACATAATCCAGTGCATCTTGATACTCTGAAAAAGACGCGAATGCCGCTGTCGGAACTTCAGCTTCTCGCATCAGGTCTTTTGCAAACGCCTTGGACCATTCCAACTGCGCCGCTTCACGGGTAGGACCAAACGCCAAAATGCCTCGTTCCTCGAGAACATTCACCAGACCCAGTGCAAGCGGAGCTTCTGGACCGACGATCACTAAGTGGATTCTGGATTCTAATACAAAGTCCAATAATTCTTTCACCTGAACGACGCCAATGTTGACGACAGTTGCCATTTCCTGAATCCCTGGGTTTCCCGGGGCCGCATAGATTCGCGGCTGTCGTGGACTAGCCGCCAACGCACGTACCAGAGCATGTTCACGCGCTCCCGATCCGACCACTAAAATACGCAACTCTGCTTCTTCCGAGATAGCCTCTAAGATTGACTTCCTATTCATGCCATCCTCCTCAATGCAGAAAATGTCGTTGTCCGGTGAAGACCATAGCAATTCCATGTTCGTTCGCGGCCGCAATACTCTCCGCATCTTTAATGGAACCTCCCGGCTGCACAATGGCGGCGATGCCCGCTTCTGCCGCTGCATCTACCGTGTCACGCATAGGGAAAAACGCGTCAGAAGCCAGCACGGCTCCCCGTGCTGACGCGCCGGCAGCGGCAAGCGCAATCCTAGCTGCACCTACGCGGTTGGTTTGACCAGGGCCAATCCCGATGGTCTGCATGTCGCGCGCGATGACAATCGCGTTGGACTTGACGTACTTGACCGCTCGCCAAGCAAATTGAAGTGCTCGGCTCTCTTCTTCAGAAGGTTGACGCATGGTTACAACCGTCCACTCCGATTGCACTGCATCGTCTACGGCTTGCACCAAGAGGCCGCCCGTCACGCGTCGAAATTGCTTCTGTAATGGGTTCCAAAGAGGAGCCTTCATATCCACTTCGAGAAGCCGAACATTTTTCTTTTTCGAAAAAATTTCGCGCGCTTGCGAATTAAAATGAGGACTGATGACAATTTCCAAAAACAATTGGCAGAGTAATGTAGCCAACTCTCCGTCTACTTCCCGATTGACGGCCACTATTCCACCAAAAATAGAAATTTCGTCGGCTTCATAAGCCCTCTGGTAAGCTTCCAGAAGGGTGTCCCCGAGTCCAATACCGCACGGATTCATGTGTTTAACAGCGACCGCAGTTGGTGTCTCAAAATCATCAAAGCCGCGCAAAATTTGCAAGGCAGCGTCTGCGTCCTGGATGTTATTGTACGAGAGTTCTTTCCCCTGAAGTTGCTTCGCGCCGGCGATCGTTGCCGCGGAAGCGTCTGCATCTGCGTAAAAGTGAGCAACTTGATGTGGATTTTCACCATAGCGAAGTGGTTGGCGACTCACGCCGTAATATTGAAAAGAGGCGGGGAACTCCATGTCATCCGCGGGTCCTTGCAGGTAATTGGCAATAGCCGCATCATACGCGGCGGTCTCTGCAAAGACTTTGGCAGCCAGCTTTTTGCGGTGCTCCATCGACAAACCGTCCGCGCGAAGCGCTGTGATAACTTCAGCGTAGTCAGCGGGATCGACCAACGGAATGACAAAACGATGATTTTTTGCGGCAGAGCGCAACATTGATGGTCCACCAATATCAATCATCTCCACGCATTCTTCATACGTTGCCTCAGGCCTTGCAACCGTCGCAGAAAACGGATAGAGATTGACGACGACCATCTCCAAGGACTCGATACCATGCTTGTCCATGCTTTCCACGTGGGAAGGGTTATCCCGCAAGGCCAACAGTCCACCGTGAATTCTTGGATGCAAGGTTTTGACCCGCCCATCCATCATCTCCGGAAATTCCGTGTACGACTCGACATCCGTGACAGGTAACCCCGCCTCGCGCAAGTGCCGCGCCGTACCTCCCGTAGACAGCAGAGAATACCCCAAATCCGACAAATCCCGGCACAATTCAACGACGCCAGTTTTGTCGAAGACACTGACCAATGCCCACTTTTTCAAATCCTCTACTTCCTTTCCGTGCCACTAGTTTGCCTCGGATGTCTCGAAACTTCCAGTCCACTGTATGCTCTCACCAGAAACCACCTGACCGATACAGTAAGCCGTCTCCCCAAGTTCCTGCAAGCGCTGCAAGATGTCTTGCTCGGCTCCTTTGCGAACGACTAAGACAAAGCCGATACCTAAATTCCAGATGCGCGCGCCTGCTTCGAACGACAACCCAGCCGCATTCAGCAACCATTGAAAGACCGGCTGAAGTGTCCATGTACCCAATTGGATTTGTGCGGTGAGCCCAGGCGGCAAAGAACGCGGAACATTTTCCACCAAACCGCCACCCGTGATGTGCGCCATTCCTCGAACCGGAAGTCCCTCATCACAAATTTTCAATACGGAAGTTACATAAATGCGCGTAGGTCTCAGCAACTCGTCATAGACCGTACCACGCCAGCCAGGAATGTAAGTTGACCCGTCCACGCCATGATCGGACAACAACTTGCGGACTAAGGAATATCCGTTCGAGTGAACGCCGTTACTTTCCAACCCAATCAATACGTCGCCTGCTTCAATGGCGCTCCCGTCGACGATGTGCGACTTGGTGGCCACCCCAACGGCGAAACCCGCAATGTCGTATTCTCCGGCAGCGTACATCCCTGGCATTTCCGCGGTTTCACCACCGACCAGTGCACAACCAGCTTGCCGACAACCTTCGGCCACTCCGGCCACCACTTGTTCCGCAACATCCACATTCAACTGTCCCGTGGCCAAATAATCCAAAAAGAACAACGGTTTGGCTCCAGAGGTTAAAATGTCATTGACGCACATCGCAACGCAGTCGATGCCAATCGTGTCATGACGATTGGAAAGAAAGGCCAATTTCAATTTGGTACCGACGCCATCCGTGCCCGAAAAGAGAACGGGTTCCGGATATTTTTCTAAGTCGAGAGCAAATCCACCGGCAAACCCTCCGATTCTTCCAAGCAACCCCGGTACAGCCGTGTTTTCCGCCAGCTTGGCATAACGCTTTGCAGCTTCATTGCCAGCGTCAATGTGAACGCCCGCAGCTTCGTACGCATCAACCATCACCCTATTCCCCCTTTTCCAAACCTTACTGGGTGGTCCATTCCATCTGTTCTCAGAAGGATGTTCGGATGGCACCCTTCGCATTGGCACGCCCCCGACTGCAGACGAAGAACTACAATCCGTCTCCTGTCGCCACTACGGACGCGAAACGATCACAAGGATACAAACGTGCCAGTCTCGCCTGTCCCGGCGCGGTCTGCTTCAGCATCTGGCAACAGCGTGGGATAATCGCCCGTGAAGCAGGCATTACAAAACGGAACCGCATCAAGTTCGGGGCCATCGTATCCAAAGCCTTGCATCAGTTCCTCAACGGTGAGGAATTCGAGTGAATCCGCCTCGACCTCCCGACAAATTTCATCAATCGTGTGAGTGCCCGCAATCAATTGTTTCTTCGAGGCGGTGTCAATGCCATAGTGACATGGATTGCGATAAGGTGGCGACGAAATGCGCAGGTGAACTTCTGTCGCGCCAGCATCGCGCAATAGTTGCACAATGCGCCGGCTCGTCGTTCCGCGCACGATTGAGTCGTCGATGAGTACCACGCGTCGACCGTCCACTACGCTTCGCACGGCGTTCAGCTTCATGCGCACGCCAGAGTCGCGCAGTTCCTGGGAAGGTTGAATGAACGTGCGCGCAATGTACTTATTCTTCACCAACCCCATCTCAAATGGTACACCGCTCCTTTCGGCATACCCCGACGCAGCGGAGATACTCGAATCCGGCACACCAATGACGATGTCGCCAAGAGCGGGATGGTTTTCTGCGAGGAGAGCACCTAGTCGCTTGCGCAGCGAATGCACGTTCCACCCATCAATATCGCTGTCTGGCCGAGCAAAGTAGATGTGTTCAAAGGTACACATACGCTTTCGTTGCACATTGGCATAGGCATAGCTGGCTAAACCATCCCGGTCGATGCTGAGCATTTCCCCCGGTCGAACATCCCGCACAAACTGAGCTCCCACCGTCTCAAACGCACAAGTCTCCGAGGCAACACAATAACTCTCACCAACGCGACCCACGACGAGTGGGCGGAGGCCAAGCGGATCGCGCACCGCAATCAGGCGGTCATCGGTCAAGATAACCAAGGCAAATCCTCCTTGGATGCGCGTCACTGCGTCGCGAACTGCGTCGAGAATGTCTTGCTCAGCCGACTTAGCAATGAGATGGGCTATCACCTCGGTGTCACTGGTCGATTGAAAGAGACTGCCTCGCTCCTCGAGCATAATGCGCAAGCGCCGCGCATTGACAAGGTTGCCATTGTGGGCGATGGCTAAGTGCCGGCGATGCGTAGAGACCGTGATGGGCTGAGCATTCTGTACCGTGTTCTCGCCTGCTGTGGAGTAGCGAACGTGCCCCGCCGCCGCCGACCCCATCAACTCTTCCACACGGCCGCGCGAGAACACGTCCGCCACGAGGCCCAGTGCTTTGTGACTGTGCATACCAGTCTCCGAAATGCTAGCAATGCCAGCCGCCTCTTGACCTCGGTGCTGCAGTGCGATGAGCGCATAGTACGTCAACTCAGCAGCTCTCAGATGCCCGAAAATGCCGAATACCCCGCACTCTTCCTTCGGCCGATCCGCTTCCCACTCACTGGCTTCGCCCTCGGCGACGCCTCTCGCACACACTTGCTCCATGCTATCCAGCCTCGATTCCATCGCCTGTATCCTCATCTCCATCTCATTCCCATACCCCATGTCCGGCTTCACGGCGCAATCGGTTCGTTCATCCGCTCAGGCAACGTGGCGTTATAAACGCTCGCCAAGCGCGCGACGGCGACATTCATCGCATCGGTTGAGCCGACGGTCATCGAGACCATCGCTCCGCCAGTGCGCCCGATGCGCTGGCAAGGGACTTCTTTCGCGGCCGCCAATGCCTGCAATGTCTCCAACTGGCCATCCGCGACTTCGAGCAGAATGCGCCCCTGCGCTTCGCCGAAGAATGCACCTGCGGGCGATCCCGCTATTAGCTGCGCCTGCACTCCAACCCCGCGACCCACGGCCATCTCGGCGAGCGCGACCGCCAAGCCTCCTTCACTCACGTCGTGAGCCGCGAGCACATATCCAGCAGCAATTGCGGCTTGAACGAGCTTCTGCACCCGAACTTCTTCTTCAATCCGAAAATACGGCGCATCTCCTGCCGGCTTGCCGGCTTGAAGCTGCCAATAGAGGCTTCCATCCAACCCCCGCTCATCCACACCAACCAAGACGACTTCGTGCCCATCTCCTTGAAACGAAGACGGCGTAGCTCGATTGAGAGCGTCCAAGACACCCACGACACCCACCACAGGAGTGGGGAAAATATCCGTCCCACCCGTCTCGTTATAAAACGAAACATTGCCCGATACGACGGGCACATCCAACGCGCGGCTGGCCTCTCCCATACCCTCGACAGCATCCGCAAACTGGCGCATGATGGCCGGTTTCTCTGGGTTCCCGAAATTCAAGCAATTCGTCAAAGCGAGCGGCCGCGCTCCCGAGCAAACCACATTGCGCGCCGCTTCCGCGACCGCAATGGCACCCCCGACGCGCGGATTCAAGTAGACATACCGACCGTTCCCGTCCGTCGCCATGGCCACCGCCTTCTGTGTTCCCGGAACGAGCACCAGCGCCGCATCCGAACCGGGGCCAACCAACGTGGACGCTCGAACACTCGTATCGTATTGCTGATAAATCCAACGTTTGTCGGCAATCGTGGGATGCGCGAGCAATTCCAACCAAGCAGCTTCCCAATTCGACGATGGAACAGGCAAGGAGACATCCAATCCGGGCTGATGGTAGCGGTCGACCACGCAGCGCTGATAGACTGGCGCTTCGTCCACTAATAACGACACCGGCACGTCCGCTACGACGTCCCCATGAAACAAAAGACGCAACCGACCATCGTCCGTAACTTTTCCGATTTCCTCGACCTGCAAGTCCCACTTGTGCAAAATGTCGAACGCCAAGCTCTCTTGGCCCTTTTCCATCACCACGAGCATACGCTCCTGGGACTCGGAAAGCATCATTTCATACGGACTCATCCCAGACTCCCGACAAGGCACCAAGTCCAAATACAGTTCCACGCCACCACCTGCGCGGCTCGCCATCTCTGCCGAAGACGAGGTGAGGCCCGCCGCACCCATGTCCTGAATGCCAACGACCGCACCCGTCGAAATCAATTCCAGACAAGCTTCCATAAGGAGCTTGCCAAGAAACGGATCGCCCACTTGAACGGCCGACCGCTCTTTCTCCTTCGGGTTGTCTGTGGAAGCAAAGGTCGCCCCGTGAATGCCGTCCCGCCCGGTTCTGCTTCCGACCACGAAGACGGGATTGCCCACTCCTTTGGCCGCACCCGTGGCAATCGCGTCCGCCGGGAGCATACCGACGCACATGGCGTTGACCAGTGGATTGTGCGTATAGGCGGGATCAAACACAGCCTCACCGCCGACCGTAGGGATACCGACACAATTTCCATAACCGCCAATACCCGCCACCACATTCGCGAACAAGTAGCGTGTATGCCCGTCCTCAAGTGGACCAAATCGAAGGGAATTGAGGAATGCAATCGGCCGTGCGCCCATGGTGAAGACGTCACGCAGAATCCCACCCACGCCGGTGGCAGCGCCTTGATACGGTTCGACCGCGGAAGGATGATTGTGACTCTCCATTTTGAAGGCGATACCGATTCCATCTCCAATATCGACCACGCCCGCATTCTCTCCTGGACCTTGCAAGACCTGAGGCCCTGAGGTGGGGAATTTCTTCAGATACGCTCGTGAACTTTTGTACGAGCAATGTTCCGACCACAACACGCCGAACAGCCCCGTCTCCACATAGTTGGGACGGCGTCCGAGGCGTTCGACGACCCTTCGATATTCGTCGTCTGTCAGTCCCATCGCTCGATACAGCGAATTCTCTTCAATGGCCTCTGGCGTCGGTTCAGTGCGCATGAGAAACCTCCTTCGCCAACACGTAGTCGTGCACCGACTGAAATAAGCGAGCGCCATCTTCCGACTGCATGAACTCTGCCACGGCCCGCTCCGGATGCGGCATCATACCGAGCACATTGCCGCGCTCGTTGACAATTCCGGCAATCCCCATGGCCGAACCGTTTGGATTCTCGACATACTGAAACGCCACGGCGTCTCCTTCTTTGAGCCCGGTCAGCGTCTCTTCATCTGCGTGGTAGCGCCCTTCTCCATGTGCGATGGGAACTCGGATAATTTCCCCCAGTTGATAAGCCGAAGTAAACGGCGTGCGATTATTCAACACTTCCAACTCCACCATCTTGCAATGAAAGTGTAGATCCGCGTTGCGAAGCAGTCCGCCCGGCAACAGCCCCGCCTCGGTCAGAACTTGAAATCCATTACAGATGCCGAGAATCGGAACGCCGCGCTGCGCCTGCTCGTGCACCGCTGTCATAATAGGAGCGAAGCGAGCGATTGCGCCGCTGCGCAGGTAGTCTCCATACGAAAAACCACCCGGCAAGACGATGGCGTCATATCCCTCTAAGGAAGTCTGTTGATGCCAAACCAACACCGCAGAATCGCCTGTAACTCGCACAATGGCGTTCGCCGCGTCTTCGTCGCAGTTAGAACCAGGAAAGACAATCACGGCCCACTTCATTCGCCATCCCTCGCCGTGAGCACGTATCGATAAGTTTCCATCACAGGATTGCAAAGAACCCGGTCGCACACGGTCTCCACCATCTTGGAAGCCGCTTCCTTGCTGTCTGCTTCGACGGTGAATTCCATCGACTTGCCAACGCGCATACCGCGAATCCCCGTATGTCCAAGTCCCGCAACCGCCTTTTCGACAGCATTGCCCTGCGGGTCAAAAACGCTCGGCTTGAGCCACACGTGGACCTCTGCCCGATATTCTTTCACTGTGCGAGTCCCCCTTCTGTCAGTCGGCGCAACATTTCTGCATACGCCTCTTCTACTCCACCCAAATCTCTGCGAAAGCGATCTTTGTCGAGTTTTTCGAGTGTCTCCATATCCCACAGCCGACACGTGTCCGGCGAAATTTCGTCAGCCAACAAGAGTTCGCCATCGCGGTCTCTGCCAAACTCCAATTTGAAATCCACGAGCAGAACTCCCACTTCTGCGAACTTCTCCTGAAGCAGCGCATTGACGGCAAGCGCCATCGCCCGCATGGCCGTAACATCTCCTTCGGTCGCCACACGGAGAATGCGAATGTGGTCTTCCGTCACCAGCGGGTCTCCCAGCGCATCGTCTTTGTAGTAAAATTCAACAATTGGTTGTTCCAAAGAAGTTCCTTCAACCAGACCCAGGCGTTTGGCCATACTTCCCGCTACGACATTTCGCACCACAACTTCTAACGGCACAATTTCTACCGCGTGAACGATGGTTTCGCGGTCGGATACCTGTTCCACGAAATGCGTGGAAATTCCATTATTCTCTAAATGGCGGAAGAGCATATTGCTCATGCGGTTGTTGACACTACCTTTCCCCGCAATAGTCCCCCGCTTCTCTCCGTTAAATGCCGTCGCATCGTCTTTGTACTCGACCCAATACAGTCGGTCCGAGTCCGTGCGAAAGACTTTCTTCGCTTTGCCTTCATAAAATTGATCCGCTTTGATGGTCACGGCTCATCTCTCCTCACGCTACTCGCGATTTATATCCCCAGACGCTGCAGAATCAAATCCACGTGTTTCGTATGCCAGTCTGGATTGAAGCACTCGTCGAGTTCTTGTTGTGTCAGACGCTCTTGAACTTCTTCGACACTCCCAATCAAGTCTCGAAACGACCGCCCTTCCTCCCACGCCTGCATCGCTCGTGGCTGCACTGTGTCATAGGCCTCTTCACGAGACATCCCCTTGTCAATGAGGGCGGTCAGCACGCGCTGTGAGAACGGCAAACCAAAGGTGCGCTCCATGTTGCGGCGCATATTTTCTGGATAAATGTGCAAATCCGTCAGAATTCTGTTCATGCGGTGAAGCATGTAATCGAGCAGTATTGTCGCATCTGGAAAGACGATGCGCTCCACCGACGAATGGCTGATGTCGCGCTCATGCCAAAGTGGCACATCTTCCAAACCCGGCACGACAAACCCGCGCAATACGCGCGCCAAGCCGGATACTTGTTCACAAGAAACTGGGTTGCGCTTATGCGGCATGGCAGACGAACCTTTCTGACCTTTATAGAAAGGCTCCTCCACTTCGCGAATTTCTGATTTTTGTAAGCCTCGAATTTCCGTGGCAATTTTGTCCAATGTGGTTCCAATCAGCGCCAGTACGAAGATAAATTCCGCGTGTCGATCCCGCTGCAGGGTCTGTGTGGAAATGGGGGCTGGTTTGAGTCCGAGCCTGGCGCAAACATGTTCCTCTACGAAGGGATCGACATTGGCATACGTCCCCACGGCACCAGAAATCTTGCCATAGCGCATGCGCTCACTCGCACCGTCGAAACGCTCCAAGTTGCGCACCATTTCGGCGTACCAGAGTGCCACTTTAAGCCCAAAAGTCGTGGGTTCCGCATGAACGCCATGGGTTCGACCCATCATCACTGTGTAGCGATGTGCATTCGCCAATTGGCGCAATGTCTCAAGAAATTGCTGAATATCTTCTCGCAGCACTTCGATGACGCCCTGCAATTGAGCGGATAAAGCGGTATCCACCACATCGGTCGACGTCAATCCGTAGTGCACCCACTTCCGCTCCGGTCCGAGAGACTCAGAGACGGCACGCGTGAAGGCCACGACATCGTGACGTGTCTCTTGCTCAATTTCGAGCACTCGCTCCACATCAAACCGAGCATTGTGGCGAATGCTCTCTGCGTCTTCCGGCGGGACTACGCCGAGCTTGGACCATGCTTCAGTCGCAAGAATCTCCACTTGGAGCCACCAGTGCATTCGCGCTTCGAGCGTCCAGAGATTCGCCATTTCTGCCCGGGAATATCGTTCTATCAATATAGCTTCCTCCTCTTTCGGAGAACACAGACGTCCTCTTCCCATCCGAATCTACATCCATGTTACCACGTTCCGAGCCAAGCACGAACATTAAATCTAAAATGATATATATTGTTCGTTTTTGAAGAAAATCGACCTTTTATTCCGACATTTCAATTTTGTCGACACGAGCATCGCAACAAGAGCAGGGCCGCCGAAGGGATATGCCCTCTGACGACCCACAACCTCTGACGACCCACAACCTCTGTCGACCCGCTTCACTCCCATGGACCGGGCCAAAGTTTGCGCCGATCTCCGTCACAAGGGAGTTACTCCCACTCAATAGTGGCCGGTGGTTTCGAGGTAATGTCGTATACCACGCGATTCACGTCGTCGACTTCATTGACGATGCGAGTAGAGACTCGCTCGAGGACGTCAAACGGAATACGCGCCCAATCTGCCGTCATGCCGTCTTGCGAGACCACGCCACGCAAAGCCACCGTATACGCGTAAGTCCGCTCATCACCCATCACCCCGACCGATTTATTGCCAGTTAGGACGGTGAAATACTGCCACACTTCTCGGTCCAATCCAGCTTTCGCAATCTCCTCGCGAAAGATGGCATCCGTCTCACGAACCAAAACCAGTTTTTCTTCCGTAATCTCACCGACGATGCGTATGGCCAGTCCCGGCCCAGGAAACGGTTGACGGTGAACCAAAGCCTCGGGCAAACCGAGCTTCTCTCCGACCGCGCGAACTTCGTCTTTGAAGAGTTGATTGAGCGGCTCAATCAATTCAAATTGCAAATCCTCCGGAAGACCGCCCACATTGTGGTGCGACTTAATGGTCGCAGCAGTCGCCGTGCCCGACTCCACGATATCCGTATAGAGCGTGCCCTGCACAAGAAATTGAAACGGACCGAGACATGCAGATTCGTGTTCAAACACACGAATGAATTCCGCACCAATCCGCTTTCGTTTCTCTTCCGGGTCAGCCACGCCCGCCAGTCGGTCCAAAAATCGTGTGCGCGCATCCACGCGCTCCACGTGAATGCCGAGGTCTCCCGCCAGCGTACCCATCACCGCATCCGACTCACCTTTGCGAAGAAGACCGTGATCGACAAAAACGGCGGTCAATTGCGATCCGATGGCACGATGAACCAATGCAGCCGCGACCGCCGAGTCGACTCCTCCGGAAATCGCACAGAGGGCTCTGCCGCTGCCCACTCTGGAGCGAATCGCGGCAATGCTGTCGTCGATCAGCGTGTCCATCGTCCAGTCCCCGCGACAGTCACAGATTCCATAGAGAAAATTGTGCAACAACTTCTGCCCGTACTCGCTATGCCGCACCTCAGGATGGTACTGAACGGCATAGAGCTGAGCTTCGCGGTGACTCATAGCGGCAATCGTGCCGGACTCCGTCAGCGCGTCTTGAACGAATCCTGCGGGCACGTCCAGCACTGCGTCGGTATGGCTCATCCACACCTGTTGTTGGGCTGGTTGATTGGCGTACAGAGGGCTGTCGGCAGCCGCAACATGCAACATGGCCCGTCCGTATTCTCTTGTTTGCCCGCGTTCCACTCGGGCCTGAAAATGTTTTGCCATCAACTGCATGCCGTAGCAAATCCCTAAAATGGGGACACCTAATTCAAAAATGGAGCGGTCGACCTGTGGTGCACCTTCAGCAAAGACACTGTTGGGCCCACCACTGAAGACAATGCCTTTGACGTTTCGGCCGGCCAATTCCGAAGCGGTCACCGTGTGTGGAAGCAGTTCCGAAAACACATTCAAATCGCGAATTCGACGGGCAATCAACTGATTGTATTGACCGCCGAAATCGAGGACGACGACGACCTCATGCTGGGACACGCAAAAACCCTCTCCTGTTGCGGCATGATTGCCCAAAGTTAGACCCCATTCTACAGACGCCGACTCGCGAGGTCAACGGTCCAAGCCGGATTCCTTGCGCTCACGGCGGGACCGACGAGGTTTCCCGATACCTGCCAAAAACACCAACCACGTGTTCACTAAAAAGTTCCTATCCGCCGAAGTTACTTCACGCCCGCCATACCAATGGGCTTCCAAAATGGTCACCATTTTTCGGACGGAAGACAAAGACACCCGTGTGCGCTCCGCCGGTCGCACCAAATCACGCAAACTCACAACCCCATCTGGCACCCAACCAACGGCTTGCAGCCGGGAGATAAGGTACAGGAGTGGGCGCGCTGACAGTTTCCGCCCGCGTGCCCGCCGCGGCGTCCGTTCCCACTCGCGCACCCGAGCTGCGGGCCGCAAGCGGCGCTTGTAGAGAAGCATGGCACCACCCGTGGCGGCTGCCACCGCCAAACCTAGCCACACCCACCAAGCTAAGGTAAATCCCGAGGACGTGCCAACCTCTCCGGCACTACCCTCATTTTTCGGCGGTTGAACGACGTGATGCTTCACGGGCGTGACGGGCGGCGTCTTGTCCGGTGCAACGGGCGGGGTTGGCTTGGCCGCAGCCGCAGATTTCGCACTCGCCGTGCCTGGCGCAAAAGGCATGCTGTAGGTGGGCGTTGGGTCAAACGGAACCCAGCCATCACCCGGGAAGTATACCTCTACCCACGAATGGGCATCCGCTTCAGTAATGGTATACTCCTGACCTGGTCCAGCATAATTGGTATTTTCCGTTCCCGCAGCAAACCCTGTCGCCCAGCGGGTGGGAACGCCGATAGTCCGAAGCAGGACCGCCATCGAAGAAGAAAAATTGTTACAGTAACCCCGCTTCGATTGAAATAGAAACTGCGCGACGTAGTCCTGATTCTTCGAAGGGACTGGAACGCCTTGACTATGGTACGTATAGTGTGACTTCAAATAAGATTCAATCCGCACGGCTGCCCCGTATTCGGTCTTCGCATGAGCCGTGATTTTTTTCGCCAGTTGGCGCACGTCCTCCGGCAAACTGGTGGGCAGTTGCAAGTCGTACCGGACGACCATCCGTGGCAATTGCGCCCGCAAACCAGCTAAAGCAGGCGATGACTGAGCCAGATATCGATACGGTTCCACGAGCTGCGTACTCGTCAATACATAAGTCGAGCCTTTTGAGAGTTGAGGGCCGATGAGATTGCCTTGGATGTCGTCGTAGACCAGATTATTGCCGAGAACATCCGGAAGCGAGTCGACCTCGTTGACCGCATAGGCTCCGAGCAGTATGTGCGTATCCACTCGATTGGTCAAAACAGTGATGGTCTGTTTCAAGGGTTTAGTCGGCAAATGATGAATGGCATCATCCGTCGTCGCAAGAAACGGTTTGCCAATAGGAACATTTTGAACGGACGATCCCGTCAGACCTGCAGAAACCCACCCTTTCCCAGTATAGGTGCTTAGCGTTTGACCGCCAATGTACGTGGGGCGGCTCTCAATAACGGAGAGGACCGGGGCATTGTCTTCAATAAACGGACCGCCCAAATGGCTGTCATTCAACTGATAGCCGACATAATGATCTCCTGCACCAGACCGCGGGGGTCCACTGCCCGTCCCAAGATGGTCGAAAGGGTCGGGCCAACTCGCCGCGGGCTTCGGCAGTGCGAAGGCAACCCCTGAAGACAGGCAGAGGAGGAGAGCCAGCGGAAACGTGAACCGGGCCCACAGCGTACGCCGCTGAAACGGCGTGGTGGCCAACCGACTGAATTCCGTCGCGCCAAGAACGGCGATGGCCAAAAAGACCATGGTCACCAATTCCACGTTCGGGTGGACTTTGGTATTGCCATCCATGATGCCGAGCACGAGAAGTCCGATACCATTATAGAAAATCCAGAGGCGGCGACGGTGCACCGCATACGTCACCAACCAAAAAAGGAAGCAGAGAAAGAAGAGAAACAGCTGAGTCTGTAGCGGATCGACCAACTGATGTTGCCGAAGAAGGAGACTCATTTCCGTCCATTCCCGATGGACGAGCGCTTTGCTAGAGGGAAGATACGGTAAAGCAAGTCGATAATAGTGAAATATATAACCAAAAGACGCTCCCACTCCGACCACCAGCCGAACAATTTTCCAAGGAAACGCCTGTGCCACAGCCAATGGGACCAACAGCCAGAGCATCGTGACCGGCTGGTGGAGCAAGCCGAGAGCACCAATCGGCGGCATGAACAGGTAGAGCCAGAGAGCGGCGGCAAACCCGAGCAGCAGGCGCAGAGCCAGAGAAGACGGATTAGGCGCGTTGGACAACGTTCATCCCTTCCTTTCGCAGCGTGCCGAGCTGCGCCACGTCCCCGATGAGATGGACGCGGACGCCCATCTCCTGAAGGCGCTGCACCACGACCCGCGATTCAGTCGTCAGCCCTGCTGGAGCAACGGGTGCAAACCATTCCATCGGATGCTGTCGGCGCAGAGCCCAAACCGACTGCAGCATGGCGGCGTCGAAACGGGGTGAGACCAGCACCAACGACGATCCTCTTGGCGCATCGGCAGCCAGCCTGGCAACCGTGTCCGCAAAAGGCATCGATTCGCTCGGTGTGAGCTCGGCCAAGATATCCATCGCGCGCACAAAGAGCGCCTCCTGACTACCTGGCGGCAACATGTGGACATGCCCCCGGTAGACCATCAGAGTGAAGCGGCGGCGAAGTTGCTGGGCGTGCCGCATCAGACTGGCTGTCATCACCATCGAGCGTTCAAATTCTTCCGGCGTAAACGGCGCATACGAAGTTGCCGAAGCATCGACTAAAAACGCTACGTCCGCCGATATTTGGCGCTCAAATTCTTTCGCCTGAAGCATGCCGCGCCGCGCCGTGGCTGGCCAATGAACCCGACTGAGGCGATCTCCTTCAACATAGTCCCGCACACCGACCACGCTCGAGGACTCCTCGGAACGCTGGCGCACACTCTGCCGAAGACCGCCCTCTTCCGTCGATTTCAACAGCCATCCGCGTACTTCGACCGTAGCTGGCACGACGGTAATGTGATGCGAACTTTCATGTTGGCCGTGAGAGTGCACGATACCCAGCCAATCTCCCGTTTCTAAAGAGGTCGACCCAATATGAAACACTCCCCGCGGCAAACGATCCAACTGATAGGCATACTGAAATTTTTTCGAGAATAAGGGAATGAGCATGACACTCTGCGGAACCGCCTGCAGTCCAATGCGCTCTGGAACGTCTTCCGCCAGACGCAACCAAGACAGTGGCCACCAACCGGATCGCTCAAAGTCTAGCATGATGCGCAACGACTGACCGGCTGTCAACCGCTCCGCCGACACTTGCTTGTCAACGGCCAACCCGCTTAAGCCCGTCCAGGCCGTACCCCATTCGTAAACGCTCAAACACAGCGTGAAATAAAAGAGAAACCATGAAAAGAAGCCGCCATTGACGCGACCGAAGATGTACAGCCCAACAAGGAGAGCCATTTGAAGGACAAAAAACAACAGTCGTCTGGCGGTCATCAGTAACTAACTCCGTGCAAACTCGGAATGCGCGTCTTCGACAAAATGTCGCCAATCGTGCCCTCCATTGAATGGCCGGACAACCTCGCCTCTGCCGACAGCATCATGCGATGGACGAGGACGTACGGAGTCAAGTGGCGAACGTCGTCCGGAACTACGTAGTTCCGCCCTGCGGTAAACGCAAATGCTTGGGCACTTCGGTACAGTGCCAGTGAGGCCCGCGGTGACGCACCCAAAACAAGGTTAGCGTGCTTTCTGGTGGCCTGGACGATGTGCACAATATAACGAGCAATCTCGTCTTCCACGTGAACTTCACGGGTCACTTTGCGCCATCGGACGACGTCAGCGGGACTCGCGACAGCCGTCATCGACTCCAGCGGCGTTTTGGTCCCGTGATGGCGAAGAATTTCGAGTTCATCGTCTACGGACGGGTATCCCATCCCGAATTTGAGCAAAAATCGGTCCAACTGTGCCTCTGGCAAAGGAAACGTTCCCTCGAATTCAATCGGGTTTTCCGTCGCAAGAACGAAAAAGGGTGAGGGCAAAAGGTAGGTGTGTCCGTCTGCTGTGACAGACTGCTCTTCGAGAGCTTCCAACAAGGCCGCTTGCGTCTTCGGCGAAGTTCGGTTGATTTCGTCCGCCAGCACTATTTGTCCAAAAATCGGACCGGGACGAAATTCAAACTCTTGGCTTTTCTGATTGTAGATGGATAACCCAGTGACATCTGAGGGTAATAAATCCGGAGTGAATTGAATTCTCTTAAATTCGCAACCGAGCGACTTGGCTATAGCTTTGACCAACAACGTCTTTCCAACTCCAGGAACGTCTTCAATGAGGCAATGGCCGTTTGCCAAAAGGGCCGTCAAGACCAGACGAACAACTTCTTCTTTCCCCACGACCACATTGCGAAGGTTGGAACGGATGGATTCCAATTCCGAATTCCACTCGTCCAGCGGGACAGATTTGACGCGCATCTCCACTCTTCATATCTCCTTCGCCCCGAGTTTTTCAGGATGTTCTCTATTTAGTGTCTTAATGTCGATAAACAAAGATTTCGAGCCACAAACAAACTTCTTGCAGAACCTCTATTTTCGGAGAGTAAAATGCCCATGCGATGGCGTGAGTCCATTATACAACAAGGCAGGAGTAAGAATTAGGATATGTATGACTATTTCATATTCCAAATTTTCCTGAATTAAAATAAAACAGCTGTCTCATCGTACATACCATCTTTAATAACTGTCGTTTCCTTGGTCTTCGAGTGCATTTCTGAAGCTTCTGCAAGCCTCCAACCATGCGAAACAGTAGTTTCGTCTCAGCAGAATCTGAGATCTCCCCTCAGTGTGCAATTGAACCGGGAAAAGTGTACGCTGGAATGAGTGGCTGTACCGTGTCGAAGGGGAGGCGGAATCACTGGGAATGCCTATTGTCTTACTTGTCGCGTTTTTGCTCGCAGTCCTTGCTATCCTCATCACCGTGCGCAATCGTCCGAAGTGACGGGTCGTGACTGCCAAGCAATGATTACCGCACATATTCCGTCAAGCGGTCACCGTTACTATGCCGAAAAGAAAAGCCAGGCCGCAGGACTCTGCAACCTGGCAACCATTGCATTACGCATTAGGCCCATGGCTTTGCGTCCCCGGCTTTCGCCGAGTTTGCCAACTTTCCAAATGAAAACACCGTTACGCGTACGCATCGACAATTTGACCGGCAGCAGAGGTGCCAGTCGTCCCCGCAATGTGCGTGACACCAGCAACTTTCGGCTGTGCACTGAGTCTCTGAACGGTTTGTTGCTCAGTTTGTAGTTTTTGGTGCAATAAGTCAATTTGCACTGCAGTATGCAATGCGCCCAATCCTTGAACCATTCTCCCCACCTCCTTACGGAAATTCCCGAGCCTCGCCGTCTGTTCTAAAGTAGGACTGGCTGCAGGAGCGCTGATGTTGTCGAAATCAGCTTATAGTTACCTTCGCCAACGACTCTGATAATCCTTCCCAGCAGACCTTCGAGATGCCGGAAGAGCGAGATTTAGAACTCACAAAATGGCTTTCACGAAAAAAGAGGGACCCTACCGGGGTCCCTCACGTTCTGCTCCACACTCGTAACCATATTCATGGCCACAGGGGTGAAGAAAATTACATCATGTCCATACCGCCCATGCCGCCGCCAGGCATACCAGCAGGAGCTTTGTCCTTCTCTGGTTTGTCCGCGACCACCGACTCTGTGGTCAAGAATAGAGCTGCGACCGAAGCAGCATTCTGAACTGCTGAACGCGTTACTTTCGCTGGGTCCACAATACCAGCCTTAATCATGTCAACCCACTCGCCAGTCGCTGCATTGTACCCAAAACCGACAGCCTCACGCTTCAGACGTTCCACGATAATGGAACCTTCTACTCCAGCATTGTCAGCAATCTGGCGCACAGGAGCTTCCAAAGCCTTGCGTACCAAATTCAAACCGGTGGCTTCGTCACCCGTAGCTTCAACTTTCTCAATCGCGGCAATGGCGTTCACAAGAGCAGTACCGCCACCCGCTACAATACCTTCTTCGACCGCAGCACGAGTTGCGTTCAACGCATCTTCAATGCGCAATTTCTTCTCTTTCAACTCGGTCTCCGTAGCGGCGCCGACTTTGATGACGGCGACACCACCCGCCAATTTGGCCAAACGCTCTTGCAGTTTTTCACGGTCAAAATCAGAAGTCGTCTCATCAATTTGCGTCTTAATCTGCTTGATGCGAGCTTCGATTTCCGTCTTGTCTCCGTTGCCATCGACAATGATGGTGTTCTCCTTGGAGACACGAATTTGACGCGCGCGACCGAGCATGTCAATCGATGTGTTTTTCAACTCCAAACCAAGTTCTTCGGAGATGACTTGGCCACCCGTCAAAATTCCGATGTCCTGAAGCATCGCTTTGCGGCGGTCGCCAAAACCAGGAGCTTTGACCGCGACCGCTGTGAAAGTACCGCGCAGTTTGTTGACCACCAAGGTCGCCAACGCTTCGCCTTCCACATCTTCAGCAATCAACAACAGCGGACGACCAGACTGAACCACCCGCTCTAGGACTGGCAAAATCTCTTGGATGTTGCCGATTTTCTTGTCCGTGACTAGAATGTATGGTTCATCCAAAACCGCTTCCATCTTATCGGTATCGGTGACCATGTACGGCGAGATGTAACCGCGGTCAAACTGCATGCCTTCCACGACTTCAAGCTCCGTGGTGAAACCTTTCGACTCTTCGACCGTGATAACGCCGTCCTTGCCAACCTTCTCCATAGCATCGGCAATCAACACGCCGACTTCGTCAGAGCCAGCTGAAATGGCAGCGACTTGCGCAATATTTTCACGGCCTTCGACTTGCTTGGAAATGCGTTGGATTTCCGAAACAGCCGCATTCACAGCTTTCTCAATGCCTTTACGCAGAACCATTGGATTGGCTCCAGCAGCCACATTCTTGAGGCCTTCGCGAATCATCGCTTGCGCCAACACGGTAGCTGTGGTTGTTCCATCACCAGCAACGTCGTTGGTCTTCGTAGCGACTTCTTTCACTAACTGCGCACCCATGTTTTCGAACGTGTCTTCCAGTTCAATTTCCTTTGCGATGGTCACACCATCATTCGTGATGAGCGGAGAACCGAATTTCTTCTCCAACACGACGTTGCGGCCCTTCGGACCGAGTGTGACTTTCACCGCGTCCGCAAGTGCGTCTACGCCGCGCAACATTGCGCGCCGAGCGTCTTCACCAAACTTAATCTCTTTCGCCATGGGTCAAACCTCCCTGTCCTATGTAGATTACTTCTCAACAATTGCGAGAATGTCGCTCTCGCGCAGAATCAGCACTTCTTCATTGTCCACTTTGATTTCCGTACCAGCGTACTTAGAGTAAATGACGCGGTCGCCGACTTTGACATCGAGTGCAATTCTTTTGCCATCTTCATAACGACCAGCACCAACAGCCATAATTTCGCCTTCTTGCGGTTTTTCTTTCGCATTGTCCGGCAGGAAAATCCCGCTCGCGGTCTTCTCCTCACGTTCTACCGGTCGGACCACAACGCGGTCTGCGAGTGGCTTCAGCATAGGAACACCCTCCTCGTCATCATAAAACCCGACTTTGTTAGCACTCATCTCGTTTGAGTGCTAACACCAGCCCTAATGATACTCACTTAGTCTTCGCTTTGCAAGCATGTTGAAGAACTTTTTTTTTGAGATTTGGGATGTCTAACGACAGTTGCCCGAGGATGACGGTCCGAAGTCTAAGCACGTCTGTTGGTCTAAGAAGTCCACAAATTGCTCCCATCGATCCGATGCGAACACTCTGACCCCACGCACGTCGCTGGCGCCGTCGAGACGATCTCCGGTCCAAACCAATCCAGCGACGACCGTACCCGATGCTAACTGGGAGAGCAACTCCTCGAGCTTTGCAACCGTCGCTGCCACCGCGATTTTTGGAAACGCCCCATGTTTAAAGCCCTCCATGACAATCACGTCGACCGCCGGAGCCCACTCCCGCACGGATTCCAACGCCCAGTCGGGTGGGTTGACCGTCTCCGGATGAGGCGCCGACCATAGTACTCGGCCACCTCCTATGACCATGGTAGCCAGGGCACCTGCTCTTTCAAACCTGTCCGTATCGCTGTCGGGTTTTTGCCACGTTGAACGGGTCGGCAACTCCTTGTTCCGCAAAGTCTCCCGCAGAGTCTCATGGGTCGCGAGCACGGATGTGTCGGCGTGTCCGTCGTGCTTCACGATGGCCACAGATTTCCCTTTGCTCTGAAAGTGGCGAATCAACTTCAGAACCACCGTTGTCTTTCCAGCGCCAGAGTATCCAACCACGCCGACCACACACGGCTCAGACATTCAGCCATCCCCCCACGCCGAGCGGAGCAATGTCCTGTTTCGTCACGGCGATTCCCGCCAAAACTCGTGGCAACAGCAGGTCAAATGACGTTCGTTCGTCATAAATCACAGCACCCGGAAGACCAAAGATGGTCATGTCGCGCAAATAGGCCAACATCAACATAGAGCCTGGTAGGATGGGCGTGCCGTAAGTCACCACATGGGTGGCCGCGTTGCGAATAGCGAGTGGCGATTTGTCATCGGGATCGACCGACATACCGCCTGTGACGCAAACTAACGTGGCGCCGTCGGCGTGGGCCGTCTTGAGCGCCTGCTCAATGCGCGAAACATCATCTCCGACGAATTCTTGACGCAATACTTCCAGCCCATAGCGAGCAAATTTGCCTCGCAGCACTGGTCCGGCCTTGTCGACAATGCGACCTGACTCAATTTCACTCCCAGTGGTCACCAAGACGACCCGCTGTGGCTTGTACGGAAGCACATCGATCATCGCCTTGCCTCCGACGGCTTCTTCGGCGATGAGCTCCACGGCCCGCACCTTCTCTTCGTCGATGACCAGTGGAATAGGACGGACGCCCGCGATGGATGTTCCTTCATCCACATGCAGATAAGGGGTGCGCGTAGCGATGGAAACATCATCGATGAGATTCATCGCCGTCACGCGGCGCACGTCGACCCACAGCATGCCCGCCGAAGCAGCCTTCAAGACCACTTTCCCCTCATGTACGTCGGACAGTTTCACATGAGGGCCAGCCAGGGCGTTCGCCATGCGGATAGCCGCATCGTTTTCATGAACTTCCCCCGCTTCCAACTCGAGCACATAGATATGGCGTTTGCCCATGTCGTAAAGCCTCGGAACATCTTCTTCTTGAATCACGTGCCCTTTGTGAAAAGCTGTACCTTTGAATTCGCCGGGCACAATTTGCGTCATATCGTGTGCCAACGTCAAACCAATAGCGTCTTCCACAGGAATTTCTTTATATTTCATCGCCCTGCCTCCCTTCTCTCCAACCAGGCGCGATAATCCTCCGGCGTGTGAATCGGCCGCAATTCCCACTCGTTGGATGCGAACTCAGGCCTATCCAACATTTTACAAGGTACCTCCCGCAGCGCGTTCTGTATACGATGCTCGCCCTGCCTGGCCAGCTTTTGAAAAATTTGCCCGACTCGCCAGCGATACGCAGCCACTAAGGGCTGTGGTCGTCCTTGATAGACGCAAAGTACCCCGTCTGCCTCCATACTCTCCATCAACGCCTCGGCGCACGCCCCCAACGTACTTCCGGAAAGTCCTGGTATGTCGCCAGCGGCTACGAGAACACAGTCCCACGCATCCGGCTCCTCAGGCCAAGCTCCCGCCAATGCCTGAAGCGGACCTTGGTGCGCGCTTGCATCGTAAACCGTCTCAATCTTTGCGGTTTTTCCTGTCCGATCCGCCCCTAACCCATACCTTCCAGCTACAAGCGGGACGTCCTCGATGAGCGGCGGACGAATCACGCGAACAACCTCGGCCTGTTGAGACACCGCCGCCACGACCGCCATCACAACGGTTTGCCGTTCGTTCGGAGACACCGGCAACGCCAGTTTATCCTGGCCCATTCTGCGGCTCTGCCCACCCGCCAACACTAGACCGAGCGCTCGCACCGATGGACGCCTCCTTCCGACAGCAGAAAGTCCATGGGCCTGTCGTGCGCACCCGCAGGGATGGACGGACGACACTGAAACTGGTACAACACACCCACCGCATGACCATGAAAGAGTGGGTAGTTCAAAGCGCGATCGTAAAAACCTGCGCCGTATCCCAGCCGGTTGCCGTCCTTTGCAAACGCCAGACCAGGTACGAACACGACATCCAGGTCTGCAACCGAAACCAGGCTGTCCGCAGAGGCAAGCGGTTCAGGAATGTGGAATCGGCCCGTTTCAAAGCCATCGTCCGCCGTCACGCGGTAAAAATTCATGAACGGTCCATCCGCCTCCGTGCGCGGATAGACCGTGTGATGCGCGAGCACGCGCAGTTGTTCGCCGAGCGGGTGCAGATTGACCTCGCCGCGGATGCTTCGGTACAAAGCAATGGTTAACGGCCGTTTTGCAAACGTCGCCGTCACCCAGTTGAGAGCATGCGCGCGAATCCGGGCGTCTAATCTGCTTCGCTCTTCCTCCGACTGACTGCTCCGTCGCGCCAAGAGTTCTCGACGCAAGGCACCCTTCTCGGCCAACAGCGCGGCCTCTGCTGGGCCGACTACTCTCTCATTTTCCGGCATGGTGAGGATGGCTTCCCTCCCGACGATAAAGTCCACACTTCAGGAACAGCCACGGTGCAACCACAGTGGCAAACAACCCAATAGCTGCATCGCGGACAAGAAGCACCTCCTCTGTGCTTCCCCATCGCTTCATTCCCCATTGTATCGCAATCAAGCCAGCGATGCCGATCACGCTGGAAAAAATTCGCCGCCACCAGCCGTCTTCGATTTCCGTATGAAGGAAGTGTTCCTCAAAGAGCGCACCCAAGCCTAGACTCAGGAGAAACACCGCGTACTCCTTCCCGGTCGGTGTCGTGTGCAGGGCGAGCATGAGGAGCGGCAGTACCACGGCAAGGTACGCGCGGGATGAAAAGGAGAATTGGCGATACGTCCACCATCCCCCCAGAGCCCACCCCAAACTCGCAACAAGGAGACCAATACCCCAGCCCACCATGACGTCGAGTGGCCAGTGCAGACCGAGTACGATACGAGACCAGCCCACGAGCAAGACCAGAATCATCCCAATCCAGAGGGCGATGCGACGCTTCAAAAGAGAAGAGAGTAGCATCCAAAACGTCATGGTTCCCTGAGCGTGTCCGCTCGGCATGGAATACCCTGTCGCCGATGCAACCTTCGCGGACTGAATGCCTGGTATGCCAATGGGACGGACAATGCCTATCAGCACTTTGAGCCACGAATTCAGCCACATGCCGAACAGGAAGATATACCCGAGGCGGAGCCCGAGCTTGCGGTGAACCGACCAGAATACAATGGGAATGGCAAGCAGATAAAACTGCTCGTTGCCGAGCAAGGACAGTCCCTTTGCTATGGAATCCAACCACGGGTTGGAGTGTGCTTGAAGCCACTGAATCCACTCATACTGCCAGAGGAATCCTTTCGGTAGCGGAAAGTCCGGGCGTGTCATGGCAATCCCCTTTCAGTGCTCCGTGTTCCGCGCTTTCCCCACCCGTCGCGAGCGAGTAAACTGGAAAGGGGAATTGACGGCAGAAATGTACAGGCTCGAGCCTGTACCAACCTGAATTTTCTAGAGTGTATGCAGCTTGGGGGACTGAAAATGATTGTTTTGCAGGCAAGTCACCTGACAAAATCGTTTGATGGCAAAGACGTGCTGAAAGACGCTTCGCTGGTGATGCAAGAGCGGGATCGAATTGCCGTGATTGGGACAAACGGAGCAGGCAAAACGACCCTCCTCCGCCTCTTGACCGGGGAGTTGCAACCAGATGGCGGCGAAGTTTCTATAACAAAAGGCTTGACAATCGGGTATGTCTCCCAATATGCGGCGAGTGGCGAAGAGAATTTGACGGTTTATGATTTCGTGGGCCAAGCGTTTTCTGGGGTGCACGCCGTGGAGAGCGAACTTCGTGCTACAGAAGAAGAGATGGGTAGACCAGACGTCTATACCAATGATGCCCTGTATGAAGCGGTCGTTGAGCGGTATGCGCTTTTGCAGAAAACTTTTGAGGATATGGACGGTTATAGTGTGGACGCCAACATTCGGCGCGTATTGGACGGCCTTGACTTCTCCCCAGCACTGCACTCACTACCCACGGGTCAATTGAGTGGTGGGCAGAAGACACGCTTGTCGCTGGCTCGCCTCTTGGCGTCTCGCCCCAACATCCTTCTGCTCGATGAACCGAGTAACTATTTGGACACAGATACTCTCTCTTGGCTGGAATCGTATTTGGTGAGCTACGCTGGTGCCATGGTCGTCGTATCTCACGACCGCTACTTTCTCGACAAAGTGGCAACCACCATTGTCGAAGTGAATGCTGGAAAGACTCTGGTCTATCCTGGCAACTATACGGATTATGTCGAATCTAAAGCAGCCTCCTTGGCCAGTCAAACGCGGGAATTTGAGGCCCAGCAAAAAGAAATTGCTCGAATGGAACAATTTATACAAAAAAATATCGTCCGTGCCTCTACCACCAAACGAGCACAGAGTCGGCGCCGCATGCTCGAAAAACTCGTTCCTCTCGAGCGCCCACAAGGGGCTTCTGCAAAACTCAGTCTGTCTTTCCAGGAAGCTCGCCCTTCTGGCCGCGACGTTCTCCTGGTAGACCATGCATCCATCGGCTATGGCACGACAGTCCTTGCAACGGATATTCAACTCAACGTTCAAAGAGGGCAGCGGATTGCCATCATCGGTCCGAATGGAGTTGGCAAAACAACTTTTCTACGCACGCTGATTGGACAGTTGCCCGCCCTATCCGGTCACGTACAGTGGGGAGCACATGTGGAACTCGGGTATTCCGACCAAGAACAGGCCTCCCTAGACTTCTCCAAAACCGTGTTGGAACAGCTTTGGGACGACTATCCGACGCTCGACCGAACGACCATCCGCACCGCTCTCGGACGCTTTCTCTTTCGTGGGGAGGATGTGGAGACACCCGTCTCGGGACTGTCTGGAGGAGAGAAAAGCCGTCTCAATCTGTGTCGCTTAATGCTGCAACAGAGCAACACGTTGGTGCTTGACGAACCCACGAACCATTTGGATTTGACGAGTAAAGAAGTCCTTGAAGACGCTCTTGAAGACTTTACGGGAACGCTCCTCTTTGTGTCTCACGACCGCTACTTCATCGATGCCATCGCCACGCATGTGGCTGTTTTGAGTCCATCCGGAATCTCTCTCTATCCGGGAAATTATAGTGACTATCAACACAAACTCGAAGAACTCGCGAAATACGCAACCCATTCATCTGCAACAGAAGTGGTGCTGAAAAAATCCGCACATGCCTTTGCAACGATGGACAGCGCAGCGCTGTCTCGGAGCTCTGTACCGCGCATCCGGTCCTCAGATATGAAAAAATTGCGAGACCGCGTGGCGACACTGGAGCAATCGATTGCCGAGAGCGAACACAAACAGTCCGAATTGGCCTTCGCACTGACCGAGGCGGCGACGAACCAAGACATGGTAGCATCCCAGTCCCTCCAAAAGGAACTGCATCGCGAAGAGCAACGCACAGAGGAATTGTGGAAAGAATGGGAAATTGCGTCCCTCGATTTAGAAAAATTAACGGCCGTCGCAGAGTTATCCACAGAAGAATAGCTTTGTGCACAAGTTTATCCACAAGGCGTTTGCTTGCGTGTATTAGGATTCGACGGTTTGTCCCCAATTTCGACAATGCGTCTTATCCACAGCCGCAAACCACCGCATACGAGATACACGGCTCGACAGGCTGGACGTCAAAGTGTCTGCCAGTGGTCTTGCCAGTCTTCCAGAGACAAACTGGCATGCGCGTTCAACTGCTGAGTAGCAGTTCGACCCGTCTGCCAGATGCGTGCGGCGGCAGCCGCAATCATGGCACCATTGTCTCCGCAGAGGGCTAGGTCTGGAAATTGGACGGTAAAACCATGTTCCACTCCCGCCTCAGCCAACTGTCGGCGCAGTCCAAGATTGGCCGCTACCCCTCCCGCTACGACCACATGTCGAAGCCCCGTCGCACGGACAGCCGCAACCGTCTTACGGCAGAGTACATCGAGTACAGCCGCCTGAAAACTGGCACAAACATCTTCCGTTTGAACAGTCTCCCCATGTTGGTTCGCTTTGGCCCATCGATTGGCCACAGCCGACTTTAACCCAGAGAAAGAGAAATCATAGCCCTCCTCTTCAAGGAGCGGTCGTGGAAACGGAAACTTCGCTCGATTACCAAGTTCTGCCAGGCGGTCGACTTCAGGACCACCAGGGTACGGCAATCCACATAAGCGGCCAACTTTATCGTAGGCCTCTCCGACTGCGTCGTCCAAGGTGCCCCCGAGTCGTTGAAATCGAAACTCGGCATCCACCAGCAACAACTCCGTATGACCACCGGACACCACTAGGCAGACGAAGGGCGGTCTCCATTCGCCGCAAAGACCCACGGCCGCAACGTGACCCGCAATATGATGAATAGGATACAGAGGCAAGCCCGTCGCAAGCGCATATCCTTTGGCGGCAGAAACGCCGACGAGCAGTGCGCCGAGCAACCCGGGGCCACAGGTGACGGCAATCCCATCCAAGTCCCAAAGATTCATCTTCGCGTCCCTCAACGCCTCCGAAACCACCTCCGTGATGACCCGCACATGCTGTCTCGACGCGATTTCCGGGACAACTCCGCCGAACTTCGCATGTGTGTCGACCTGGGAGACCGTTCGCTGCGACACAATGACGGATCCACCTTCGACGATGGCGGCAGACGTCTCGTCGCAACTGGATTCCAATCCGAGGACTCTGACCGCACTCATTCCGCAAAAGCCTCCTGATTCAATTCCGGCAAGTCGACCCACATGATGTAAGCATCTTCTTGATTGTCTGTGTAGTACCCTTTGCGCACTCCCACCGTCTCAAACCCCAATTTTTCATAGAGTCTCTGTGCGACAACATTCGTGACACGCACTTCGAGCGTCATTTTGCGGGCTCCTTGCAAAGTGCACAGCGACATCAGTGCCCGCATCATCTGCTCACCAAGTTGTTTGCCGCGAAAATCGGGATCGACCGCGACGTTTGTCACGTGCCCCTCATCGATAATGAGCCAAACGCCGCCATAACCAATGACCCGTCCGCTGTATTCGAGAACGAGGTACCGCGCAAACTGATTATCCGCCAACTCAGTCACGAACGCTTGCCGAGACCAAGGAGCCGTAAACGAGCGGCGCTCGACTTTCATCACATCATCGACATCGGCGAGAACCATATGTCGAATTTTCAACTCCTCGGGATTCCAGTTACTCTGCATCGGGCATACTTCCTTTCTGCCGCAACCGCGTTTCTGCCTCGACCTCCAAAAGATACGCGGGTACCAAGGAATGAATTTCGGCACCACAGACTGGCGTCACTTCGCGCGCAGCATTCCAGAGGCCAAGTGGCAATTGCCCCATCAGTTGTCCCAAAGGCAACCACTGCAACCTCGTCCCCGCACTGGAAAATGGTTGCATAGGTTCGTCGTAGACCACCAGATGGCGCGCCGTCGGATACTTTTCAACGTCCTCCAAGACCACTGTCTGCCACTCAGAATACGACCGAACAGCCCCAAGAGACAAGGTTCGCAAGGACGGCTGCCGATGAGCGCCCTGATAGCGTGCCCCGTATGCGCGCGACCGTCGCGCCGCGAGCAGGCACGTGAGATGCACATCCTCCCCGGTTGCGGGCGCCAATGCCGCCATCGCAGCCGCCGCGAGAGCACTGAGCGTCGAGACGGGCCGCAGCGGGATGTCCAGTGCTGTCGCCATCGCCTTGGCGGTACTGACCGCAATGCGAACTCCTGTGTACGATCCCGGTCCAACCCCCACGACCAATTGCTCAATCTGTTTCCTGTTCGCACCGCTGACGGCGAGCGCCGAATCCAACATAGGTGCCAAAAACCGCGAGTGCAAGCGCGCAACGCGAGACGTGCAACTGGACACCAGTCGGTCCTCGACGACCACGCCAGCTGCGATGACTTCCGTTGCAGTGTCCATCACAAGCGTGACCACAGTTTCCTCCATTCCCCAAGTAAAGACGCACTGCGAAATCCTCGGGACTCCATTCTCCACAGCCTCGCATCTCCGTCCGTCCCATAACTGCCTTGTATCCACAGACAGTCCTCCAGGTACTCCGAGACGCCTTCCGGCCATTCTATCAATGCCGCCGCTTGACCATCCAGATAATCAAAGAAACCGAGGCCGTCCAAGGTTTCCTCGGACGGACCATCGACGGCAAAATGACTCTCGTATAATCGATATAAGTCCATGTGGACCAGCGGGATTCGCCCATAATAAGTCATGACATACGTGTAGGTCGGCGATGTCATCTGCACCGCGACCTCGAGTCCTTGGCCAATACCGCCAGCCATACGCGTCTTACCCACGCCGAGTGGGCCGCACAGTAGAAGCGTGTCCCCGGGCTCCAGCAACTCCCCGACCACCCGTCCGAGTTGCCGCGTCTCCTCCGGAGAGTACGTCATAACTTCCCAAATGGCATTCCCTGAGGTCATACTCCCCGCTCCTCTGCTGCGAAGTGATTAAAGCCGCGTGGCTTGACCACATCGAGATGTCCATCCGGCCACACCCCGACAACCCCATCCCCCGCTTCCACACGCCCGATGGCCGTCACTTTGCAGGTCATTGCATCCGCCACCGCAAGAGCGTTCGCAAAGACATGCGGGGGCGCCGTTCCAACCAATTCATAATCCTCGCCACCATACAGAGCAAAGTCCAATTCATCGATGCCTGCCAGGCGAGCAATGCGGCGTGTCGATGGATGGAGCGGAACCTGGGACAAATGGACGCGCAGACGCACCTTACTTGCATGCGCAATCTCGTTCAGTTCCGACGCAAGCCCGTCGGACACGTCATTGCAGGTGCGCACGCCGAGGCCGGAGAGCCACTGCCCCATGTCCACACGCGCCGTCGGTCGCTGGTGCTTGGCTTGAGCATAGCCGAGTTCCTCGGGACGGAATAGAGGAGAGGGATGAAGAAGCGTGTGGAGACCCGCAGCGGATCGGCCAAGGTCGCCCGTGACAAAGACGATGTCTCCAACCGTCGCCGCGCTCCGGAGCATCGCCAACCCGACCGAAACGCGGCCGATGACCGTGCTGGTGAGTACGAGCGGGCCAGTCGTCGAAACAACGTCTCCGCCGACCACGGAGACGGTATATTCTCGCGCCGCCTCAGCCACTCCATCGTACAGTTGCTCAAGTTTGCCGAGCGCCGTCTTCGCTGGTATCGCAAGAGACAGGGTGGCAACCGTCGGCCGTCCTCCCATCGCAGCTATGTCACTGACCGAGGCGGCGAGGCATTTGTAGCCTACATCCGAAAAGTGCATCGTCTCCGTGCGAAAATGAACGCCTTCAACCATGGTGTCCGTCGTCACCAACGCGTCTTCGCCAGCATGGGCAATCAGTACCGCGGCATCGTCACCAATGCCTACGCGGACATCCGCGCCCGCCTCTGGCAACCGCTCGGTCAGGGCGGAAATCAAGGAAAATTCATCGTACGGACGCTCGTCACGCACCACCACCGCCACTCCTCCCGAAGGCTCTATTTCGATCCCGCTCAGCCGCGCATCTTTTTCTCCTACATCATATCAGAACCTGTCCGAAGTCACCTCCCGCACGCGCGACCTGGCAAAAAACAGACATGCTTCCTGCGATGCAGCCATACGCTGTAACAACACGTCCAATTCCCATGAGAAGGCGGGTCCATCGTGCATTTTTGTCTGACTTGCTTTGCCACCCATGCGTCCCAGTTCCTGATGGGCATTGGCTATGCCGGACTATGGCTCGCCCTGTTCATTGAGGGTCTTGGCATACCCTTTCCGGGCGATGCTTTTCTATTGTTTTATGGATTTTCTGCATCCACGGGCAACATGAGTCTCGTCGGAGTACTCCTCTGTGCCGCTACAGGTTATGTCACGGGCACATCCATCGCGTTTGTCGCAGCCACTACCTTCGAATCTCGGTTCTTTGGGTCACTGTCGCAGTGGCGCATCGTCCCAGCCAACAAATTGGAGCGCGTCACAAAACTCGTCCGTTCCCACGGCGCTCTCATCCTCATTCCGGGCAAATTCTTGCCCGGAGTGCGTTCCCTGTCACCTTACGCCGCCGGCCTATCGAGAATGGCTTTTCGAAGGTTTGTCGTATACACTATCGTCGGATCCATCTTGTGGTGCACACTATTCACGCTCGCTGGCTACTTTTTCGGCGAAAGCGTACATGAACTGTTGCATGCGGCAAGGAGACCGATGCTTGCCGTTGGCGCAATCGCTCTGACCATTGGACTCGCGCTCTACGTGATTCGAAAACTCGTCCAGCGGCGCGAGAAAGTCTAGCCACAGGGGGCCTTGAACCCATGCGCCACCGTGCTGAATTCTGTCAAAAAAACCTAAAACGCGGCTCCGCTCTGGCTTTGCAAAAACTCGAGGAATCCGAACGTGGAGTTCGCATTGACAAATACTCCTGCATCGACCATTGTCAATTATGCGCACGCCGTCCATTTGTTCTGATGGATGGGAAGCATCTTGTGGAGGGCGAAGACGGGGAAAGCCTCTGTCAAGCCGTCGATCACTATCTTCAACACCCGCTATCGAAACACCCTTTCTGGAAACGTGGCGGATCGACACACTCTCCGTAACTTCCTGTAGGTATAGGCATACGCCAGCCGCCAAACGTTCCCATTGATATCAGTTCTCACAGAAAAACCTCCCGGGCCCATGGCCCGAGAGGCGTCGACGATGATGGGACCTGCCAATTACCCGACCGATCCGCTCGTGGTCTCGACCTGCTCTGCTCCAATCTTCTTGACAATCATCCCTTGCGCAAAGGCGAACAACTGCTTTTCGACGATGAGGTCCATCGCTTTGTCCACAGCCGTATTGTCCACGGGTTGCACAGGGGTGGGAACAGAGATGCGCACTTTTTTGTTGGCGTCTGTGAGAAACTGCAACTGCAAAACGACTTTGGTTGCCATATTCAACACCTCCTCTATTCCATTGCCACCATCCGCATGAGAGTTGTTGCCTTTCAGAGACGTGTCTGGGTCAGGCCCCTGCAGTGCTTGAGCTCGTTCCAGTGTTACTCCCGTTGCTGGAATTGGTCGATCCCGCTGTCCCAGTGCTTCCCGAACTGCTACTTGCCGTCACCAGTGTCTGGTCTACTCGTGCTACTTGGTGCAAGGTGTCGGCAAAGAGAGCCGCGATAGCCTCCCCCGCTGCCAACAGGTCGTCATCCGAAACGGCCGGATTCACGTGTGGGAAATTGTGATTCTTGACTTTTGGCAGCCCTTTGCTGGTCGTGCCGACCTGGAACTGAAGTTGCAGGATGCGGCTCAGGTCTGTCGTTTGTGCCATGAGAACTTCCCCCTCTCTCGCGCTCTCGGCGCTGCTCAGAAAATGCGATGTGGACCAAACATGGGGGACAGTACATATTGACCGCACCCACAAAGACTTGTACAATGCGTTTGCAAAACCTCGTATAATGTCGGAAATATGGACCGACAGTTTCTACCAGGCGACCGGAAATCGCTTTGACTACGAGGTCCTATTTCCTCGTGGACTTTGTCATTTCCGAACGACTGCATGAATCTTGGTTCTGCGGAAGGGAGGAAGCACGTGTGGCTCAACCCGTAAGACAAAGCCAGCAAACCGCGCAGGTCGATGCAGCATTTCACATCGAAACAGAGGGTACTGGCATCATTTCGAAAGAGCGGCGCCACGGACAGCCAAGAGAGCTATTCTTTGTCTGGTTTGCCGCTGTGCTCACCTACACAGGAGTGGTCATCGGCCAACTGTTCACCAGTCTTGGTCTCAATGTCTGGGAAAGTATGCTGGCCTCTCTAGTATGTGCCGTATCTTTCGCCGTTCTCGGCTATGCCTCGAGCACTGGCCCGAAAGGTGGCACCGTCACGCTGACCATCTCCAAAGCCGCGTTTGGTGTTCGCGGGAACAAGTTGCCAGCCTTTTTTAGTTGGCTGTCCGCAGTTGGCTGGGAAGCTGTGACCATGGTCTTGACCATTTTCGCTTTGCTCAGTCTAGCTCACTATGTTGGTCTACCCTCCACTGGAGTTGGTCCGACCGTCATCGCCTTAATCGTGACTCTGCTCTTGACGTATATCGTCCCCATCTTGGGTCATGCCACGTTGCTCACCATGCAGCGAATTCTCAGCTTTCTCTTAGCCGCTTTTACGATTGTTTTGGTCATTGCTATCCTGCCGCATGTCCACTGGGCGTTCTCCACACCCGTCAAAGACATGGCCGCAGACGGGGCTTTCCCCACCTTCCTTATGGCAACTTCTATCGGACTCATCAGCTCTCTTTATGGTTGGGTAAATTTCGCTGCGGATTACTCTCGCTATTTACCCGAAACCTCCAGCACGGGAAAGATTGTTTGGGTGACGTTTCTCGGCGGTGGCATTGCGTCCTTCGTGATGATGGGCGTGGGCATTCTGCTCGGAACATTCGTCAATGCCCAGGCATTTTCCACAAATCCGGTTTCCGCCATTGCCCGCGCGGTACCTGCTTGGGCTGCGATTCCCTTTCTGCTCGTTGTGGTGATTGGCGACATTACAGCCAATTATTTGAACGCTTACAGTTCTGGGATGAGCTTTTTGTCGATGGGCATCCGTATCAAACGGTATGCAGCCGTCATGATCGACGGCGCACTTTGTACGCTCGTCGCTCTGTACGCTCTATTCATCTCCAATCAATTCCTCAATTTCTTTCAACAATTTCTCTCTCTAAACATCTTGGTCATTGGACCGTGGTCGACCATCTTTTTGATTCACCATCGACTGATTAAAGGACGCTATGACACGGATGGTTTGATGTCTACGGAGGCAGGAAGTCCCTACTGGTACCAAAACGGGATTCACTGGCGAGCCATTTTCGCTTTTGTCGTTGGCCTTATTGCCACGTTTTTCACCGTCAACAGCCAAGGTCTGTGGGTGAGCCCGCTGTCTCCAAAGTGGTTTGGGAATGCGGATTTGAGCGCTTTTACGGCGCCCATCGTAACAGGTATCGTCTATTATCTTTTAGTCGCTGGGCCGCTTCGAAAGTCGGAGTTGGCCAGTCACAGACTCTCCAACTCTTCTTCTCAATCTTGATAAGCTGTGAGACAATGTCAGGGTCGGACCTACTGTCCGGCCCTCATTTTTGCGAGAAAGGAGCGCCGCTCGTGACTTCTGAGTCTGTCCTCAAGATACACGGGACTCTCATTCCGTACCATGTCGTCATACGCTCCAACGCAAAAAATGTCACATTGCGAATGAACGCAGACCTCACGCTTCGCGTGACGGTGCCTCCATACATTCGATACGAAGAGTTGGATACCATTTTGCGCGAAAAAACAGACTGGATATGGAAGGCCCGAGAAGAGACGAGGCTGCGACTGGAAGCACTGCCTAGGCACTCTTTTGCAGAGAATGACTGTATTCCCGTCCTCGGCGAGCCACAGACGCTCCACATTCACGCATCGAACAAGCAAAGCGTGACCATCACGTGGCATCGGACAGACCAATCCTTTGAGGTCACCGTTCCTCCGGAATGGGTCGATGCATCCTATTCGCAAACTCTCTACGAGGCGTTCACCGAGTGGTTCAAACAGTTCGGGAAGCGGCACGCCACGGAGCGCCTTCAGGAATACGGTACACGCATGGGAAGGTTGCCAAAAAAACTCGTCCTGCGTAGCCAGACGAGTCGATGGGGAAGTTGTTCATCCGATGGGACCATCGCACTGAATTGGAGGTTATTTTTGGGCCCTCGGGAGATAGTCGACTACGTCATCGTGCACGAACTAGCGCACTTATTCCACATGAATCACTCCGACGCATTTTGGGCCACGGTGGAGGACATTCTCCCGGACTACAAGGTGCGCCGTCAGTGGCTCCGAGAGCATGGACAACTCTTGGATTTACATCGAGATCGACCAAGCCCTTAATAATATCCACCCTATACAGAGAGGTGTTACACTACGCGCATCCGCCGACTATATCGACTTCCAGACATCGAAGCAAAAGCTGCACCCTATTTGCTGAATGACTTGCAGGGTCTAGACACAACATTGCTGTGGCAATCGAGCACCCAAAAAGTATTGGAAATTGGCTGTGGCCGCGGTGCCTTTCTCACCAGCCTAGCCCGGGCGAATCCATCCGCATTCTGTCTCGGCGTGGACCGCGAGGCATACCTCGTAGCATTCACAGCGGTCCGCGCACTACAAGAAAATCTATTGAATCTTCGCACCTGGAAGAGTGATGCCATTCATTTGTCCGAACATCTGCCGCACAACAGTATCGATAGTATCTATCTGAATTTTTCCGATCCATGGCCACACCACCGACATGAACGTCGACGTCTGACACACCCTACTTATTTACAGCAATACGAGCGTTTATTGCGGAGTTCTGGAACACTGGAATTAAAGACCGACAACGAGGCTCTTTTTGATTGGTCCATCAAACAACTGCTTGCGACACGCTGGACCGTCCAAGAAGTCATTCGCGACGTGCCTGCAGAACAGCCTACGACCGAAGAGCCTAGTGGCAAAAATCGTGTGTTTCCTATTTCGGGAATTCATGTGCAAAGTGATTTTGAACGCCGCTTTCGCCAAGAAGGCGTCTCGATTCACTATCTCTCTGCCACTCCTCCGCACGCCACGGCACTTGCGTCTAGACTTTAAAGGAGTATGCTCCAAGTAGACATCATGTCATTCTTGCTTCGGAGTGAACTTTATGGAAACGGATTTTATGAACGCCTTTCTATTTTCGGATATCCCCAATTTGCAACGGGCGACCGTCCGTAAAAAGTTGACGTCAAAACGCTTGCTGCGCGGACAAATCCTCTTTCACCAAGGTAGCGTGGGCGATGCTGTGTATGTGATACAAGCGGGATCGCTCGAAATTTTCGTGGAAAACTCGGAGCGTAAGTTTGTGCTCGGTCACCAGTTTGCCGGAGAAGTGGTTGGCGAGTTGGAGATGATTCATTCTGACGCTCGCAGAACGGCTTCCGTAGGGGCCATGGAGAACACTCTACTTTGGCAACTTAAGCGAGAAGATTTAGAAACGCTCATGACAGAGTACCCGCTCATCCTTCGTCGGATTGCCGCAACACTCGCCGAGCGCTTGCAACAGGCTGACCGAAAACTGTCTTATTTCGCTTTCATGGACGCACGCCTACGCGTCGTCAATCTATTGGTCGATCTCGCTGCAAACTTTGGCGTTTCCTCGCCCTCAGGAACGGTTGTGGATTGGCTGGTCACAAAACAACATCTAGCGGATATGGTTGGCCTCAACCGAGAGTCCATGTCCCGAGCACTATCGGACCTTCAACGCGAGGGTCTTTTAACATGGCAAAACAGACACCTCTGTCTGCCCGACCTCCGGCGACTGGAGGTGCTCGCCGAGACGGCTACGCAAGTGTCAAAAGGAAGACTCTGGCATACGCCCTCTGTGTTAGACCGTAGCGAAGACGCTACGGGTGACGGGACACACGTTCCGTTGCCGCAGGAGATACCTGGTCTTTTTCTCTCCCGTCGCTGTCGTCCGGACGAGGACGCACAAAGAAATAAGTAAACGTCCCAACGGCTATCGCCATCACATAAATAGCCCCTTTACTGGGACGAATCTCGGGAATGGACCATCTCCGCATCTGCAGCCCCCCTGTCCAGACTCGCTCCACTGTCCAAAAGCGCTCAAGGTTCCGTGCGACGGCGACGCCATCAACGGCGTTGGTGTCCGCGGGCTTTTTGTTCTGCCATAGTTCGGAAATCAGAAAAGAACTCGCGCGCTTGTGGCGCATAGGTCGCCAGCGACTGACTTCCAAACGGGGGTCCGCTGACCACAATGGTAAAGCGGCCACCCGTGATAAAGGTGCCCACAATACTTATCTCGTTGAGGATGAGTAGTAAGGCAACAATGACGTCCAAGCCATCGAGAACCGCGTTCGCAGATGGAGTAACGCCCTCTACCGCATAGCCGGTAAACGGTCCCGACAGAGACAGTGAAAACGCTCCTGGTGAGAGGAAAACCCCCGCAATCGAGAGTTGTCCGGTCAACAGCAGGACGGCCGCAGCAATGCCCAACCCGCGATAGACTGCAGAGAGGAACCCTACATCTTCTGTCTCGCCCGAACGCCCCTGCCGCACCTGTCACCACCTCAGTACTCGCATCTCCAGTCCATCTTATGCCCGCTGTCACAGGCGCGGGCACGACATCTGTTCGTCCCAGTCTCCACCTGTTTGGTGCAAAAGAGGTTGCGGCGTCTGGCGCCGCAACCTCTTAGAAAGCGAGGACAATCAATTTTTCGATGCAGCCATCGGTCCAGGACCTGCTGGTGTTCCAGGACCTGCTGGTGTTCCAGGACCTGCTGGTGTTCCAGGACCTGCTGGTGTTCCAGGACCTGCTGGTGCTCCGGGACCTGCCGGTGCTCCGGGACCTGCCGGTGCTCCCGTTGCCATGAAGTCTTTCGCCAACTCTGTGACGTTTGGATACCCAAGTCCCGTGGACGGATTCCAAATGGTATGCGCACGTCCAGTATAGTAGAGGTTAGTGTTGCTTCCGCCACTGGTATCCATCGTTGTAAATGGCGAATTGGGCTGCGCCGCAAAATGGTACACTTGCGGATTCCAGAATCCAACGCGGCCTCCCACCATCTCATCAATCAAGGAAGCGATACCGTTCAACTGCGGAGCAACGAAGCTCGTGCCACCCCAACCCGTGGACCAAGGGTCTTTTCCAAACGTCGCACTGTAAATGTTGTAACCTGTAAACGGATCCGCATCCAACACCACATCCGGCATCGCCCTGCCGCCATTGGACGTACCGCTAATCACACTCGGATTGGGATTGAACGACCACGAGGTGTTGTTGTCAATCGGTGTCAAATAGGGAACTGCGTCAAAATGACGGATGCCAGACACGCCATTCTGATACCATGGTTGCTTGAACAGTACGCTGTAGCCACCGCCACCGCCAGCAATCAACGTCGGTGCAAAACTAGCTTCACTCGTTGCGCCGAAATTTGCAAAATACGGCCACAGATAATTCCAGCCCCATGCACGCTGCTTCGTCACGACCGAATTCGGAATGCCCAGGCCTACGTTGCCAAAGTTGCCAGGCAAATCGCTCCATGGCAAGGTGGTGCCGCCCGCTGCAGTCGTGTAGGGACTATCTGACGGATTGTCCACGCTGAGGTTCGTAGTCCCAATATCGCCACTCGCATCATAGGCACCTTGGTCGCCAGCTGCCACAAACGTACTGATACCTTGAGCGGCAGCTTCCATAAATGCTTCATTGAACACCTGGGCATAACCTGGAGACTCTTGTCCAGCCTCGATAGAAGCTGTGATGGCTGTCTCACTCTCCCCCCAGCTCGCGGACAGAGTGTCAACTTTATTTTGAGTGATAGCATCAAAATATGCATCCGCAAAACCGTAGTCTGTGTTAGGAGCCTGGTATACACGGATGTTGGCGTGTGGTGCTACCGAACCAGACTGCTCTACGTCAAGAGCTGTCTCGCCCGATCCCGCTGAATTCGACGGAGCACCCGGACCTCCATCGACGTTGATAATTTTGACCCGATGGTCATTATTGATTGGAACGTGATATCCATCCCAGTAACCATAAGGGTCTGTCGGATCAAGAGCTGCCAGCGTGACAATACCAATCGTCTCGCCCTGTCCATAATCGCCCGCTTTGTAAAGAGAGTCAATATGGTAGAGAGACTCGAAATGCTGAGGCGTCATGACGCCAGTAGGAATCGCGTTTGCAGACGACTGCCCATCGTTCGGTAACTTAGCCAACACCGATTTTGGAACGCGTACAGCATTGCTCGCAAATGGGCTATAGTTGTCCAAGCCAAGAATCGCGAGAATGGGCGAACCAATGGACGTGGGGACGCGAGGAGCAATTTTGGTTCCATGGAAAGTCTGTCCACCGAAAGCCATATCCATCAAACTGATGGTCAGGGCCGCATTGAACTGTGCCGCCGTGCCAGTCAATGTGATATCCAAATTGTCCGGATAGACGTGAGACGTAATTCCATAGGATTGAAAGTAATTGACGATAGATTGAACCACAGGCATGGGCTGACCAAACTGTTGCGCAAACTGTTGGGTAGTCAAAAATTTACGGAACATAGGGTTTCCCGGAGTCGTGGTAGCTTCAATATACTGTTTCAATTGTTGCGTGTTAGTGGTGCGGAGAATAACACTGACAGTGAGTTCCGTATTTGATGGCGTGGCGCTGACGACCGTCGCCTCTTTCGTGATAGCTGCCCCGATACCTCGCGGAACCACCATTTGAGCGGAACTTGATGACGCCATTCCCTGGATAGAGAACGCCGATGCAGCCATTGCAGCCACCAAAAGGCCTGCGTACTTCTTGGAACGCATCCAATTTCCCCCTGTCGAGTAGTATATGATAGAACAATTCCAATACTATCGAATATTAGACAATAATTCAATGAAATTTCATGTCGAATTGTCAAGAATCTTGTCTATTTCGTCAATTAAATTTTTAGTATAATTATTGAATAAAAATGCAAATATGCTCATGGAATCTCGTGTTCAGAGAATAGTGAAGCGGACTGCTCACAGGAGACGGGAGCCGACTACAACAAAGAAAAGCCCATTGCACAAAATGCAACAGGCGTAGAAAAATACTCATATCTTTTCAAAATCCATAGGTCTGCAAAACGTCTAGTTTTTATGCCGTTGGTTCAATACATCGGTCAGCACAGGCACGACTTGTTGCTTCCGTGAGACAACGCCCTTTAACAAGGCACGGTTGGATTCTAGTGAAATTCCATAGGCAACTTCTACAGCCTCAGCCTGTTCACCCAGGGCCACGCCAATCGAATCATTCTGCAGAATGTCGGTTACGATATACAAGAACAAATCCAATTGCTTGTCCGCAATACGTTCCTTCATCCGCTCCTCAAGCTCTGCCTGACGACCAAGAACGTCTTGTGTATCAACCGTATTGACCTGAGCAATTTCCACCTTATAGGGACCCATCTGAAATTCTTTCGAATCCAGCGAGATAAGCTCTGAGATAGGCTTACCGCTCAGATCCGCGCCAGCTTTTAGCATATTCAGTCCATACTCTTCCAAATCAATTTTAGCAATCTCGGTTAACTCTTTGAGCGCAGCGACATCTTCTTCTGTGCACGTCGGCGACTTCATCAGCAACGTGTCCGAAACAATCGCCGAAATCATAAGTCCAGCCTCTGTTGCATCTGGAGAAAGGCCATGCTCCTTAAATAGCTTGTTCAAAATAGTGGCTGTACAACCGACTGGCTCGGCTCGATAATACAGCGGTCCAGCCGTTTCAAAGTTGGCTATGCGGTGATGGTCCACCACCTCAACCACTGTCACTGACTGAATGTCGTCTGCGCTCTGTTGGCGTTCATTGTGATCCACCAATATCACTTTGTGCGCCTCATCACTCACACTTTGAACGAGGCGGGGAGCATTCACATGAAAGTACTCAAGCGCAAATTGCGTTTCGCCGTTGATGACACCGAGTCGAACAGGCTCTGCTTCAACACCTAATTTTGTCTTGAGTGACGCATACACTATCGCAGAACAGATGGAATCTGTATCCGGGTTTTTATGTCCAACTACCAAAATCTTCTCCACATTCATCCCTGCTCTCATCATTTTCTAAATTTACCCAAAGCACCTTTTGTCCTTCCCATACCCAACAGAATCATACACCACAGAAAGCACCATCACCTATGAAAAAGGGCCATCCAACATCTGATGGCCCTTGCGATATGGAGCGGGTGACCGGAATCGAACCGGCGCCATCAGCTTGGAAGGCTGAGGTTCTACCATTGAACTACACCCGCAAGACACTTGGCTATTATACAGTGGCGAGCATCAACAATCAAGTCAAACCACAAAATTCCGCCGAAAATGGAGGCAGCTCAATTTACACTCATTCTGTCTTCCTGTTTGAACTACCCCCACCTGATTCGATTTGAACTACCCCCCACCTGATTCGATGCCTGGTCCGAATCGAGTACCTCGCGCAGCGCATTTTCTCTTCAGCCCGGTTCGTCAAAACTTAAATTAAGCGCACAAACCTGTTACCTAGTGCGAGAGAAAAAGCAACCGGTACACGCTAGTCCACCCGAACATTTTTCAATTCCTGAACCATCTTAGCATGGCAAAGCGGGCACTCTGGCTCTCCCACTAAAATAAATTCCATCCGAGACCAACACTGACACTCAGAGCATTGCCAAACCATGGTGTCCTCATATACATGCTGACTGACCGGTTTTCTGCTATTGTTGTACGCCATGTCAATCCCCCATTTCTCATGATAACTACGGTGGCATCCCCGAATTCAAACTCTGTGGATTCAGACTCTATCAACGGGAGTGCGTGCCATTTCAACACAAAACGAACGAAAATCACATTCATTGAGAATACCTTCGAAAAGATGCCCAGCTTTACTCGCGTAGTATAAAATCACCCGCCTCAGCGACGGGTGTTTTCCTTGGTATTTAAATTTGGGCAGTTCATCGCACTAATCTGCGCTGAACTCCAAGTGCGATATCCACTGAAGCCACAGAGGCACTTTTGCAAGTCGTCCTCCACAACGTTCAGCGGATAAACGCCGCTCAAATCAACCTACGTTGGCTGCCTGCGGACCTTTCGGACCTTGAACTACGTCAAACGTCACGCGTTGTCCCTCTTCCAAAGAACGATAACCATTTCCTTGGATGGCGCTGAAGTGTACAAACACGTCATCTCCATTTTCGCGAGAGATGAAGCCAAAACCCTTGTCTGCATTAAACCACTTGACGATACCTTGTTCCACAATCGTTTCCTCCTCGTACCCTGCGGGTACAAACCAATTTGTTCGCATGCACATTCACGTAGACAAGTACGAAAGCCGCCACGTTCTGCGTCCCCAATGAGGCGCAAACGTAAACGGCTCATAAATTCATACATGGGTACCGATGCTTCTTGAACGGTCTTAGGATAACACGGTTTCGATGAAAAGTAAAGTAAAATCCACACAACGTTTTTCATACGCAGATGATTTTTGTAACCTCAATTGAAATGACGAATGAAATGACGAATGAAATGACGAAACTGCGTCCTTCGCCAAAATTCGCCCCTGAAGGTGAATATGGACGCGACTCTGCGACAACCGTCCACGCCAAGCATCTCGCATAAGCGTACTTTACAGTGTGCGAAGGAGGTGTAACCATGACGGATGACTTGCGCCGCGCTCTCACCCTCGGGGACCGAATTGATGTCTATGATGGAGCAACTCAGATTGACGGCACTGGCAGCTTCATCGCACTTCAAGACCACATTCTCATCTGGGCTGATTCGACTGGATATGTGCGATTCCAGCACATCGGAGATGCTGTCAATATCGTGAAAGTCAGCTGAGAACCGCCTTATCCGAGGACAGTCCCCAATGCTGTCAACTTAAGCGATCCGAATTCAATTTGGGACAAAAAGGAAGATTGATGAGCATTGTCCGTCTGCCT
>NZ_JAMCCX010000023.1 GCF_024706985.1 Alicyclobacillus sp. SP_1 | reverse complement strand
GACAAAAGATTCGCCTAGCGGCGAGCGCCTTATATCCCCAGCGCTAAAGCGCGGGGCTTTACGGCGCATTCGGTAAAACATCCATCCTTCGGAACTCGCTTTCGCTTGGCCCGGATAAGCCGCAGCGGCCGTCCGGTGCTTTGGGAGCAGGCTGTGTAGACCCTCAAAGCCTCTGTCTGTTCGACCGAGAGCGAGCAGGTGCTCTCCATTGTCGCGTTTGGAGCGGGAGACGCCGTGGATATTCGCTCAATATTGGGCGAAAAGTGGCCCGAATCGGGCGCAACTCCCAGTTATACTGGAGACATCTTGAAGCTAAAGGAGCCAAAGTCGTATGAGCAAAGAAAGTCTATTCGCACACGTATCGTCAGAGCTCCCCAAAAAACAGGTAGAGGCGCTCTGGTCCGAGTTTCAAAAAGCGATCGTCGCCGAACTGAAAGCCGGGCAAGAAGTCACCCTCCAAGGCGTCGGGAAGCTTAAACCCACCGTACGACCGGCGCATACCGCTCGCAACCCGCAAACGGGTGAGAGCATCGATGTACCGGAGAAGCAGACCGTCAAACTCTCCGTCAGCAAAACCTACGCCAGCTAACGACCGCGCGGTCCTACGGGGCCGCTTTCTCAACCCACACCGAAGGAGCGATGCCTATGTACGAAGCTGCCGTGCTTGCTCAAGGATTCGTGTCGGTGCCGGTCTACTATCTCCGCGAATACCGTCGTCGGATCGGCGATGGCGATGCGTTCGTCCTCTTGGTGGCCCTGCTGACCTTCCCGGACAAGGAGGTGGCGCTTGCAAGACTCTCTGCCATGACGGGTTGGGAGACGTCACACCTCATCGAACGTTTGGAGAAGCTGCAAGCGAAAGGCATCCTTCACTTGGCCTACGTCGGTCCCGAACGGATCCGAGTCTCGTTGTGTCTGGAAGAACCGGAGGAGCGGTCCGTCCGTCCCGTATCGCCGCCGAAGGCACCGAACGAGACGCGCGACCCGTATGCGGAAGTGGACCGAGCGATGCAAGTGGCCATGGACAACTACGCCTATCGTACGCAGCGTCACGACTACGTGGTGCTCAAGCAACTGCTCGAGGGCGGCATGCCGCTGGACGTCATCTTATCCGGCATCCAGGACGTCTTTCGTACCCACAAAGAGCCTAAGCGCATTCGCAGTTTCGCGTATGTGGCGGAAATCCTCAAAGACGTCTACGCCAAAGAGCGGATTAAAACCATGCCCTCCCCCCCAACGCCGCTTCTGGCCACGGCTTCGTCCAGTGTACGCGATGCCCGATACGCCAACTTCTACAAACTTTTCCCCAACGACTAAAACTTGTCCTAAAAATGTCCGAACGCCCTCCTTCGATGCCATGACAATAAAGAGGCAAAGGAGGGCGTTTGATTTGCCGAGTCTGGAAGGATTGAATCCTGCGCAGCGCGAGGCGGCACAGCACAAAGACGGTCCCTGTGTGGTTGTCGCAGGTGCAGGAAGTGGAAAAACGACCATGCTGGTGCTGCGCATCCTCGGGTTAGTCGAAAGTGGGGTGCCACCCCAACGCATCTTGAGTTGCACGTTCACGAAAAAAGCGACGGAAGACATGCGAACGCGTCTGGAGCAAGCGATGGGACCGAGGGCGAAAAACGTGGTGGTCACGACGATCCACGGATTGGCCCACCGGATGGTGGTTCCGACGCTCGGTCCCGGCTGGCAGTTGGTGCCTAATAACACCTGGATGATCGAAGTGGTTTTAGCCCCAAAAACCTCGGTCAATCCCTATGGCACCGGACTTGGCGAGCGCTTCTCGCCCGAAGAGGTACAGCAATGTCTGTCGGTCGCCAAAAATTCCGGATGGACGCCTGGTCAACTGTCCGACCCAGACCAAAATCGCGTTTTCGACGCGTATGAACGCTGGAAGACGGTGCACAAAAAGCTCGATTTCGACGATCTGCTCGTGCGGGCTCATCGGCTCTTGTACAACGATCCAGCGTTTTTCCGCACCGTGTCCTCTCGCTTTCAGTACGTGCTGGTGGATGAGTTTCAAGACACGAATTGGGTACAGTGGCTTATCTTGCAAAAGCTTGTGGAACCGCATCGGAATCTCTTCGTGGTCGGGGACGATTATCAGTCGATCTATGGGTTTCGTGGTGCGAGACCAGAGCTCATTCTAGAGTTTTCTAAGTACTATCCGGACGCCAAGATCGTCTTGCTGGAGCGGAATTATCGGTCGACGGAAACCGTGGTGCAAGCGTCGAATCGCGTGATTCGTCTGAGCAAAACGCAACGCGTCAAGCGCGTAGTGGCCCATCGGCAGGGCGGAGACGCTGTCCGAATCTTGGCTTGTGAGACTCCGGAACAGCAAGCGCTGCGCGTGGTGGAAACGATTCAAGGACTGAAAACGGCGTTTCCGGAGCTGGGTTGGTCCGATTTTGCGGTCTTGTATCGGACCAACACGGAGTCGCGGGATATGGAAGAAGCCTTCACCGAGGCAAAAATGCCGTTTTCCATCGTCGGAGATCAACACTTTTACGAGATGCCTGCCGTCGTGTCCGTGCTCTCGTATCTGCGCGTGGTCGAAGCCATCCAGCGCAAGGCCCCGATTCCTCCCGAAGCGGTGTTTCGCAGCGTCGAATTCCCTAAAAAATTGCTCTCGTCCGTTGCGAAAGAGTCCCTGCGGGCGAATGGCATCGACGTCGTGTACCGAGAGCCGGAGCGGTTCGAACCTTATTTGGAGCTCTTGGAGCGGCTGCTTCCCATCGAACAACCGAGTGCGTTTCTGGAGACCTTGAAACAGGGGGTGCCGGGTTGGCATGACAGCCAAGAGCTTCCTGCCTGGTGGTCCTCACTCCAAGTAGCCTCGAAGCGACATGCGACGCTACGCGCCTTTTTGAAACACGTCGACTGGGTTCTGGACCAAGCCAAAGAACCGAAACCGGAGGCCATTCCTTGCATGACGATTCACCGCAGCAAAGGTCTCGAATGGAAAACGGTGTTTGTGCTGAACGTGGTCGAGGGATCCATCCCGTACGCGAAGGCGCAAGGCGAAGCCTCCGCGCTCGACGAAGAAACACGCTTGTTTTACGTGGCCATGACGCGGGCCAAAGACCGATTGTACGTCCTGTATCCAAACACCCTCGGCAACGCATCCACGGTGCCGTCGCGGTTTTTAAGAGAATTGGAGGGAATGTCGTGACGTTCGTGCTCGAAGATCTGTACGAAGCGCTGGTCCGGGAGGTGGATGAGCGACTGGACCAAAACCGTATCCAGGAACGCTTGCAGGCGGCCTTTCCATCGGCGGTCGAGCGCATGTTCGACGAATGGGATCGGCTGCTCCTACCCCTTCAAGAACGGTTTGCAGCGTATCCCTCCGACATCATGGCTGATGTGTGGCGCGTGGAGCGGACGGACAACAGCTATGTGATTTCTCTCTGGGATCGGCAACTGCGTTTGCAAGCTGGGGATTTACAAGTGGTCGCGAAAGATGCGACGGGTCAAATCTGGATGCGCTTTTTTCTCGTCGAGGAAGGGGCGGAGACGGCCTTTTATACGGTGACGGAGCATCGCGAGGAACGCCAGGATCGCACCCACTGGGTGCACTTGCTGGCAACGTGTCTGCTGCCGAAAGGAGTGAGCGCCCGATGAAGACACTCGCGCTTCCCCAACTCATGTTGCCCCAACACGTCGGTGTCCTAGAACGGGTAGGCGTCCTCTTACTCGCCGTGCTGGCACTGTGGATTCTGTCGGCTTTTTTTCGCATCGCAAGGGGGTTGCTCACGGTACTGTTGGTCGGGATCGCGGGATACGGACTGATGCGCTTGGCCAAGTGGGGCAATAAGGTCGGGCGAACAGCGTTGTCTTGGCGGCATCAGGCGTCCGGGATGCGTTTGCCGGTTCTGCGCGGCGCTTTGGGCCTACAAACGCCGCTCATACAACTGGGAGACCTCTGGGTCCTGCTGCTCGTGCTGGGGATGGTTACGGTCGCTTGGATTGGGATGATGCGGCGCGGGTACGGCCTAGGCTACGCTGTGCGCCGTGTGGTGAGTGTGTATCGGCGTCCGATTCGACGTGGCAAAGCCCCCTTGTATGAGACACCGGACGTCGTGATCGGCCTCAGCCTCGGAGAAGCCGAACCAGGACTTCCGGGGGATCGGGAAAAGTCGGGGAAAAAAGTCATCCTGCGGGGCAGCGACCGATGTTTGAACATGGGTATTGTCGGTCCCATCGGATCGGGGAAAACGTATCGGACGATGAAGCCGATGATCCATCAAGACCTAGAGGCCATCGCCAAGGGCACCCTGGCGAACGTCCTTTGGATGTCCCCACAACCGGAGCCTTCCATCGAGACCTACGCAGAGTCTCTTGGCATCACCGTGCGCCGGATCCATGTGATCGACGGTCAAGTCGGAGGGAAAGGCACCAACGTGCGGTTTAATCCCTTGGCGGGCGCCACGATGGACGACATTGTGGCGAACATGAACATCCTGTTGAACGAACAGACGGGGGACAAGGCAAGAGGTGCCGCTTTTTTTGACGATATGGCGGCTCAGGCCACGACCGACTCGTTGCAACTGTACCGTTATCTGTACGGCTTTGACACGCTGGGGAACCCCGTAGAGATAGACGTCATCGGTTGGTATGACCGCTATCTGGTGCAGATGGACGACCTTTTTATGGATGCCGCACGCGTGCGTGCAATGGCCCATGGCGACGCGTCCACCAGGGCGCATTCGAAGGATGCACGCCTCGATCACTTTCAAGCCACGCTCTGGCCAAGACTGTCGCAGGCAGAACACAAGATGCTGGAGCGAGCGGCCAATAGCATTTACAGCGAATTTGGCGGCAGCGTCGACGGAAAGAACGCCGAGGCGTACAAGAACATTTTGCGTGGGTTGCGTGGGAAAGTGCGCGTGCTGATCTCCAGTCCCTTGGTTCAAGCGTTGTTTGGGCATCCGGGGGAGCAGTCGGAGGGGGAAGAGCGGCCGAATTTTTCCTTTGAATCCTGGATCGACCCTCCCGAATGGATGCCGACGAAAGACGCGACATCCTTCGGCAATGGGCCAGACGCGGCACGTGCCCACCCTGGGGAACTCCTCTCCGTGATCACAGGGCAAACGGAGACCGGGAAATTGGTGGGGCGCATGATCCTGGTCTTTTTGCAGCAAGCCGTGCTGCATCGCCCTGGGAAAGACAACGACAAACCGCCGGTCTATACCTATGTGGACGAGTACCCACTGTATGCGACGCGAAGCATCCAAGAGATTCGCACACAAGGGCGTAAGCATGGCCATCAGATGGTCATGGCGATGCAGTCTCGTGCGCAGATGGAAGAAGTGGGACGCGGGTATCTGCACACGATGGAAGGATCGACGCGACATTGGATCTACCTCTCCAATCTGGGATACGAAGACGCACGGTTTGTGTCCCAAGTGTCCGGTTCGGTATCCCGTGTCAAGACGACTCGGTCTGCTCGACAAATACGCGCTGGAGGACTGGGGAAAGACGATGGGCATCCGCTCGTCACGAAAAGTCACAGCGAGGAGAAGGTGCCGAGGTTCTCTATCGAGTACCTCCGATACGGCCTCACCGAACACGAAGCGTTGTACGTCGGGGTGTCCGAACAACGGGGCCAACTGCCGCAACGCATCCGGATGATCGAACCGACCATAAAAGCGTCGTTGCAACGGAAAGTAGCCCGAGCTTCGAAGACGTCTCACACGGCCGAGAAACGTCGCCCCATCTCGGTCTATCCTTCGAAAGCGGCGGTGGCAAGAGCCAAGCGTCCCCTGTTCACATGGGGGTCTAAAACCCTCTACGTCTATCGATATGGCGTGTCTTTTGAGGCAGACCCGTCCGACGACGTTTCGAAAGCAGAGCAGTATGCGACGGACCCACCTGAGACACCGACGCCGAAAGGGAGCGTAGTTGCAGAACCTCGGGCGCGTCTTCGGATCATCGCTACGGGGGACGAAGTCCCTGCGAAGAACGTCTCTTCTTCGATGGAGACACCCATCGAGGCCGAACCTCCCATGCGTCAAAAAATTCGCATGGCGTTCCAAGACAGGGGAAAAGCGGAAGTAGCGTCGAGTCAGGAGGAGCTTGGAACCTGTCCAAAAGACGGGCATGCGTACGGCTGGAGAACCACCCAAAGCGGGGAGACCTACGTGGCGTGCTCGTTTTGCGGCAATAAGAAACCGTGAAAGATGTCCTAAAAATGTCCGGTCGAGTCCCTCGATGTCTGTCACGATGGACGTATCTCAAAGAAAGAGGTGCTACGTGTTGGAAAGCCTATCGTTTGTACACTACCCATCGCTCGAAACCGTTCAGATCCCATCCGATAGGAAGTTGCTCGTCCTCGGCCAGCAAGAGTGCCTGTCAACGCACGCATGGCTCGGTCGCACATGGCTTCGGTGGACCGAAGAAGGGGCTTCGGTCCTTTGCGTGGACGGAGTACACGATCCCCTTTGGTTTCCGGAGCGAATCCTAAAGGATCCGATACGACTCTCCGGAGTCCCACTTTCGGAGAGCGTCGTCATCCGTGCCGACACGTTCTCGCGATTCATCCACGCCTTGGAAGAGGTGTATGCGGTCCTGCGGACACGCGCGGTTCAACCGACGGTGCTGCTTCGTCTGGGAGGCATGCGAGAGTTGCTCGATGCTGAAATCGATGTGTTGCGCCGGTGTCTCTATCCGTTGTTGGGACTTTGCTCGAAATTGGTGCTGGCACTCGAAATTGCGGATGACATCCTAGATGCACGCGATTTTGCCAGGTTACCTGAGATGTTCCCGCTTCAAGTGTGGACGGACAGTGCGATGGGGTATGGGTATACGCACTATATGCAACACACGCTGAATCTGGATTTACCGAAGCTAGAGACCTCTGAAGCCTTGCTGTGCGGATTTCAAACCGCACTGGATGTGGACGTTCGAAGGGGGGCATGGGGATGATTGTGTACGATGGGACGAATTTTCCGGACATCCATCCTTTTGTAGAGTCGATGGCGAACCGAAGGGGCCTTATGCTCGAAGAGGGTACAGCGCTTGCGAACCTCTCCTCGGAGGCGCTTTCTGGAAACGTTTTGTTCCTTTCGGACGAACGCTTTGACGGCATGAGCGATGCGGCGATACTCCAAGCACTCAAAGGATTGGCACAAACGGGGGCGATCCTGTGGTATCTGGGCACCGTGCGAGACGATGTGGCGTTTGAAACCGAGCTGCGATCTTTAGGATGTTCCGTCCTGCTCGTCGAGTCTCTCGAACCGGACGAACTGGTTCACTGGCTGGAAGAGAGTTTGCAAAAAGCACACACGGCGCAAACGGGTCGAGAGAGAAGGGAGACATCGCCCCCTCTGCCCTCGCCATCGGCTTCTTCCAAAGCCCACGATGCGATGGGTCTGTTGGTATCGGGCTTGCCTGGGGCAGGCACGAGCTTTGTCGCGCTGTCTTTGGCGAGTACGTGGGCAGAACAGGCCCCCTGTACGCTCGTCGAGGCGGGATTTCGACCGACGCTCTCCACGTGGCTGGGAGAGGAATCGGGAGAAGCCTTGCTCCACTTTACCCATCCCATTCGACGCGGCCCTTTAACGATTCGCACCCGCAATCCGTTTGACGAAGGACCGGAACCGTCGTTGCGTGCTTGTCTCGACACGATGGACGAGGCTCGGTGGGTCCTGGATGTGGCCTTGCAGGATTATCTGACGTGGGAACACCCTGCCGCGCAGGTGTTTCGGGTGTTGGTCTTGACGGCGGACATGCATCATCTTCGGATGACGGAAGGATTGACAGCCGATGCGGTGGTCATCAATCGCTGTCCCTCGCACCTTCCGCTCGACCGCGAGGAATATACGCGGTATTTTCCGGACGCAACGATGGTGTTTTGGGCGTGGGAGGAACGGCAGGCGGAGGCCATCGTTCGAGGGGAACCGCTGGTCACGCATGGAGAAGCCTTGAAAGGACAATGCCGAGCTTTGTTACAAAGCCTGGAGGAGGGGAAACGTCGTGTATTTGCTGGATCGCTCGGAACGTCGTGAACTGCGAAGACAAGCTCTGGCACCTTGGGCGGTGCAGGTCGTCTCTGATCTCACGGAACTCGTCGGCGTCGAGCCCGATGGGGTGGTTGTGGATGCCGTCGGGTATTCTCCTCAGACGATGGCAGAGCTACAAGCCTGGGGGTGGGAGGTCTATGCCGTCGCAGAGAAAGTGACCTGGACGCTTCGCCGTCAACTCAAAGAGATTCCAGAGGTCTTAGGCGATGCCGAGTTGGTCGAGTACCTAGCCAAGACCTATCCCGTGGCATCGGTGGCTCAAGCATCGGTGGCTCAAGCCAACCCTGACGTGGCCGTGGCCGCTCTGGAGACTGGGCCAACCCAGGTCGAGTCGGTGCATCGCAAAGCGCGACTGTTCGTGCTCGCCCCGCTTCGCACGACGGGCACCGGAGGCGGCAAGACCGGATTGACGTTTAACCTGGCGGCCTATGCGGTGCAAGCGGGACTGCGTGTGCTTTGCATCGATCTCGATCCGAGCGGGACGCTTGGCAACTTGGCCAACACGCACGGACACCTGTCCATGACGACGGAACATTGGATGCATCTGTACAAACAGCGCTCCTCAGAACGCTTGACGGAGCGTACGGTGTCCGAACATGTGGAGCGCGACGAGCGATACGGTTTTGCCTTCGTGGCCGCTCCAGGCCGCCAAGATGTCGTCCCTCCTCAAGGACTGGCCTGGATGATCGATCAAGTCTCGCCGTATTTTGATTGGATCTTGATGGACACGCACGCCTCGTTTACAGAGACCCTGCGCGAAGCGCTGCTCTGTGCCGACGAGCTGATTCTTTGCGGCGTGCACGATCCCGTCCAATACCCGATGTACAAGGATACGATCGATCTCATGACGCATCCCTTGCTGGTCGGCAAATCGCCAGAGCATCTGCACATTGTGCTCAATCGGGCCTATCTCGGCAAGCAAAAACAACTGGAGCTCTCGGAGATGGAACGCCAGTTGACCGTGCCTGTTGAAATTGCAATCCCAGAGGATCCGGCTTATTTTATGGCACGTTCCAAGCATCAAGCCATCGCCATCGAGCAACCCAAGGCGGAGAGCGCGAAAGCAATGAAACCGCTCTTGGACGCTTTGGTGGCTACGAGTCTGTCTTTGCAGCTGCCCGCTTTGGTGTCGCCGAACCCACGGCGTTCTGTGTGGGGCAGAATCTTACGGAAAAAGGCGGTGTCGACCCATTGAAAGCCTCTCGGCTGTATCGTTACGGCGGCATCGTGGTGGGGATCGCCGCTGCGGTGCTCGGCGGATGGGCGGTCTATCAGGCGCGCAAAACAGAGCCCGTCTTGGTAGCCGCGAAGTCGATTGCCCCCTACACGTTTGTCACGCCCAACGATTTTGTGATCCGGGATTTGCCCGTCGCTGCTGTAGCCAGCGATGCTTTGCACAGTGCGCTGTGGGTGGAGCATCGGATGACCACCATGGCCCTCTTGCCGGGGGAACAAGTACGCAGCGCGATCTTCGATGACAACACCAATGTGCAATCGCTCGTCAACGCCACGACAGGGGAAGGGGACGTGGTCGCCCCGGTGCGCTACAAAGTCGGTGCGCTGGAAGAGTACATCCCTGCGGGTACGACCGTCGACTTATCCGGCGTCGTCGGCCAGGCCGTGGTCAGCTGCCAAGTCTTCGTGCTACAAAATACGGGCTACGAATCGGTGCTCGGCGTACCGACGAAAAATGCGTCTCCCATGCTGCTTGTGCGGATGCCACGGACGACTTATGTGCAACTGTTCAGCGATCTCAACGGACACAACGTCAGTGTGGCCCTCATCGAACAAGGGGAGGGCCACGCATCCTCCCCGATACCAAGCCAAGGAAGCCAAGGAAGCCAAGGAAGCCAAGGAAGCCAAGGAAGCCAAGGAAGCCAAGGAAGCCAAGGAAGCCAAGGAAACGTAGCGTCGAAAGCCCAAAGGACAAAGACGTCGCACTCCACGCCAGAAAGGAAGGTCGATCATGAGCGGACCCACCCTAGCCGATCTTCTCGGGGAAATTGAAAACAATCGCAATGCGTCGATGGATCGGAAAATTGCGAGTGCGTTGGCCCTGCGCGAACCGTCCCTGCACAAAAGCTCGACTCGGCTCGAACAACAAAAAGAGGCGCTCCTCACCAAACTGCGTCAGGATTTGGATTTCATGCGGTCGCATCCGACCGAACAAGAGACGAGGGCCTATCTCGCCAAACTGGTCCAGCGCAAAGAGGTGGAGTGGTACGGGGTGCGGCCGACCGACGCCATCGAAGCGTGTTGTGTGGATTTGTACCACTACGGACGATTGCAACCGTTGTTTCTCGACCCGTTTGTCACCGACGTATGGGTCGTCGGTACGTACGGGGTGCTGTATCAGAAAGCGGGCAAAGTGGCTTGGTACGTTGGAGACGATGGCGGCAAAGTGCACTTTCAAAGTCTCGAAGAGGTGCGAGAGTGGGTCGAGCGAAAGCTCGGGAAAGACTTTCACTTGGATTTGTCGCTTCCGAGTCTCGATGCGATCTTCTTGGATGGGACAAGGCTCATGTATCGCAGTCAAGCGGCTGGATTCAGTCACTTTGCAGACGGGACTGAATATCGCCTCGAACGAAATCAGCCGCTGCTGGCCATCCGCAGGTTTGGCCGAGAGTGGACGTTGGAAGAGCTCGTCGCCAGTGGGATGCTCACTCAGCCCATGGCAGAGTACTTGGTCTTGCTCCCGAAGACTCGGTCCAGTGTGATTTTGGGGGGACCGACCGGAGCGGGCAAAAGCACGTTGCAAAACGTCCTGCTGGGTTATCTGCCCCAGGACGAATTGACCGGGATCCTCGAAGATACGCCGGACGCCCGGCCGCAGGGAGGTTTTTTTGTCCGTTACTGGACGCAACATCCCAACGGAGAAGATGTGGGAGAAATCACGATTGCACAAAATCTCTTGGATGCGAAACGCTCGAACTTCCGCAACATCGTCGTGGCAGAGATGCGCGATGGACCGACCGCCCTACGTGCCGTCGATGTCGCCATGATGACCAGCGGATTTTTCTCCACCACAACGCATGCGGTGACCCCGAAAAAAGTCATCGAAGCCTTCGTGAACTTGCTGCAATCCGCGCCCGAGCGACCGAGCGAACGACGGTGTTACGAGTTGTTTGCTACGGTATTTCACCACATCGTCTGCCTGGAGTGGTTGCCCGAACGCCCGCCGCAAGTGACGGCCATCGCAGAGGTGTTGGAGACGACGGAGACGAGCGTGTCGTATCGGACGGTCTTTGAACGGGTGGGCGACGAGGTGCGCTATCACGGGCTATCGGAGCGCATGCACCGCTTGCTACAGAAGCATCATCTGTCCGTGCCGGATGCGCTCGAAGGAGGGATCGCATGAGCATCGCGCTGATTGTGACCGTGTTGGGAGGACTTGCGGTCTTGCTCGTCCACCAGTCTCGACAAGCGTCCCAAAGAGAGTATCTTGCTCAACTGCGCGCGTTTTTCGGCGAAACCCGCTGGATGCGTCGTCCGGATACGTGGTGGCGTCGGTATGGGCGCACACTCGATACCGATCTGCAACGGATCGGCATCCGCATCCCGATTCGAACCCTTGAGCGAGGCTATGGACCTTTGGCTGTGCTGTTTGTCCTCGGTGCGACGATGGTGCTGCATCTCTCCATACTGCTGACGCTCACGGTGCTCGTGCTCTGCACGCTGCTGCCAAGGCAGGTGGTCTCCGAACTTTCGGCACGCTATCTCGTCCGCTTGCGCCGTGCTTTGCTCCGAGATGTGCTCGACACGGGGATTGTGACGCTGCATTCCGGCACGCTCGAAGAGGCTTGCTCTGAGATCGAGAAAAGTGCTGTCTCTCCCGTCATCCGGCGTGAATTTCGCATCATCAACGAACTGGGACAGGCACCGGGGATGCGCTTGGTCGATGCCTTCGTCCTTCGCGCCGAAAAACTCGGGGTCGACGATGTCACGTTGTTGGCTCGTCTGACGAAAGAAGCGGAGCAGCGCAACGCTTCCCTATCGGCGCTCTGGAGCGAGACTCGGCACGTCATGGCGCTGCAAATCCGGACGCACGAACAGATAGCACAGCAGAATTCGCTCTTTCGAACCGTGGCGATGGGCCTGTTTGTCGCGCTCGTCTTGTTTGTCCTGTTCGGTTCGGCCTCGCTGCATCTGTCGCCCTTGTTGCAGTTGGGTGAATGGGTGACGCTGATCGTGTTTTTCATCGGCGTATCCCAGATGGCCAAAACCATCCGCACTGAAAAGTTGTCCTAAAAATGTCCGAACGAAAGCTTGAAGGTCTGTCAGCATGAAGGGGAGAGGAGGTGTAAGAGGCGTTGGTCGCATGGATCGTCGGAGGCATGCTGTGCTTTGCGGGGATGCTCTTCGTGGCTTCCTTCGCAGCGGCGCGAAAAGAGGTGGTAGCCCGCGTTCGTGCGGATTTCTACGGAGGGTCGCAACGCGTGTACCGCGTGCATAAGTCACCGCTCGAACCGTGGCATCCCGTGTACGAACGCTGGATTCGTAAGGCAGGGTCGAAACAAAGTGCCGCTTCGGTGGAACGCAAGCAATGGATCTTGGCCTTGTTGAGCTTTGCTCTGACGCACGTGCTGACGCACGGTTGGATGCTGGCCACAGCGCTCGCGGTGTTGGGATGGTGTCTGCCGTTGCTCCAACTGCGGGGAGCTGTGAAGAAACGTCATCGAGACATCTCTCGCCAGATGAAGACGTTCTTGCTGTTCTTGCGGCTGTACGTAGAACGCGGGGATAGCCCTCAACAGGCGTTGGAACACACACTGGTGCAAGTCGACGGGGTGTTTCGCGACCTCCTGCTCGATGTGCTGGCCTTGATGCGGGCGATGACGTTTGCACAGGCTATGTCGTACCTCGCGGAGCAAGTCGACCATCCGGAACTGTCCACGGTGGCCAAACTGCTGCGCCAGTCCAGTCAATACGGAGCACCGATGGTCGACAAAATCTCGCAAGCCTTGCAAGAATTGAGCGACAACGAGCACGATCGCATGGAATCTCTTAAAACCAATGCTCGACAAGTCGTCTACTTCAAGTTTCTGTTGTTTTTTGTGAGCCCCATCGTCCTCGACGTCATGCTGTTTCTGTGGGGGATGTTGGGAGGCGTATTTCATCAATTTTAAAGGGGAGAGCCTTTGTGAAAACGTTCGAACGTGTGAAAGAAGGCATTTTGAGAGGACAACGTCGTCTGCACGCCTATTGGGCCACCTTTCGGATGGCCGCTTTGCCGGGCAGCTTCGAAGAAATGACGGGTCGAGCCTGGATGTTTGTGGCGGTCATTGTCGCCGTGCTGCTCATCTTTGGCCCCAAGGTGCTCAGTTTTGTCGAAAACGCCCTAGGAACCAGTATTAACACCACGAGCAATGCGTTCAATTTCCCGGTCGCTTAAAGCAGACTGTTTGAGAGCAAAGGAGGCTAGTGAAACCATGGATGAGTGGATCACAAAAGTATGGCCTTGGATACTCTTTCTCGTCCTCCCCTCGGCTCTCGTACCCACCGTAGGTCATGTGTGGTCGATGGTCGGCGGAAAGTAGGCCCAAACATGGAAGAAGGACTGCTCACGAAAGTATGGACCTTGTTACCGTGGGTCCTCGTGCTCACCGTCTCGCTGACGTTGGCGATGCCCTTGGTTCACGTGTGGTCAACGGTCAGTACGGCATCGTTTCAAGGCTCCAAGATGGCCGAAGCAGGCGAAGCGCCGTCGTTGGTGGACGCGTGGATGACGTCGGTCATCGACCAACGTCTCCCCACCACCGAAGGGGGCACGTCCCTGTTTAACGCCGACAGGGACGTGCAATGGTTGCCCACGGGTCCCTCGGAAGAAGCCGTTCGAGTCACCTACCATTGGCCCGTGTTTTGGCCCGTGGCTCACTTGATCCACGAGGTCGGACCCACGGTCCCCATCACATCCGTCCGAGTCTTTGCCCTCTCATCCGAGGCCAATCAGGGGGTGGTGTATCAAGTATGACGACGCTGCTCACGCGCGTTTGGTGGATGTTCGTGGCGTTGTTGATGCTCTTTGGCACGCTGTTCTTCGCACTCTATGGACACATGGCCAATCAGTTGGCAGCAGCAGCGAAACGAGCGGCCAGTGTTGCGGCCATCACCGCCGATACCTCAGCCATCGACGATGCGGCCGAAGCGGGACTGCCTTGGTTTGAACCGTCCACGGATATTCGGGTACAGACCGTCCATCAAGACGACATGGTGCAGGTCTCGGTCACGCATAACCTGTCCGTCTTTCCTGTGCTCACCCACGTGCTAGGGATCCCGGATACGATACCTGTCACGAGAGTGGCCACAGAGGCACTGGACTATCCGCACAATGGACTGCATGCCCTGGTGACGCAGGCTTCACCCTCCCCGGTCGCCATCCATGCCGTACAGTTGGATGAGATCGGATCGCAAGTGCATCTCTACGTCGAGGGGTACGGATTCGGCCCGGCCCCTCAAGGGGTACCTGGCACCACGATGCAAGCCCACTTTGTGTTTCGAGACCTCACCGAAGGGTGGTTTGCTGGGAGTCCGTCCAGTGGTCTCGCTATCACGTATGCCGCATGGACGCCAAACGAGATCGAGGTGACCGGCATCGAAGATCTGAATCGAGGTACCGAACGTCTAAACCCCGGCGATGTGTGTCAGATACAGTTGCGCACCGCATCCGGACAAGCCGTCTATGACTTTGTCGCCGACCCTGCCGGTTCGACAAAGGATGCGGTCTCCATCGAAGCGAGCGGAACGCGCGTGCCAACGACCGATCCGGTCACGCTCACCGCGACCAGTTCCGTATCCGGCAACGGTGTCGACGGGGTGGGTCTCTACAATGCCACAACAGGACAGACCGTAGCCTGGTCAGGCGCAGGGGACAGGGTCGCTGCTCTCGTGAGCCGAGGGGTTGGGGCGACTGAAGATTACTACGCGTATTACGGGCCAAAATCGCAGGTTGCAACGGCGCTCGCGACCAGTCAAAACGTGGCTGTGACTTGGGTTCCACCTGGCCCATCCGTGACGGCCGTGATGTATCTCGATCCTACAAGTCGTGGGGCTGTAGTGGACGTCTATGGCCCGGACATCCAGAGCGCCACGGTCGAGGGAGTGGGCTTATCGAATCCTACGGTCATCACGAACGACGACCTAGCGTTGACCGCTGCCAGTGCATCGGACGATGTGGGGGAGGTGCTGTGGCCCAATGGTACGGAGAGCTCGTTTACGGCGCTGGAAAATTAGTTGGACCGTCCGTGGCGATCTGGAAGACACTCTGGTCTTCGTTGCGGTCGCGTTCCCGCTCTCTTTGATCGTGCTTTGGTTTGCCATCTCTACGGTCAAAGTACTGCAAGCGCATGAAATCCTCTACAATACGGCCCAGTCGGCCGTCGTCAGCGGCGTGACGCAAGCCGAATACGACACACAATCCGGTGTCGATGGCACCACGTTTGCCTCCGGCATTCAAGCCTCCGTGGCCCAAGCGGTGACGGCAAGAACGTGGCAGACGGAGATGGCGTCGACCGGCATCGAGCACCTCATGCAGGTGTCTCAGGTAGCGGTGACGTTCCCCAGTCCTCAGACGGAGCAATTGACGGTGCACGTGCAATACCAGCCGCACGGAGTGTATGCCGCGCTGAGCGTGTTGAGCGGCCTACTCCACTCGGGCACCGTGCAGCCTCAGCCGTTTGTCTGGACGGTGGCTCCTACGGCTTCCTTCGATGCTCCTTCGGAAAGTGGGTTATGACGATGGAACGATGCTTGCGATGGGGAAGTTTGCTGTTCAGTACGTGGAGTCCTCTGTATCCAGGGATCGTGCCCTTTCAACTGATCGCGGAAAACAAAAGGCGAAGCTTTGTTTGTGCGATCATCGTTGTGATTGCTGCAATGATCGTGTGCATCGCTCACGGTGGGGTCCGATGGCTGGTGGCGGCGTGGCTCGCCTATATCATCATGGGCATGATTGTGTCCGGGCTCTATGGCCGGTTTCTTCAAGCTTACAATCAAAACCAGAGTGTATCGTTCATTCCGCTTCATCCTTGGCTAGAGCGACGCATGGTGCACGTGACGGGGGCGTGGCAACCGTCCACGCGCGTGTACGAAGTGCACTTTCAAGCATGGCAGGGGAAAGAACAGGTCCATGCCTCCATCCAACAGGCGCTAGACCGATTGCCCAAGGACGCTTCGATGATCGTGGTCGGAGCCACGTATAACCGACTGCTTGGGAGGATATCGGAACGCGCGCTTGGCGGGCTGGGATGGGCACATCAGGTCGTCTCGGCGCCGCTGCCTCGGGGTATCCGGATGCAACAACGCTGGAGTGCCCTCCAAGCCAAGCGTAGGCCATGGGAAGTCCACCTATGGCAGCGGATTCTGGACCGCTAAAGATGTCCTAAAAATGTCCGAACACCGGCACTCCCTTCGTGGACAATGAAGCCATGAAGGGAGTGTTTTTAGGTTGATGCAACGTTGGATGCGCAAAGGCAGTGTACTCGGTCTGGGCGTGCTGGTACTGGCGGGTGTATCGCTGGCGGCGGAGAACTTGCCCAGTCGAACACGTCCACCCTCTTCTTCGATCCACGCCAACACGCGCGCACCTCGGCTGAACGCACGCCTCGAAACGACGATTCCAGAACGTCAGGCGGCGCGTTATGAGGACATACCGGTCGTTGGCATGGATGGCAAGAGTACGAGGTTGTCCGCCCGTCAACGAACGTGTGTCTTTCTCTCCAGTTGGCGTGCTGCAGCCCTGCTCAAAGCCATTCCCTCCGACGCCAAGAACGTGGTCTTGGTGGTCGTCTTGCCGCGTCTTTCTCCGGAGGAGGAAATGGCCCAGATACGCTTGGCGGAACATCAAGAAGGGAAGTCGTTCCCGGTCTATCGTCTGCTCCATGAGTCCCCTTGGCGTTACATCGAGGGTGTTCCGCAAGTCGTCTTTTTTGCTCAGGGCCACCTGCGCGAAACATCCTATCTTCCGAGTTCCAACAGTCTTGCATGGCAATCAAAGGAGGCACACACCTGATGAACATCGCCATCGACCTAGGCAATCGATACGTCAAAGCGGTCGCCGACACCGGAGAACGCGTCCTGTTCCGCTCCGTCTATGCGCCCGGCAAACCGCGTCCCGTGCATAGCCTCAAGGGATCCGTACTGCCCTCTTCGGACACGATGCAGATGTCGTTCGTCGCTGAGGATGGAGAGAAGCATGTCTACCTTGGGAAAATGGCCGAACGATTTGGTCTACTCCCCGAATACGTCTTTGGCAACACACGATTTGAGAGCGGTTCGGCCACACTGCTCATTTGGGCGGCCATCGCGATGCTCGGCCAAGACGAGCCGATCCATCTCAGTCTGGATTTTCCGTACCGGGATGTCGAGAAGGGACGGTTGTTCGCACAGACACTCAAAGGACAGACGCCCGAGCTTCGGGTACCGGGGAGAGCAGCACGTTCCTACCACATCGAGAGCGTGGAGACGTTTGCTCAGGGCCTTGTGAGTGCGTATCTCTTGATGGGGACGCCCCTGCTCGCCTTCGACGATGGATATTTGGCCCTCATCGACGTCGGTGGAGAGACGACCGAAGTCGTCGTCTTGGAGCGTCTCGGAGAGGACTGGTTCGTGCATGACGCCTTGTCGGCTACGTTGGATCACGGAACCAGAGACTTGACGGCGGTGGTCCGTCAGAGTTTTGAAGCACAAACAGGGACGAGACTGGAGACCGAGCTCGCCGAACGTGTCGTCGAGCGGGGCACTATGTTTTATGCCGGGCAGGATTGGCGTTTCCCCGCCGAGGTCGACCGGGCCAAACAACGGCTTCTGACGACGCTACGGACACAGGTCCTCGAGTTGTGGGGACCGCAAAAGGCACGCATCCGCACGGTACTTTGGGGAGGGGGAGGCGCTGAAGTGTTGGATCCGCCCAGCGCATCGATTCGGTTGCACGCGTCGGAAGAAGTGCTCCAGAATGCCCAGTGGGCCAACGCATTAGGTTGCTTAGCTGCCATGCAAGGACAGGATCGCGGTGTCACATCGCACCCAACACCGTCGCATACTCCGGAGTCTCGACCGGAGTCTCGACCGGAGTCTCGACCGGAGTCTCGACCGGAGTCTCGACCGGAGTCTCGACCGGAGCCTCGACCGGAGTCTCGACCGGAGTCTCGACCGGAGCCTCGACCGGAGCCTCGACCGGAGTCTCGACCGGAGTCTCGACCGGAGCCTCGACCGGAGCCTCGACCGGAGCCTCGACCGGAGCCTCGACCAGAGCCTCGACCAGAGCCAGCCATCCCCAAACGCTTCCGAGAAGGGCGTTCCTTATGGTGAATCGTCGGGTCTCCTGGAGCCTGTGGACACTTTGCATCGCGCTGCTCTTTTTGACACTCTATAAAACGCCGTTTCAAACGTCCGATACGATCTGGAGTGCGTATTTCGGGCATTGGATGATCGTGCATCGGCATGTCCCCATGCACGATCATTGGACCTGGACGGCGTTCGGCCATCCCTGGGTCGCGCAAGAGTGGGGGTTCGACGTGGTGCTGTCGTGGGTCTCCAAAGCGTTTTTGTTCCGAGGCGTGGTCTTGCTCATGACCTTGGTGTCCACCGCCACGTGGACCCTGCTCGCCCTGCTGTTGCAAGCACGCGGACAAGCGTATCCAAAAGCCGTGACGGCCGCTATGGCGGTGCTCTCGCTCCCTTGGGATCAAATTCGCGCGGAGACCTGGTCGTATCTCTTTGTGGTCTGCACCTTGTGGTTGCTGTACTTAGCGAAACGGTATCGGTGGCAAGCCACGCTCTCGCTCCTGCTTCTGGACGTCGTATGGGTGAACGTCCATGGCAGTTTTGTGCTCGGTATCGCACTCGTCCTCGGGGCAGGCATGGTGGCGTATCTCCCGACGTTTCGCCTGCATTGGCTGGAGCACGAGCAAGACCGTGCGTGGGGCAAACAGGCCCTGTGGACGGGTGTGGGTATGACCGCACTGACCGGTCTGAATCCTCGGGGATATGCCTTGTGGAAGTTTGTGGTCTGGCTGTCGTTGGGGGCACACATCGGCCGATACATCCTCGAATGGCAGCCGCCTGTAGCCACCGAACTGTATACAGCAGGTCTTTTGATCGCTGGACTGGGATGGACGATATGGCGATTGATCGTGAAGGCTCCGATGTCGTTGTGGGACACGTTGCTACTGCTCGTAGCCCTCGTGCTCTTTGCCAAAGCCGTGCGATTTGGGTCGTATGTGTGTCTGTTGTTGCCGCTTTGGGGGACACCGCTGGCCTCTCTCCGTGCGCCTCGGAAGGCGTTGCGATGGCCTGCAGGTGCTGCCCTCGGGTGCGCGCTCGGACTGGCCGGTCTTAGTCTCTTCGAAGTCTTGCCCATCCGTGGCACACTGACAGACCATGCTGTGCCAAAACTCGAACCGAAGGTCGTATCCGTCGTCGAACGTATCCATCGTGAACATCCCCACTGGCGGCTATGGAATGGGTACGATCTCGGCGGCACGTTGGAGACGGTCGGCATTCCCGTATCCATCGACGGCCGCACAGGGCTGTACTTGTCCGACGGCATGATGCGTACCTACATGCAAACCACTCTGGCGGGGCCGTCCGCGATGCACGTGCTGAGAAGCGAGCGCATTCGCTACGCAGCCCTTGCGCGCACGGCACCGCTCGCTACGCTCCTAGACCACTCCCGACATTGGCAAGCGACGTATCACGGTCGTTACTACGACGTCTTTGTGCGGAGGATGGAATCGTGATGATGCTGCTTGGAAATGCGCTGCTCTGGATGATGCCTGCGGCGTGGGAAGACTATCAACATCGGCGGTTTCGGGTGCTTTGGCTGATCGGACTGTTCGCGATGGGCATCACCTTGCGATTTTGGGAATTTGGTAGTCTCTTGACGCTCGTATCGTCTGGGCTGGGTCTTTGGCTCATGGCGATGATGTGGGGCGTGTTGCATCGGTTCGCCCATATGGCCAGTGGCGATGGATGGATGCTGCTGGCGCTTGGAGCCACGCTCGGCCCTATGCTATCGCTCGAAGGGATCGCGGCCAGCCTTGGCCTCCTCTTAGCGCACGCTGTGGTGCGCAGAAGGCACGGCAAACTGGCGTTGGTCCCGTTTTTATGGGGCGGATACGCACTCGTCTTGTTGAGTCATAGCCTGCTGTGAAAGTTGTCCTAAAAATGTCCGAACCAAGCCGCGAAAGTTTGGTGCAATAAGAACAACTCAACGGAAAGGAGGAAACGGGATGGAGCCAGCGGAGGAACTGCGCATTTTGCGAAGGGTGGTCAGCAAAAAACAAGAAAAACAAAACAAAGGTCCATCGATTCGCATTCGGAGCTTCCAAAAAGGTCGGGCACAGCCGTTTGTGCTCACGCTACCGTTGTTTGAAGTCCCACCGCCTGACAGCAATTTTGAAGAAGACGTCGCCCGTTTAGTGGACATCGCCTATCGACACGCCGAAGAACGGTGTCGGAACCTAGGCTATGATCGCATCCTCAGTATTGCCTTCAACGGCAAGGTGTGGGAAGCCCAACTGGAGTCGACGCGTAGCATGCCGTTTTAACCGAAAGGGGAGAGAGCGATGCAAGACATTTATATCAACATCACCGCAGAAGGAGCCTTACTTGGCAAAGAGACGCTCCAGACCGAAGACGAAGCCCAAAACGCGTATTTCCAATTTCGGAGCAACAACACCATCGTGCAGGCGCGCGTGGTAGGTTACGAAACCATCCGTCACTACCACAAGACGGCTGAGGGTCAGCAGTGGCATGAGGAACCCGCGCTCATTGTGGCATTCGGACAGCTCCTCGGACATATCCCGTTGTCGGAAAGCGGCATGCGCCATACGGCTTCGTGGCCGCGGATCGTGGGGCAATACCTGGCCTGCATGCCGGATCGTTTTCATACGGCGGAAGGACGCACGCTGTACTTGTTTTCGCGGGGTCGTGCCCTGGAAGCGATGCAAAAAGCGAATCTGGACAAAGTGCGTCCGGGCGTCACCTGGACGGGCGTCATTCGACGACGCAACAACTATGGATACCTGGTGGATGTAGGAGGATTTGAAGCGTTTTTACCGCTGTCCCACGTGTCATACGACGTCAATGCGCCGCACGTGCTTCAACGGGGCGATATGATCGATGTGAAGATACTCCAACAGGACGAGCGAAGGAAGCGAACCCGGCTCATCGTCTCCCGTCGAGAAGCACAGGCCAATCCGTACGATGTGCGCAAACATCAGTATACAGCGGGCTCGATATGGTCGGGGACCGTCCGTGGCATGCGAGGGAATGTGTTGTACGCGTACTTGCACGATGGGGTGCTGTGTCGGTCGGTCGTCGCGGCAGAGCGTACCGTATTTCGCATGGGCGATAAAGTGCTCATCCGAGTCCATCGTTGCGACGACGATCAAAAACTCATCGTAGGCTCGTTGGTTGGATAGGAGGTGTAGCGGATGATGGGGCGCAGTCACATGGCGATGGGCGCAGTAGGGGCCGTTCTCACCGCTCCCATCCTGTTGCGGACACCGGAGCAACCGCTGTTTCGATGGATGCTGGTGGCCCATGCCGCCCCCTCGATAGCGTGGTTTTTCGGATACCTTGTCGCCTGTCTGTTCGGTTCTCTGTTGCCAGACCTGGATGAGTTCCATAGCCTTGCTTCTCGCAAGCTCGAACAGGTTGTCGTGTTCACGACCCTGCTCGGAGCGGCTGGGCTGGTGTTTCTCTTACATCTCGCGTCGCTGTGGGTTGCGTGGGCCGGTGTGTTGGCCCTGACCCTTGCCTCTCGAACCGCGCACAATGGGTCGCGCCGCATCGGGTTAGGACTTCTTTCACTGGGGATAGGGTATCTGGCGTTCAGGCACGTCGTGCCGATCCTCGCGGCGGCTGGGCTTGTGCTGTGGTGTGTGGGAGCGATGTGGAGCAAGCACCGGACCTTCACGCATAGTCTGTTGGCCGTCGCCCTGCTGGCCACAGCTGCGTTGGCCAGTCCCATGCCCGCAGCTTGGGCCTCGCTGCATTGGCCCCTGCTCTCCATTGGAGTGCTGCTGGGCTACCTCTTGCACCTCCTCGCCGATGCCGTGGCAGGGGGGGTGCCGCTCCTTTGGCCCTGGCCAAAGCGGTTGGGTGTTCGCCTTGTGCAAACCGGCAGTTGGCAAGATCGAGGCATTGGTCTGATCGCGTTCGCCTCGTTCCTCTGCATGCTCGTGTTCTAAGGCTGGGACAACGCCTGATACGAAGGACAACACGCCAACTCATGGCAGTTGGCTTTTTTCTTTCGAACGCAGATGGGAACGGGGGGCGTTTCGTGGGAAGTACCTGCGTTCTGTGCGCTTTGGATGCACCTTCAGGACTTTTGAGGTTTCGCACAATCCGCCTTGGAGCCCCTTTCTCCGCCGGGTCGAGCGTTCTCAAGAACGCCATCCGCTTTGTTCCATGAATGGGAGAGAGTAGGCTTGTTTTCTAGGTTTGAAGGGGGTATGATGAGGTTGTACAACACTTTTTCCATCCCAGCGCCTGAGTCACTCCGTGACGAGTTGTGGATGCATCAAGGGCTACTCCGTAGCGACACCTTGATAGACGTCGTAGGTCGCCTCTCACCGTCGTTGTCCCTGGGTTCCCAAGCACCACCTGTACCCTGACGTGCCAGCTTCGGGTTAAAGCAGTACCCAGGCACGGAGCAGACGTAAAACTGCTTACACTATGGCCTTCTGCGCAGCAGTCTGGTAAATTAAAGTGTCCAGGCGCAGATGTGATACACTTCGCGCAGTGACCCGCTGTGCTCATGCTGGCAGGCTTTTCGAACTGCCGAAAGACCCAAGCCGAGTAGGCTGGAAAACACGATACCGCAGGTTCTTTTTGGCCTGCTCATAAAAAGCGAACGCAAAAGCGTCTCGAGGATTTCCCGTGGGGGAGTCGAGGGGCGTTTTGGTGTTCGCTTTTTTGTGTTTTCTGGCCTCTTACCAAGGAGGAGGAACGCATGATCAAAGGCTTCAGTGAGCCCAAACGCTTGCCGAGGGTAGGCAAAATCTATCTCGGTCTCAAGCAAGAACACCCAAGTGGGAAGACCTACCCTACGGCGACCGACCATTTTGTGGTGCGCGCCGATGGGGTCAACACGACCACGGAAGCGGCGAACGCCTTCCACGCCGTGTACGGAGACCAGCCGAAAGACATCACCATCGCCTTCCCTTCGGACGACCCGGAAGTGTTTATGCCGCAGTATCTGTCGGCGTATCGGGGAGCCCTTGGGAAAAGCGAACTGTGGTGCAAAGGAGACGGCGAAACGGCACGACGTGCCGACGATCAGGGCGGATATGTGGACGTCCCGTGTTTGTATAAGGACTGCCCGATCTTCAAAGAGAAGAAGTGCAAACCGTTGACACGACTGTTGTTCTTGTTACCCGATGTCCCAGGGATTGGAATTTGGGAGATCGACACGACGTCGTACTTCGGATCGCAAAACCTCACAGCTTGCGTTCAGATGATCCGTCAACTCACGCGCGGCCGCATTGCGATGATCCCGCTCAAGTTGCGGGTCGTGCCGCAGACGGTGAGTCCCGATGGGAAGACCAAGACGGTGTACGTGCTGGACTTGAAGCTGGAGGACGTGAAGATCCGAGAACTCATTCACCGGATCCCGACGATGGTCCTCGATGCCCCGGTGGTCGACGTCTCGGATGAGATGCCCGATGACTTGTACATCGAAGACAACTTGGTCCGGGATGTGGACATTCAAGCGGCCAAGGCTCCCAAAGAGCCGCTGGTCGTGGTCGATGTCGCCATCAAGACGTACGACCGTGTTCGTTGGGGTTTTCTCAAGCTCCTGGACGCCGACGGTCAGACGACGACGTACTGCACGCACGACACGACGCATCTGTCCCTGCTGAAACGACTGGAAGTCGGCAGTAGGGTCGAGGCGGTGCAAGGCGTCCCCAGTACGCTTCGTCCCGAATTCATCGAGATGACCCAACTAAAGCCGTGGACGGCAACGCAGTCTTCGGCGAGCTAACCCCATTCAAAGGAGCGAAAACGCATGATGAATCGTATTGTCCTCATTGGACGCCTGACCCAGGACCCGGAACTGCGCTATACGAACAGCGGTACGGCGGTTGCGAGCTTCACGCTCGCCGTCGACCGTGCCCGTCCGAATGCGGCCGGAGAACGGGAGACCGACTTTGTGAACGTCGTCGTGTGGCAAAAGCAAGCCGAGACGGTGGCGCAGTATTTGCAAAAAGGCCGCTTGGCCGCCGTCGATGGAAGGCTTCAGATTCGGTCGTACGAGAACCGCGAGGGACACAAAGTCCGCGTCGCAGAAGTCGTCGCCGAGTCGGTGCGTTTCCTGGACAAGGCGAACAACGGTACCAGTAGCCCTTCGGCTACACCGCCGCGACCGGTGACAGGTTCGATCCCGGTGCAGCCCGCTCCTCGGGGGCCTGCGGGGTATGAGGACGACCCGTTTGCCGACGATATGGACCTCTCCGACGACGATTTACCATTTTAAGAACCAAGGAGACGAGAAACGATGGCTTCCAAACGCGTGATCGCGATGACGAAAGATCAGAAAGCCGCGAAGAAAGTTGAGCGGTTTTACACGAAAAAAGGCGTGCTCTGCTGGACGAAACACAATCCAGACGGCACGTACGTGCTGCTTGCCGGAGTTCCGGAAGCGGTGCGCCTCGCCAAAGATGTTGTAGCACACCACTAAACCACGAAAGGGGGCAGCCCTCTCGGTCACCACGACGAGAGGGGGAACCTCTCTTCGTGGCAGAGCCGATGGGCATGTTCATGGGTCATCCATCTCAATCCTTGACCGTTTGTTCGGACACGTCCTGCCTCCGACGCCGACAGGCGTGGCAGAAAGGGACTGTAGCCTCTGAGCAGCAAACCGAAAGGGTCCTTCAACGACTGGAACACAACGTAGACGTCCTTTGGACCAAGCATCTCGATGAGCGAGAGGTCTCTCGCAAGATTTCGTCTTTGCAAACCACAGAGGCACTCAAAAACGGCAGTTGCATTTGGCATCGGCGTTTCTTGGACGCGACCGGGCGTTGGGTCGACAAATGGATTTGGCTTGGATACGCCAAAACAGGTCACAAAACGTATCGGCCACTCCATCTGGTGCTCTGCCAGAAGCAAGGGGAGGCTTGGATCACGGTTCTGACGGTCTACGATCCGTCGGATTCGAATGGGTTGTGGGATAAAACCTTTACGCAACGGATGTGTTGGCATACCGACCCTCTATAATAGGAGTAGGACATGTCCGCAGGAGGTTGAAAACCATGCTTCGAGAACCCGATATTCGTGAAGAGAGGGTGCGCGCGATGTTGCGTTTAAAAGCGGCCCTTTGGGCCCATGGCGACGAGTCTTTGCTGTTGGAACGTTCGATCACGGCCTACCAGGAACCGATATACGATCTGCCGGAAACGGTGACGTGTTCCGAGTGTGGACACACCTTATCCGTGCGCGGAACCGATTATCCGGTTCCAGAGCGAAACGTCGTGATTCGCGACGTCCCTTTTGGATACTGTGAGCACTGCAACACGCTCACGGGCAGCCTGTTTTTGATGGCGGCCCTCGATGCGTATGCAGAACAGATGGAACCGAATGCTTCGATGACCTTAGAAGAAGCGCTTCGATAAACCAAGAACCAAGGATCGTTCACGCCTGAAGACTCGGCGAATCTTGAAGACCAGTACTGACCGGGGATACCCCTTGGTTTGTGCTGGTCTTTTGCATACACCCCTCCGTGCGGGGTTTTTCCAAGCCCCGCACGGCTGCGTGGGGCTTGGCGTTTGTCCAAAACCACTCAGAGAGGGTCGATGACCATGAAACTCATGGCGATGCAGGTTGAGAACTTTCGCTGCTTTGCACAAGAAAGTTTCCGATTTCACGATGGAGAGAATCTTTTATTAGCCCACAACGCCCAAGGGAAGTCGTCGACGTTCGAAGCGATCGTCTGGTGTCTCTTTGGCACGGACGGGGCCGGCAAAAAGAACGCCGATACGCGCCTTCTGCGCCATGGCACCAAGACGATGCGCGTGGAGACGTCCTGGCAGACGGAGAGCGGACAAACCCTCACCTTTCTTCGCATCAAACCGGAGCAGGGTGCGGTCCAACTCCTGATGAACGGCAACAAGGCGAAACCAGGAGCCGTGGAACGATGGTTTGGCGACGTCTCGACGTTCCTCTCCATCTTTGCTCCGGGATATTTCAGCGGTCTGGAGCCGAAAGAAGCCAAAGCGGTGCTGGCTCGCGTCGGTCAAGTGGACGTGGCCACAGTGCTGATGTACCTGGACGACGCCGACCGCGACTATCTCTCGACGCTGACCTTGGGTATGGGTATGGACTCGGCTGACGTGCTTCTGAAACAGCTGCGACAGGAGCAAAGAGAACGAGAGGCCGAGTTGCTAAGGCTGGAAGGCAGCCTGAACGCCTGGAAAGCCGAACTCTCCGCCTCGAAGCCGGAGCCTTACGTGCCGTCTCTCGATGCCGCGAAACTGGCTATGGTGGAGGCCACGAAAAAGGACATGGTGCGCCTGGAGATGCTCTTGGAGAAAGTGCCCCAAGAGAGACTTGAGTGCGAGAAGCGTCTGAACGAGGCGCGCGCACGCTACGTGGAGATGAAACAAGGGATCGTACCGGACATCGAGGACCGTTGTCCGACGTGTCACCAGGTGCTGCCCAAAGAACAACAAGCGATCGCCCACAACAAGCGTCTGGCGAAGAACGGCAAAATCCAAGTCTTGCTGCGCGAGATCCAACAAGAGGGAGAGCGCTTGAAACGTCAGTTGGAGCAGATGTCGAGTCCCGACTACACGCGCGCCTGGCAAGAGAAGCTCGCGTCGCATCGAGCGAGCCTCGCTTCGTACGCGGACCTTGCACAACAGGAACAAGCCGCGATGGTCGAGTACCAGGCGAAAAAAATACGGTGGGAGCATGCGAAGCAAAGCTACGACACCGCGAGAACCGACCACGCGCGATGCACGGCCCAACTGGAACACGTCACGTCGCGCATCGAGGTGCTGAAACGGTTCCAGTGGCGGTATGTACAAGTCCAAAATCGGCAGTTGAATGCGCCGCTGGTGCACGCGAAGCTGGAACTCTTTCGCGTCTCGGAAGACGGCGAAATCAAAGAGGCGTTTGGCGTGACGTGGCAGGACAAGCCGTACCGCACGCTGTCGACGTCCGAACGCGTCCGGTGCGACCTCGAAATCTCGAGACTGCTCATGGCGCTGGCGGTACCGGAAGTGTTGCCGGTGTTCATCGACAACGCGGAGAGTGTGGAGCGCCTGTATGAGGAGACGTTCGCAGGCCAAGCCATCGCCGCACGCGTCGCCGACTGCGACCTGACCGTGACCCAACCGTCGTCGAGCGTCCTATCGAAGGGAGCCTAAAGCATGGGCATCTCAGACAGGTTGTTCGCAGACGACGAGACGGTGCTCTCGGAAATGTTACAAAACGACCTCGAAGGCACGTTAGCCTCGGTGCTGACGGTCCGTCGCGGTCCACTCGAAGAGGAGGGTGAACGGAATGACCGTCACGCTTAATCCAACCTACACCGAACATGCTGTCCGTCGCATCCTGGAACGACACGTGCCGATTGACGTGGTGACCAACGTCGCCAAACACGGTGTGACCGTCCAGCGCAACCGACACCGGATCATGAAACGCGGCGAATGGGGCGAGCAACCGATTCATGTCGTCGTCGACCCACGCCACAACAGCATCGTCACGTTGTACGTGGCGAACGAATGGGAGTCAGGCGTATGGGTGCGTCATGTCCGACGCCACCGCGATCCGTTGAGATGTGAGAACGCCTCGCTAGGAGGTAATTGCTGATGAAACGGCCGATCACCGTGGTGTGCTGTGCGCTGTGTGGCAAACACTTGGCACGAAGGCACGCATGGAACGACCAGAATGGGCACCTCTACTGCTCGGCGACGTGTCTGAACCATCGGCTGTGGTTCACGCCAGAAGCGTTGGAAGCATTACGGAAATAAGAGCTTCTTCACGCCCGGCCACGCGGGACATCTTCACCGTCCCTCGTGGCAAGGGGCGGGATGGGAGCGAATCCATATGCACGACAAAGTCCAAGAAGCCATGTCACGGTTGGAACAGGGATTGGAGCAGTTGCTCTCGGAAGACGCGTGGAAACGTTATCTGCGCTGTCAGGCGCGGTTCCACACGTACAGCTTTCAAAACACTCTGCTCATCTCGTTGCAACGCCCTGAAGCGACGCGCATCGCAGGATTTCAAACGTGGAAAACGATGGGTCGGCACGTTCGCAAGGGAGAGCAAGGGATCATGATCCTAGCGCCCCTCCTCGCGAAAACGTCCGAAACCACACCAGAACGGTCTCTCGTGGGTTTTCGCACCGTGTACGTCTTCGACGTATCGCAAACGGAAGGCAAGCCGTTGCCGGAAGTCTCCGTTCCTCGTCTCGAAGGCGATGCGGCGATTTGGCCGAGGTTACGGGATGCCTGTCCCTATCCCATCACAGAGACACCCGACTTACACGGGGCCAACGGCTGTTTTCATGGGGTTCAGCAGAGCATCTCCTTGCTCCAGAGCCTAGAGGAGCAACACAAAGCGAAGACCCTGATCCACGAATGGGCGCATGGACTCCTTCACGCCGCGCCGGATAGCGAGCGCGTCGAGGCGTCGGAGATACAAGAGTTGGAAGCAGAATCGGTAGCGTTTGTGGTCTCCGATGCCCTGGGGTTGGATACGTCGTCGTACTCGTTCGGGTACATTGCGCATTGGGCCGGGAAAGACACCAACGAACACCTGAAAAGGAGTGGGGGTCGAATTCAAAAGGCGGCCCACCGTATTTTGCAATCGCTCCAACCGATGTCATCGTCTCAGGCCAGTTAAACAGACCCATGGGAGGTGACGCGATCTTAGCCGCATGTGCTATGATCGGAGACAAATGAACTCACGGAACGGCGGTGTCCTTATGGACGATGAACCCAAAAACGAACAAAACAATCTACGCATTGTCTCGTGGCAAGCGCTCAATTATGAACTCACCCGCATGGATCAAGACATTCGAGAAGTGAAGGCCGAAGTCCGTGAAGTCAAATCGGATATTCGCGCACTCGACCAAAAAATCGACCGTCTCGATCAAAAAATTGACCAACAAGGGAACGAACTGCGCCAAGAGATTCGACATCTCGATACGAAGTTAGAGTCTCTTACATCCAAGATGGATACGAAGGTTGAGTCTCTTGCATCCAAGATGGATACGAAGGTTGAGTCTCTTGAATCCAAGATGGATGCGAAGTTAGAGTCTCTTGAATCTAAGATGGATGCCAAGTTTGAGTCTCTTGAATCCACGATGGATGCGAAGTTTTTGTCCATTGAAATGAAACTGTCCGGGCGAACGAGTGTCTGGACTGCGGTTCTGGTCGGCTTATTGACCGCGGGCATTGGCGTCATGGCGACGTTATTGGCCGTTCGTTAAATTGACACAAAACCGACGAAGGTGAGGTGAAACCCACCGTCTTGCTTGACTTGGAGACGGTGGGGGATGCCCTTGCCGTTTCCAAGGAGGAGCAAGGTCGGCTGGGACGCAGATGCGATTTGAAGGCGTGGCCAAAGCAGGGTACTATCCAACTCCAGCATCTCAAGTGGCGCGGATTTTGCACCATTTGGACTTCGAGGGTCCAACGCGGTTGTTCGACCCGTGTGCGGGTGAAGGCTTGGCTTTGAGACAACTCCAAGACTCGGCTGCGCCAGGCAGCGTATCGTACGGCATCGAGTTGGACAAAGCACGCGCAGAAAAAGCACAGGCGTGTCTCGATCACGTGGTCGCCTGTGGCTACGAATCGGCGAGGGTCACACCCGCCAGCATGCAGTGCTTGTTTCTCAATCCGCCCTACGACCAGCGCTACGGGCAAGGCGGCCTAGAGTCGCGTAGCGAACTGTATTTTCTTCGGGACTTGTCGAAGTACGTCGCGCCAAACGGTATCTTGGTCTTTCTGGTGCCGCGATACATCCTTGGCAAAGACCTGGTCCAGTCCCTCGTCAACCGATATACGGATCTCTCGTTCTATCGGTTCGAAGACGACGCCTACGACGTGTTTTCCCAAGGGGTCGTGTTCGGACGCCGTCGCGAGAAACTGTTGCAGACGAACCGAGACCTCACGGATACAGAACGTCAAGTGGCTAACGCTATGGTCGCGGTCCACAAGGATGCCTCGCTGCCCATCCCGGTCTTAGGCACCGGAGATACACGGTGGCGCGTCCCTGCGGCTTGGAGCCTCGACGAGCCGATTCTGTTTCGTGGCGCCTTGCTCGATGAGGCAGAACTCCTTCAGGATCTCGCGACGAGCGATGTGTTTCGCATCGCGGAAAACCTCTTGGATGCGTCCGCAGATAGGGCCGAATTGAAGCGACCGCTGTTGCCGTTTCGACGGACCCATCTCGCCACGCTGATTGCGGCTGGGGCTTTGGACGGTGCGATAGGCGTGGGTGAGACGCGGCATTGGGTCGTCGGCATCACGCGCAAACACGTTTCGCGAGACATCACCGAAGACGAACGCGGCAACGCCGTCGTGTTGGATACCGAACAGTACGTCACGGTCGTTCGAACCGTGGAACCGAACGGACGCATTCTCGACCTGCAATAAACCCATATCCCAAAGGAGGCGAATCGCCCCGGCACAAGAAAACCGCCGGGGCACACGCCTCGGTGGATCGTGTGTGCGGGTCGAACCCACATGTTCCTACTGCGATATCGAGACGACAAGAATGATATGGAAGCCAGAACCCACCTGTTGGTCTGGCGCAACGCCACAGAAGGCAGCGTCCACGAACTGGTGGCTGTGGGTCTCTTGGATTTGGACCAAAGTACCAGAGCCCTCTCGGCGCGCATCCTCAAAGGACAGCGTACGGACGTCTTTGCCTCGACCCGAGACTACGAGCCGTTCGTACGTCTCCAAGCGAAAAAGCAGCACCACCGTTTCGTGGCGCGGCCGCTGAGTAAGAAACTGACGCATCTGTTGATGCTGCCGAAAGCCGCCGTCGACGACGTCTTGGAAGACGACACGCCTCGGATTCTTTTGCACCCGCAGGGCGGTGCCATCGAAGCGCTGTTTTTGCGGCGATTCGCGAACGACTTCCATCTACCCTACCTGGCCGAGTGGTCGAAACCGATCTGGGACACCTGCCGAGAACGAGGCTTGGTCTCGGAACTGTCGGTCTGGACGGACCCACGGGTTGAGGCTTGGCGAGGGTGTCAGGCGTATGACCTGCGGATGACCGAAACGGAAGCCGTATCGCTCGTCTCGGAACTCCTTGCAACGGGTGTTCTCGTGCTGCCGGAAGGCATCACCGAGGCTCCGAGCCTTCGTGACACGCTGCAGGCGGACGACCACGGAGACTACCGAGTCCTCGACTACTTGCAGACGTATGCGCCGCACCTGGCGACGACGGTCGAAGCCTTGGCCAAGCCCTCGCACGATCTCGACCGACCCATCGACCCAGCCATGGCTACGATGGCGCGCACGCCGTTCCCTGCCCAAGCGCATACCGCTCAAGCCATTTTGACCGGTTTGTCGCAGCAAAAGGGCGTGTTCTGCAGTTCCGATATGGGCACCGGTAAGAGCATCCTTTCTCTCGCCGTCGCCCACGCGCTGTCCCAACGGACGAAACGTGGGTGTGCGGTCCTGCTGTTAGTACCGGGGATTACGGTGCCGAAGTGGGTGCGGGATGAGATCGGACGGACCTTACCGGAGGCGCCTACGCGCGTGTTGGATTCTTGGCGAGACTTGGTACGCTACCGCAACACGTCGGTACGCTACGGCCAAAAGGCTCCACTGGAGTTTCATCTTCTGTCTCGGGATACGGCGAAACTTGGCATGCCCAAAGCGCCTGCATTGGTCTACCGAGCACGGATGGCGGTTTCGAATCCCGCCTCGTACGAGTCCGCTCCGACGAAAGGCCGCATCCTCTCCGACGTCTTTGTGTGTCCGGATTGCGGAGGCATTCAGCGCAAAGTCGAGAAACACGAGACGCTACCCAGTCGCGCAATGGATTTCGAGACCTTGCAGGAAGCGAAGCTCGGATTTGCCGATCTGGCGAGTGGATGGGTTGACGTCACGCATCCGAAGGCGGGCAGTACCGTCTTTTTGAATCACCATCAGCCGACCACCCAGCGTCCGAAGTTTTTGAAGTCGGTCACGGAGTATCACTGCTCGGAATGTGGGCACAACCTCATGCGTTTCCTCGTGCCCGAACGGGAGAACGTGTCCGGACTGCGAACGAGACGACTCGCTCCGGCGACCTTCATCCAACAGCATCTCAAGGGTTGGTACGACTTGGTCATCGTCGATGAGTTGCATCAGTTTAAGAACGCCAGCGGACAAGGAGAAGCCATGGGGGCCATCGTCGGAGCCGCGAAAAAAGTGCTTGGGCTCACCGGCACCCTCTCCGACGGCAAAGCCTCCAGCCTCTATCACCTGCTCTGGCGGATCGCACCGGGTAAGATGCTCGAAGATGGGTTCCATCCTCGTTCTCTGAACGCCTTTGTGCGTCGGTACGGAACGATGGAACAAAGAGGTCGGTTCGACCAAGACGACGTCAAAGTGGGTGGATCGATGACGGAACGTCGGGTGATTTTGAATCCACCCAAAGAAGTCCCTGGTCTCTCGCCAAGGTTGTTTGTTCAGCATCTGGCCGACCAATGCGTCTTTTTGGAACTGGGCGATCTCGGTCTGCCGCTCGTCGAACTCGAAGAGCGTCCCGTCTTCGTTGCGATGGATCCGGAACAGGAAGCGGCCTATAACGCGTTCCACATCGATTTGGAGGCCGAGATGAAACGCCAGTATGCGCTTGGGAACTCCAGAGCGTTTGCGTCCTTCATCCCAGCCGTCGTGAATGCGGCCAACCAGCCGTATCAATCGCAGACGGTGTGGCTCTCGGACGACGCATGCGTTTCGTTTCAAGCGACGTCATCCGAAACCGAGTGGACGCCCAAAGAACGCCAGCTCGTCTCCGACGTTCAGGCCGAACTGGCACAGGGGCGACGCTGCGTCGTCTACGTGCGCTACAGTGGCGAAGCCAAGCAGGACAAGCGTTTGACGCAGGTGTTGCAACAGGCCGGGATTCGAGCCGAAACGCTCTCAGCGAGCGTTGCGCCCGAAGAGCGCGTCGCTTGGCTCGAACGGTCGTTGGAACGCGGTGTGGACGTGGTCGTCTGCAACGCCAAACTGGTCGAAGTCGGCCTCGATCTGCTCTCGCATCCGTCGCTGTTCTTCTACCAGTTCACGGACGAGATTGCGACGATGCGTCAAGCGGCACGACGCGCCTGGCGCATTGGCCAACATCGCCAGTGCAAGGTGTTCTACTACGTGTACCAAGGCACCTACGAGATGGCTCAGTTGTCTCGGATGCTCGCCAAGCGCTCCCATGCGATGCTGCTCGAAGGTCGCCTGGATCGCTCGGAAGTGGCCGCCTTCACGGCGACGGATGGCCAATCGGCTTCAACTTACGCCATTGCCCATTGTCTTTGCGACGTCGCAGACTTATCGAGTCAGTGGATGGCCATGGCCGACAAAGACATTCCGCAGGGCGTCACGATGCTCGCGGAAGCAGAGTTTCAAGTCGAGATCGGACGAGCCATGCAGCGCTTGGGTCAGGAGACGAAGCGACTGGCGGGCGTGGTCGATGCCGTGATGCTGGCAGAGCCCGTGCCGCAAGCGCCAGCGGTGCTGGTTGAAGCGGTCCTACCTCAAGACACGAGGGTGACCGAAGCGGTGACGCTCGGCGAGTGGAAGAAACGCTTGCCAAGTCAAGCCAAGAAAGTGCTCAAAAAACAAGGCGTCAGCGACGATCAACTGCTGCTGTTTGCGCTTTGAACCTCGGTGCCCATCATCGTGTCTCACCGAGCCATACTGAAGACCACTCCTCTAGGGGGTGGTCTTTTTTCGTTTCGAACGCGGATGGGAACGGGGGGCGTTTCGTGGGAAGTACCTGCGTTCTGTGCGCTCTGGATGCGCCTTCAGGACTTTTGGGGTTTCGCACAATCCGCTTTGGAGCCCCTTTCTCCGCCGGGTCGAGCGTTCTCAAGAACGCCCACCGCTTTGTTCCATGGATGGGAGAGAGTAGGCTTGTTTTCTAGGTTTGAAGGGAGTATGATGACGTTGTACAACACTTTTTCCATCCCAGCGCCTGAGTCACTCCGTGACGAGTTGTGGATGCATCAAGGGCTACTCCGTAGCGACACCTTGATAGACGTCGTAGGTCGCCTCTCACCGTCGTTGTCCCTGGGTTCCCAAGCACCACCTGTACCCTGACGTGCCAGCTTCGGGTTAAAGCAGTACCCAGGCACGGAGCAGACGTAAAACTGCTTACACTATGGCCTTCTGCGCAGCAGTCTGGTAAATTAAAGTGTCCAGGCGCAGATGTGATACACTTCGCGCAGTGACCCGCTGTGCTCATGCTGGCAGGCTTTTCGAACTGCCGAAAGACCCAAGCCGAGTAGGCTGGAAAACACCATACCGCAGGTTCTTTTTGGCCTGCTCATGAAAAGCGAACGCAAAAGCGTCTCGAGGATTTCCCATGGGGAAGTCGAGGGGCATTTTGGTGTTCGCTTTTTTGTGTTTTCTGGCCTCTTACCAAGGAGGAGGAAACGACATGACCAACCTGCAAGAATTCGATGAAGCCATGACTTGGATGCTTTTCGCACTCTGCGATGGCGACGGTCGGTGGCGGACAGAATTTCAAGATGTTCGTGTTGGTGACGTGCTTCCGGAACTCTCGGAAAACCATCCTTCGACGGCCTGAAAACGGCGTCGATGGGAAAGGAGATGTGACGTGGGATGAGGACGTTGGCTCATATTTTGGACGTTGCACAAGCCGCACAGCTGCCGCTCCGTCGCACGTCACGTGCCTCGGAATATCGCAGTCACTGTCCTTTTTGCCATGACGATGCTAGGCATTGGCACCTTTATTTGAGTGCCAGCAAAGATGCGTACTATTGTCACCGCTGTGGTGCGCATGGCGGAGTGATTCAATTCTACGCGACGTTGCACGAACTTTCGTTTGCACAAGCGAAAGAACGCTTGTATCCAGCGGGCAAAACAAGAAAAAGACATCCTGCCGAATCGCTTTCTCCAGAAGACTTGAAGCGACTCGGGTTTTTGTCGAAGCCTTGGGTGCGACCGCCGCATCTCTCCGAAAGGGAATGGCAAACCTACCGCCAACATTGTCTCGATTGGATTTGGTCAGCTTGGAAAGACCATGAGACGTGGGAGCGAGCGTTCACGGAACGTATGGAACGTCACTTCCGGGCGTGTGATGAACGTGCCTCCTTAAAACACGTGGAATGAGATCGCTCTCCCTGCCGCCGCAGGTTCTGTACTCAACAGACCTGCACGGCGGTGTGGGTCCAAAAAGGAGCGAATGCCAAATGAAACTCACCGTGCAACGGGATGCCTTGATGAAAGCGCTGCGTGAGATTGGACCGAACGTCGTGCCAAACTCCACGAGAGGCCACCAAAACGTCCGCCTTGTGGTCGACCAAGCGCAAGCACGCGTCGATCTCTTGGCCACGAATCCGGATGCCACGACCCGCGTCACCTTATGGGAACGCGTGATGGAATCCGACGTCCACATCGTGGAGGACGGTGAGGTGTGTGTCCCCTACCGCATGCTGCACGACGTCGTCGGGCGGAGCTTGGCGTCGCTGACGCTGGCATCGGAACACTGGGACCTCTTGGTCACCACGGGGAAACGCGAACTTCGTCTCTCCGGCTGCGATCCAACGCTCTTTGTCGCGTTCGGCAATCAAGCAGCGATGCAGACGACGGTCTCTATGGATGCTCGACGTTTAAAGCGGCTCATCAGCATGGTCGCCTATGCGGCATCCGACCAGGAGACGCGTCCCATTCTGACGGGCGTTCGGTTTCAACTCGATGGCTCTGTGCTCTTTGCGACGGCAACCGATGGCATGCGGTTATCGACCGTATCGTTGCCCGTAGACACCGATGCCGACAGAGTGGACCGGGTCCTGCCTGCCAAACTGCTCGACACGTTGGCCAAACACCTACCGGACGATGCGGAAGAAAGGGTCTCACTGGAATTCGGCCCGTCCGCCCTCACCGTATCCTGGGACGACGACGCGCATCGGTCTGTGATGCGTGCGCTTGATGGTACGTATCCCGACACGTCGCGGATTCTGCCACAAGGAGCTTCGCACGAACTGCGCCTGAATCGGGTCGAGTTGTTGCAAGCCGTCGAGGGCGTCGCCGTCTTTTCCGACGAGACGTACACCAAAGTCGAATTCGACTTTGAAGCGGACGGCGTGCGCATCTCTTCTCGCTCCCAACAGTTTGGCAGCGGCGTCGACAAGGTATCGTATGCGGAGTGCACCGAACCTCCAACATACCGGCTGTTGCTCAATGCAAAGCTCTTAACGCAGTTCCTGAAACAATGCCCCGGCGAGACGGTCTCGTGGAAACTGAACGGACCGAATCAACCGATCGTCCTGCAACCTGGGACTCAGGAAGAGGGAACCGTGCTTGGGCTGTTATCGCCCATGCGTCAAGCCGAACAGCAATCGGCGTGAAGGAGTGAACAACATGGAGTATCTCTCGGTGTATACCCGAGCCCAAGCCTTGGACGATGGCGTCTTGGTGGACGTCACGGAGCTTTCCAAAGAAGCGAGGATACGCTATCCGGTGGCGCTCACGAAAGCCCTCTACGAGGAGGTCTTCGTCCCAAGCGAAGCCGACGAACGGCTCGGTCAGTCCGTGACCGGACGGTTGTGGGACGCGTTGACGCTCTTTGCGTGGTATGCAAGGCGCATCAACGGCCACACGTTCCAGTATCCGCTGCGCGTACAGCGCGGTCATCGAGCGGTGGACGTGCTACTCAAAGCCGTGATCGGACCGGGCGATGACCTCGAACCGGTCATCACGCTTTTGCTGCCGCACGAAGACTAACCCAAAAAACAACAGGTCCTATCGATACCCGTCACGCCGGGTCCGAAACACTCCCCGGCGTGGTCCGTGGGGGAGTGTACGTCACACCAAACCACGGGAGGGTGCCTCATGGACAAGAAACTCGTGTTCGTAGCCAACGACCGACCGGTCACAGACAGTCTGACGGTCGCCGACGTGTTTGGGAAACGTCACGACAGAGTCTTACAAGACCTTCGAGATCTTGGATGCAGTGTCGAATTTCGACTCCACCATTTCGTGGAGTCCTCCTACACCAACCTACAACACCGGGTTATGCCTAAGTTTCTCATGACGGAGCAAGGATTCACCTTATTGGTCATGGGCTACACCGGTCAAGATGCGATGAGATTCAAAGAGGCTTATATTGCGGAATTCGACCGAATGCGACAAGAACTTCTACCTACGAACGGGAACGGTTCCGCACTCTTGCCGAAAACGTATCTGGAAGCGCTGAAAGCTTTGGTTATGCAAGTCGAGAGAAACGAGCAACTCGAAGCGGACAAGCTCGCTTTGGAGCAGTGTCTGGCCGAAGCAGCGCCTAAGTTGACTTATGTGGATCAGATTCTGGCGTCCCAAGACACCGTCTGCATCACGCAGATCGCGAAGGACTATGGACTCTCCGGCAAACGGCTCAATCTCATTCTGCACGATGCGGGCGTCCAGTACAAAATCAACGGTCAGTGGGTACTCTATGCCCGCTATCAACATCTGGGCTACACGCACTCCCACACCGTCCAGTACACTCGTTCCAGCGGAGAACGCGGCATACAACTGCAAACGGAGTGGACGCAAAAAGGACGCTTGTTCGTGCATGATGTGCTCACCCGGCGAAACATCGTCGCTTGCATAGACCGCAGGGAATCCTTTGAATCGGTTTAACCCGAGCACGGCGGGAATGTTTTCCTTCCTCCGTGCTGCAGGGAAGGAACAAGGAGCGACAGCGATGGAACGTCTTCTTCACCTTCACTGGGATCGACTCGTGCAGGCGTTACGCGCGATGCCGGACCCGGACCCTACCTACCTCGAATTCCTCCAAGCAGGGAAAACCCTCCTAGAGCACGTACGTTCTCAAGAGTTCACCAACGACGACTTATGGAACCTATCCACCGATGCCTTTCGTGCGGCCTGGCGTCTGCTGTCCGATGAGGAAGAGGATGCGGCCACCGTACAAACCCAGTTTCAGGCGGACGAGGAGGCATGGTCTGAGTTTTTAGCGGCCGTGTCTCGACTGCCTGCTCGCTGTGATCCCAGCCTCGGAGAGGAGTTTCTGTAATGGACGACGAGGAACGATATCACCTGGAAGCCTCCTTACTGCACCTGCTGTGCTTGCGCGATGTGTTGTGGCGCACCGGAGCGAAACATGCCCTCGACACCTGCGGTTGGCCGTACGGCGTGGATTGGAACGGGGGCGATGGAGCGTCGATTTATGCCGGGCAACTGGAGACGCTGCTGGAACTCATCGGCGTCGATTTGCAGGCAGAGCTGCATTTTGATCACACCGAAAACGTGGAGATGTGGGAGGATCTCAGACGCCTTCGCGGAGACTGGACCAAGGCAGAAACGTGGTGTTTTGTCTGGTTCTCGAGTTCCGATCCAAAGACGCTCGACACGTGGCAACACTTTCTGTTTTGGATCCGTCAGTCCACGGACGACGCATGGTACACACAGGACGATGCCTCAGGCTTTGGGTGGGCCATTGCGGAACCCACCGACGACGTTCTGATGGATGCCTGGATGTCGCTTATCGCGATTTGGGAGGTTGAAAACTACTATGAACACGTTGCAGATGCACGTGCATGGCGACGCTTGCGGGGATTCTCTGACGTTGCGGATGACGCCGAAAGCGATGCCTCAACTGGAGATTGTGGAGAACGGCGTCCATCACTATAAGACGGTGGGAATCCAGGAACTGCTCAAACTGCTGGACCGATCGCTCATCCTCGAACAACTCAAGCAGGTGGATCTGCGCCGTACGCGTCTGACCAGTCTACCGGAACGCGTCCTGGCGCTCGACACGCTGGAGTCGTCGTCGAGCCTCCGACATGCGGTGACAGCGTATGTGCCGTCCTTCGACTATCCCACGCTGTATCAAGAGCGCGTCTACTGCCTTCGCTATCCCACGCTCGTCTACCAAGTGGTGTGGGAAGAAACGACGCAACGGGTGCTCCAGGGTCGACTCGCCGTTGCCCTTGACGATACCGTGCGAGGAACGACCGCGCTCTATCGCTATCCGTTCTCCAATGTGTATCCGTCGGGGGCGGTGTGTTGGAGTGGGTTGCACGAGACGACGTGCGCTCTCGACGACGTTCAAGAAAAGATGTTGTTTGGGTTTTTGCAAACCCCGAACAACCGGGACTTGTTTGGCGTAGGGCATTCTCAAAACTCGCCTTACCGAGACTACCCAGCGTTTCTAGAAGCCGTCGAAGCAGAGCACGGGGTCCGATCAGAGTGGCTCATCCCACTCTCCTCGACGGTGGTGGAATGGCACGGGCAATACCGTGTTTAAGGTCACACGCTGCACAGAAAACACGCCAAGGAGCGATGAAACGATGACACTCGAACACCAAGACCAGATGTCCATCTTTGACCTTTTGCCTGAGGAAGAAGCGAAAGCTTTCAAGAGCGACGAACCAACGGCATCGAAGAAAAAAACGAAAACCACGGCACCCGCTGCATCGAAAGAAGAACCCGAACCGGACGTCTACGAGATCGACCGTGTCGTCTACTATGCGGGGCATCGCCTGGACGTACCGAGTCGTACCATGAAGCTTGAAGCGGTGCGTGCCTGGTTGGCAGAGCAGTTTCCCGAGCTGACGAAAGAACGGTGCGAACTGGTGTATGACGCAGAGAACGGCCACATCGTGCCGGTTCTCAAAGCGCACAAAAAAGGAACGGATCGTCCGCTCACGGTCTTTCGGACCCCACCGAGCGATCCTGTGCCACCGGTGTACCACTATCTCGACGCACACGGTACGACGTGGGAAATTCGGCAGACGCAGACGGGACGCTTTCAAGTCCCGCTGCGCGGTCAGGGAACGCTTGAACCCGACTCAGCGTTTCAAGCGAACCTCCCGAAGATGCCTTACGCGTGCTTAAGAGACATCGTCGCGCGCTGTCACGCAGAACCGGACGTCGAGCATCTTGCGTACGTGGTCTATGATCGGCGAAGCGGATTTGCCGTTCTCTGGCCCGAGCAGCATGCCAACGCAGTCTCCGTCGTCGGTCGCGGGGTGTTGGAACACGAAGACTTCTTTGTCGTCGCGCACATCCACAGTCACGGCCGATTGCCTGCGTTCTTCAGCAGCACGGACGATGCGGACGAGGTGCGAACGGGGCTCTACGGTGTGCTCGGCCGCTGTGACAAGGACCGTCCGGATCTGCTGTTTCGGATGTCCTGCGGTGGTCACTTCCGGCCGCTCGCTCCCGAGGTCCTCTTCGACGGCGACTTATCGACGCTGGTTGACACAGACTTCCTCAAGAAGACGGAGGAGGCCCGATGAGCAAACCCGTGCACGTCCTCGACCGAAGACAGTTGCAGAACGTCGTCTTGATCGGCGTCGGAGGCACCGGAGGCTACGTGTTGCAGCAGATGGCACGTCTTCTCTATAGCCTGAAAGAGCAAGGGGCGTCCGTTCCGGACGTCCTGCTCGTGGACGGCGATACGGTGGAAGAGAAGAATCTCTTGCGCCAGTACTTCTTGCCGCACGACGTGGGGAAAAAGAAAGCGACGGTCCTCGCGGAACGCTACGCCCGAGCCTACGGCTTGTCGATTGCGGCGTATCCGCACTATGTGACCAACGAAACCCCCGTCTCAGAGGTAGGCTTGTTCGAACCGGAGAGCGTCGTCGTCGCGTGCGTCGACAACGGCAGCACACGGCGCATCTTGCACGAGCAGTTGAACCGACAATCCGACGTCGTCTACATCGACAGCGGGAACAGTGCGGTCGCGATGCCGGAGCATCCGGAGCACCTGGACCGATACCAACTGGCGCACCTGAAAAACAGCGGTTGGGAAGGTCAAGTCGTCGTCGGTGTGCGTCGTCACGGTCAGACCGTGTTGCCGTTCCCCGGCGAAGTCTTCCCCGACCTCATCGAGGAAGACCAGCTGCCGACCGACGTCCGTTGCGGCGAGGTCTCGGTATCCAACCCACAGCGCCTGATGACCAACCTCATGGCAGCCACCACCGTCATGATGCTGCTGCACACGCTGCTGGCGGATGGGACGATTTTGCATCACCGCACGTTCTTTGAAGCGAGGCGCGGTTGGATGCGTAGCGACGCGGCCGTCGATGCGTTGCTCGAGGTGTCGGTGTGATGGGGATGGTCGAAGTTGACGCAATGGCTTATACTACTCTCAAAGGAGTGTACGAATGGCTGGACAAGATACGCTCATGAAAGCTTTAACGCACGCGTTGTCAGGCGGCGCTTTGGAAGTGCTTGGCGTCTATGACGTGGAGCTAGCAGAGTTCCTGCCAACCGAGTTGCCAGCGAATACGCTTCGCATGGACCGCTCGTGGCGAAGAACGGATGGGTCCATCTTTCACTTAGAGTTTCAAAGCAACCGAGAATCGACGCTGTATCGGTTCTTAGAATACGATGTTCGGTTAGCGCGGCAGTATGAGACCACTATCCGAACGGTGGTGCTGTATCACTCGAACGTGACGGATGCACCGTCAGAATTGGACATCGGCACCGCTTTGTACCGCGTAGAAAATGTGTATCTGTCGACCCTACAAGGCGACGTGGCCCTTGACGAGGTGGAACAACACCTCACCATGGGGCAATGGGAGCCGGGTGACCGAATGCGATTGGCTCTGGCGCTGTCTATGCACGTCGGGAACCAGCCTCAGGCATTGGAGCGCGTACTGCGGCTCACCCCGCAGGTGCCCGACGAGACGGAGCGCGAGCTCGTCGTCGGAACCATGCTGGCGCTAGGTGAACACTCTTTGAGTGCTGAACAAAGAATCCGGTTGCAAAAGGAGTTGAGACGCGTGTCGAGAATTGCGGAAGAACTGTATCAAGAGGGGCGTCAAGAAGGGCGTCAAGAAGGGCGTCAAGAAGGACGTCAAGAAGGACGTCAAGAAGGACGTCAAGAGGGGCGTCAAGAAGGACGTCTGGAGGGGTTGGCCACGGTTGCCGAGCGGATGTTTCGCAAAGGAGCCAGCCTCGCCGAAGTGGTTGACATGACGGGCCTTAGTGAAAAAGAGGCCAAAGCGATTCAAAACAAGCTCGTGCACTGAGCCGAGCCCATCCGCCGACGGCCGCAAGGCTTTCGGCGGTTTTTTTGTGGCATGGGTCATGCCTTCGCAGACGATGGATGCGCCTCGGCCAGTGCTTTCAACGCTTCCCGGCAATGGGGGCAAAGGTACGCGCCTTTGTACCACCGAGCCCCTTCGGTGTCCAGGTGGTACGTTTCGCAAAACAGACAACCCACGGTGTATCTGCGCAGCACAAGATGGTCCTGGTCGGTGAAAAATTCAATCGAATCCCCGTTTTCGATCTGCAACGTCCGTCGCAACTCGATGGGTAGTACGAGTCTTCCTAAACTATCCAACTTTCGAGACATTCCCGTAGACAACACCATGCAGCATCCTCCTCTTGTCCTGAAGACGGACGTATTCCGGTCTTGAACCTTCCTCCATCCCAGAGCCTTGCCACCCCCATGAAGGGTAGTGTACTGGGTCAGGGTGAAAGAAGTAAAGGAACCTTGCGTACTCTTTGAATGAACACGTCCACGCCACCAGAAGACATCCACGCTCAACGCTTCTTCTCATTCTGCGATCCGCAGACACGTAGTACTTCTGCGTATCTCATCGCATTTGCTGACACAGGGACGTTTAGCTGCATCATGGCAGAAGGCAGCATCGTTTCGAAGGTGCAACCCAAGGTCGTTCGTAAGCATCTTTGAGACATGCGGTCAACCGCCGATGAGTACGCCTCCGAAAGAAGGTAAGTGCTCTTGAATATACTCAAAACTTGACCAAAAGAACCCTCCATTCCGCCCATAAAAAGGTTCTCATTAAGTAGCGATAATGTATGCGTATCGCTAGTAATGTTGACTGTTCAAACTTTTCTGACATCATGCTTTGGACCGTCTCTCGTTTCATCTTGTGTATGTTATACTTCCTCGTGACATGCATTTTAACGTTTGGAGGCGAAGTCTATGTTGTCGATCGCGCGTGTTTCTCCTCGATATCAGCTGACCCTACCGCAAGACGTGCGTCAGGCGCTCGGATGCGAACCGAACGACCGGATCGCGTTTCGCTCCGACGCGTCCGGTCGCATCTATATTGAGAATATGAAAGCGATTGAAGTGTCCTCGGTGCGTGGGATGCTTCGTCCGGCAGACGACGATGCAGCAGAAACCGAAGTCGCCTATCGGACATATCGCGATGCGTCTGTCGATGGGTTCACGGATGGGGGCGACTTCGAATGAGCGACAAAGTTCTCACCGCAGACCTCATCGTCGACTTTCTGCTGGATGGACCGCACGCCGACGACCTGGCCCGAGAGCTTCAAGCCTCGGAAGTCGATGCTCGAAAACTGTGGGTGGATGCTGTGGCCGTCGCGGAAGCTTGTCGCCTGCTAGCGTTGGTCGATCCCCCTCTCCCTCCCCGGACGATAGCAGACGCCCTCGCCCGCTTCCTCGTCCTCTCCGGCATCCGAAGCACCGAACGCGAGGCGCTCCTGAATGCGCTCGACGAGTACGGCCGAACGGATCGCTCGTTTCCGGAAGCTTGGTGGACCCAACAGGCCGTTCTCTTTGGCGCGTCGATTCTTCCTGCGACGGTGCACGTCGGAGATGCGTTGGAGAAAACGGAGTAAAGCGAGAGGCGGAGGCTCCGCCGCTCTCGCCCTGCGACAGAGAACGTGGGCGATTCGAAGGCTTGACCTTGGGGGATTGGCATGTCGTACCCATCGGCAGTATAGTGGATCCAGGAATTCAGACAAGTTGAAAGGGGTCATGTAAGCTATAATCGGCATATGAGAAAACATTACACGGCAGCATTCAAAGCACAGGTCGTTGTGGAACTTTTGAAAGAGGAAAAAACGGTCAGCCAGATTTCATCAGAGTACGGCATTCATTTTACCATGCTCCATAAATGGAAAAAGACTGCTCTTGAAAATCTTGCCTCGGTATTTGAGGATGAGGAGAAGAAGAGCACGACCGTCTTGAAAAAGCAGCATGAAAAGGAAACCGAAGAACTCTATTCGAAGATTGGGAAACTCTCGACCCAACTCGAATGGCTCAAAAAAAAAAGTGGGCTTGATGTGGAGTAGAGC
>NZ_JAMCCX010000022.1 GCF_024706985.1 Alicyclobacillus sp. SP_1 | reverse complement strand
GGACGCGAAATGGTCAAATGCGAAATGGTGCGATTGAATGAGGAAATGAGAGAAAAACGTACTTTTCCTGAGAGAGGAGAAATTGCAATATTTTTTCACGCGCGCATGGGCGTGACAAATTGTAATCAGTGTGCTAGTATAGAGCGCAGTGTCTACAAAGTGGTTTTTGAGAGAGGTGAACGGCATGAAATCAGAGGGACATCCGAATTATCAAAAGGTGACGGTTACCTGTGCGTGCGGAGAGACGTTTGAGACCGGTTCGGTGAAGGGCAATCTTCGCGTTGAAATTTGTTCGAAATGCCACCCGTTCTATACAGGAAAGCAAAAGCTGATAGATGTGGGCGGACGCGTCGACCGTTTCAACAAAAAGTACGGAATTCAAACTCAGACAGCTCAGTAGTTCGCTTTCCTCGAGAAGAGCCATTTCTGGTTGCAGGGGTGCCATTTTTATGGTCACCCCAGGCACGATTGTGCTGCGCGCCTGTAATGGCTCTTTTCGAGGTTATTCATGTAGGTTCATGTTGACGGGACTCATGTCGGTGGATGCGTGCTGGTGTCGATGCATGGCGCGTTTTGCGGACGATTTTGAACGGAAGGAGGAATTGCCGTGTTTGACAAACTAGAGTCTATGGAAAAGCGGTATGAGCAGCTCAGTGAGTGGCTCTGTAACCCGGACATTTCTGGGAATCCAACGAAACTGCGAACGTACGCCAAAGAACAGTCGGATTTAGAAGAGACCGTCACAACTTACCGTCTTTACCGAGAGGCAGAGCGCCAACTCGAGGAGACAAAGGCGATGTTGAGCGAGAAGCTCGATGATGAGATGCGTGAGATGGTGAAACAGGAAGTGGACGAAGTCTCTCGCCGGTTGGAGGAGTACGGCAATCGGCTCCAGGTGTTGTTGTTGCCAAAGGATCCGAACGATGACAAGAACGTGTTCCTTGAAGTCCGTGCAGCGGCGGGCGGGGAAGAGGCGGCCCTGTTTGCCGGAGACCTTCTACGCATGTACACGCGCTACGCTGAGGCGAATGGATGGAAGACAGAACTCATCGATGCCAGTTACACAGACATCGGTGGTTTTCGAGATGCCACGCTGTCGATTCTCGGCAAAGGTGCTTACAGCAAATTGAAATACGAGAGTGGCGCACATCGCGTTCAGCGCGTGCCGACGACCGAGTCGGGAGGGCGCATTCATACGTCTACGGCAACCGTGGCCGTGCTGCCCGAAGTGGAGGATGTACAGGTCGAGGTGCATGAGAAGGATCTGCGCATTGACACGTTTTGCTCGACTGGGCCAGGCGGGCAAAGCGTCAACACCACCCAGTCTGCTGTCCGCATCACCCATCTGCCCACAGGTCTCGTGGTGTCCTGCCAGGACGAGAAGTCGCAGTTGAAAAACCGCGACAAGGCGATGCGAGTGCTTCGGGCCCGCCTCTTTGAAAAGTATCAGGCGGAGCAACAGGAAGAACAGGCAGCAGCTCGCAAAAGTCAGGTCGGCACGGGAGATCGCAGCGAGCGCATCCGCACCTACAATTTCCCGCAGAGCCGAGTCACGGACCACCGCATTGGGCTTACCCTCCATCGGCTCGATGCCGTTTTGGCCGGAGATTTAGACGAGATTGTCCAACATCTCATCGTGGCCGACCAGACGGAGCGTTTGTCGGAAGCGATGGAGGCGTGATGGCGTCAGGTAGCGGAGATTCGCAGGAGGCAAGGGGCGGGCACGATGACCGTGTGCTCTGCAACGGATCGACCATTGCCCAGGTGGTGCAGCGCGTAACGGCCCACTTTCTGGGGAGTTCCCTCTATGCCGACTGGCCTCGCCCAGAGCGCGAGCAACAGGCGCGGCGAGAAGCCATGGAACTCGTCGCTTTTGCCGTGGGAGGCGACCGAAGCCAACTGCCACTTCGTTTCCAGCAGACTGTTTCTGCGGATGAGGTCCAGCACATCGATGATTTGGCTGCACGTCGCATGCGTTTCGAGCCGGTCGCTTACATCACAGGCCAGGCCGAATTTTTCGGGCATCTGTTTTCCGTAGACCCGCGCTGCCTGATTCCGCGGCCAGACACGGAGTGGCTCGTTCAGGCCGCCGTGGACTTCGTCTCCGTGCATCATCCCACGGCCTCTCTGGTCGATCTCGGTTGTGGCAGCGGCTGCATGGCCATCAGCGTGGCGCTCTTCTGTCCGCGGGCAAAGGTCGAGGGATGGGATGTGTCGCCCGGCGCGCTCGAAGTCGCCGCCAGCAACGCGAAGCGACTTTGCGCCAATGTGACGTTTCGCCTCGTCGATGGCCTGGCACACCTCGAAAGCCCAGTCACCCCTTCCCGTGATGCGTCCGCCCCGGCACCCGTCCATACGGCTCTGGAACAAGAACGCCGCTTCGACGTGCTGTTGTCCAATCCGCCTTACATTCCCACCGCGGAGTTGGACCAATTGGAACCTTCAGTGCGCGACTTTGAACCGCGACTAGCGCTTGATGGTCATGCTGATGGCCTGCACTTTTATCGCGAAATCGCGCGACTGAGTCCTGCTTGGCTGCCGCAGCAAGGGCCTGCCGCAGTGTTTCTGGAGGTTGGCGCCGGACAAGCTGCCGCAGTGGCCGCCTTATTCGCCGAGAACCAACAGTTTCGCGACTACCATGTCTCCGTGTCCCAGGACCTGCGCCAAGTGGACCGCGTTGTTTCTATTGTGCGCCCGCGCCTTTGAATAAATCTATCGTTTTCTGGCGATGCTTTTGCTAGAGACGATAGGAGGCGCGGTGTGATGTGGAGACGGATGTTGATACTCGTGGCGGTGGTGGCGTGTGTTTGCACAGGAGCGAGATTGTGGATGAGTTCGACCGGGCAGTTGCACGCAGCACCGTTTAATCCGGCGGTTCCCCACAACGCGCCCATCCCCAAGGAAGCGTTGCGTCTGCGCATCATCGCCAATAGTGACAGTCCCGCCGACCAACAGCTTAAGCGCGAAGTCCGCAACGCCATCGTGTTACAGGTTGGACAGTGGATGCACGGAGTCACCTCATCCACCGAAGCGCGCGACATTGTCGAATCGCATGTGGCAGAGTTGCAAAGCATCGCTTTGCACGTCGTGCGCGAGCACGGCTTCCACTACGGCGTTCAAACCGCTGTCGCTAAAGTACACTTTCCTACTAAAATTTACGGCAATCAAATATATCCGGCCGGTCGCTACGAGGCCCTTCGCATCATTCTCGGCAAAGGACAAGGAGCGAATTGGTGGTGCGTGTTGTTTCCGCCTCTCTGCTTCGTCGACATCGCAGAAGGTGACGCCGTTCCCAACACCGGAAGTTTTCCAGACATACCTCCGCTTGAAGTCTTGCGGATGATGGGTCCAAACGGCAAGATGGAAAAAGTGCAGGTGCGCATCGCAGCCCTCGATTATGGGGAAGAGTTGTGGCACACCATTAAAAATAAGGTCGATCCGCCAAAGTTCCCTACCCACGCCTGACGGCGGGATCGACCCTGACCAAGGGGGCACGGGAGGGTGGAAGAGTACACGGTCAACTGGGCAGTAGAGGGCTGGCAACATCATCTCGAGCGTCCGGCGGCATGGCTGCGGTCCGGGCGCCTTGTTGCGTTTCCGACGGAAACCGTCTATGGCCTCGGCGGGAGTGCTTTCGATGCGGCGGCTGTGGAGCGTATCTTTGCGGCGAAAGGCAGGCCGTCCGACAATCCGCTGATTGTTCACGTGTCGAGTCTGGAGATGTTGGAGCAAGTGGTGCAGAGAGAGGCGCTGACGGCCGAGGTCCGGGAGGCCATGGCGCAGTTCTGGCCAGGCCCGCTCACGCTGCTTTTGGCGCCGAGCGCGCGCATCGCAGTGAACGTCTATCAGCGGCAGCCGCTTGTCGGCGTGCGCATGCCGAATCATCCGGTTGCGCTCGAACTCATTCGCCAAGCGGGCGTACCTGTGGCCGCGCCGAGTGCCAATCTTTCGGGTCGACCGAGTCCCACTCATGCTGCCGATGTCGCCCTGGACTTGGCGCCAGCCCTCGACGCCCTCGTCGATGGCGGCCCATGCGCCGTCGGCATTGAGTCGACAGTTCTGCGACTGGACGCAACGGGCGCCACCGTCTACCGTCCGGGCGCCATTTCCGTCGCGGCCCTCGAGCGAACGTTAGGCCTTGACATCCGGGTCGATCCGCTCCTTTCCACTGGCCCTACGCACGGCGATGCCAGAGATGCGTCAGCGCCGCTCGCGCCCGGCATGAAGTACCGGCACTATGCGCCGGATGCTCCGGTCTTCGTATGGTCTGGCCCTGCTGACAAGATGGTTCAAGCCATGGCGGCCACGATGCAGTCCGTCCATCATCACCGCGTGGCGCTGATTGGTCCGCGTGCCCTCGTTCTGCGGGCTGAGTCGACCATCGCCCCGGTCTGGACGAACGCATTGGATGGAAATGACTGGGATACGTACGCACCGGCTTTGGCTCAGGCCCTCTATGCGTCGCTCCGCGAGGCCGACCGCCATCGCGTGGACGCGATTTATGTCGTCGGAGTACCGGCTGGACAGGAGTGGAGTCTCGCGCTCACGAATCGGCTGATGAAAGCGTCCGAAGGCCGCATTTTTGACATCCCAGAGCGCTGACATCATCTTTGTCCGCATTCCCGCATAAGTTCCTTAACAGGTCGTCCTTCTGCGTGCCAGCTCGCGGCGCGGCGCTTTTACGGCCTGAGGGGGATGTGGAGTGGGCAACCATCTACACGACCTGTTCGAGATTGTCATGATGGCTCTGGCGCTGGGGATGGATGCGTTTTCGTTATCCATTGGCATCGGGCTTGCCGGCATACGGCGCAAGGAAGCGTTGCAGCTGTGCTTCTGGATAGGCGTCTTCCACGTGTTGCTGACACTCATCGGACTGGTTATTGGGGTGTGGATTGAAGACCGGATCGGCCGCTTTGCCAACGGTTTTGGAGCAGTGGTGCTGATTGGCCTCGGACTGCACATGTTGCTCGTCTCTTGGCGAGCGGAACCGTCGTCCGGCAATCGCACGGTCCGGAGTACGCTGGCCATGTTGACGTTTGCCGCGGGCGTGTCCGTCGATGCCATGTCCATCGGCTTTACACTAGGCCTGCGAAGCGCCGCCTACGGCGTGGTGTCCGCGGTCAGTTTTGGATTGGCGGGTGCGCTCTTGACGGGTCTGGGGCTCATCATCGGCAAGCGGTTTACCAGTGTGTCGGGAAAAGTGGGCGAGTGGATAGGAGCCGCCATCCTGATTGCGCTCGGTTTGCGTTTTTTGTTTGAGTAGAGTGGTTCGATGAGGATACAATGTGCATAGAGGCAACATTTCAGCGGTTTCCGCAACCTCAGGAAAGGAGGTGACCTGTCGTGCGGATTCTTTTCGTGTGCACTGGAAATACTTGCCGCAGTCCGATGGCGGAACACATTGCGAGGCACCAGTTGGCGGAACGCGGGCTTTCCTGGCAGGTTGCGTCCGCCGGATTGCATGCGGCACCTGGCATGCCGATGTCTGCTCCGGCGGTCAACGCGCTCGTCCGTCGCCACGTGGTCTTAAACGCTCATAGTTCGCGCCCCGTGGATGAAGAGATGCTGGCGTCTGCTGACATTGTTCTGACGATGACCGCGGCTCACCGCTCCGAAGTGGTGCGCCGCTTTCCCCATATGGCGCATAAGGTGCACGTGCTCGGCGCTTTCGCGGCAGGGGCTGCGCCAGACGAGCCGCTGCGTGAGATTCGGCAGTATGATTTGGCGGATCCGTTCGGGTTCTCGGACGACCGCTACGAACTCTGTGCAAAAGCGCTGGAGGGGAGCATTGAGCAGATGCTCAGCCGACTGTCGGCAGAGGTGGCAGATGTCCCTGAGCAGTCCGTTTCGGACGCTGGCAACGAGCCGCCGCGGCCGGGCGAACATGGGGAGGACGATGGACTCGAGACGGAGGGGCAAAATGATGGCGGATGAACAACACTTTCAAGACGTGGCGAGCACAGTGCGGGACTTGTTGCGTCATCTCCGAACCGAAGCTCCGCTGCGGCCGGGCGATGTATTCGTACTCGGAGCGTCGACGAGCGAAATCATCGGTCAGCATATTGGCACGGCCACGTCTCTGGCGCTCGGGCGCCTCGTGGTGCAGACCGTGCTCGAAACAGCGGGGCAAGAGTTTGGTTGTCATGTGGTCTTCCAGTGCTGTGAGCATTTAAACCGAGCCTTGGTCGTGGAACGACATCTTGCTCGCGAGCGCGGTTGGCAAGAGGTGAGGGCCATCCCCGTACCCGGAGCGGGAGGTGCTGTAGCGGCTGCAGCGTATGAACGGTTGGAAGACCCATGTCTCGTCGAAACGGTACTTGCAGATGCGGGCATGGACATCGGGGACACGCTGATTGGCATGCACCTTCGCCGTGTGGCCGTACCGGTCCGCGGACACACGGACGCGGTCGGGGAAGCGCATGTGGTCATGGCCAAAACGAGACCCCCATTGATTGGTGGGACCCGTGCAGTGTACGATGAGGCGGAAGCAAAGCGCAGATGGAATGTCTGAGTTGCATGGGAGAGGGGTATGCCGGTGAATTTGTCAGCGTGGGATGCAGACGTAGCGGTCGCGATGGAAGCAGAATTACGGCGTCAGCAGGACAATATTGAGCTCATCGCGTCGGAAAATTTCGTCAGCGAAGCGGTTATGGCGGCGATGGGTAGCGTGTTGACCAACAAATATGCAGAAGGATATCCGGGACGGCGCTATTACGGCGGCTGTGAGCATGTCGATGTGGTTGAAAATTTGGCGCGCGACCGAGCCAAGCAACTGTTTGGTGCGGAGCATGTCAACGTTCAGCCACACTCAGGCGCTCAGGCCAACATGGCTGTGTACTTTTCCGTACTCAAGCCGGGAGACAAGGTACTCGGCATGAGCCTAGCCCACGGCGGACATTTGACGCACGGGAGTCCGGTCAACTTCTCCGGGCAGTTGTATGAGTTTGTGTCGTATGGAGTTCATCCCACGACACACGTCATCGACTACGACGAAGTCCGGCAAAAAGCCCTGGAACACCGACCGCGCATGTTGGTTGCGGGGGCGAGTGCCTATCCGCGCATCATCGACTTTGCAGCCATGCGCTCGATTGCCGACGAAGTCGGCGCCTATCTGATGGTGGACATGGCGCACATTGCTGGGTTGGTGGCCAGCGGCGTGCACCCATCGCCTGTGCCTCACGCCCACTTTGTCACCACGACGACTCACAAGACCCTCCGTGGCCCGCGCGGCGGCATGATTTTGACCACCGAGGAATTCGCCAAAGGTGTCGACAAGTCTATATTCCCAGGAGTTCAGGGTGGTCCCTTGATGCACGTCATCGCCGCCAAGGCAGTTGCCTTTGGGGAGGCGCTGAAGCCAGAATTCCAACAGTACTCTGAACAAATTGTGAAAAATGCGAAGTCTTTTGCGGAGACTCTTTCGGCGCATGGTTTGCAATTGGTTTCTGGTGGCACCGACAACCACCTCATTCTCATCGATGTCCGTTCGCGCGAGTTGACGGGCAAAGAGGCGGAACGCCGACTCGATGAGATTGGCATCACCGTCAATAAAAATGCTATTCCGTTCGATCCCGCCAGCCCCATGGTCACCAGCGGCGTTCGCGTTGGCACTCCGGCAGTGACCACGCGGGGCTTTGACGAAGAGGCCATGCGCGAAGTTGCGGCAATTTTTGACCTGACGCTGCGTCCTGAGCATACGGAGTCGGCGAAGGCAGAGGCGCGTCAGCGCGTGCGCGAGTTGACCGCAAAATTTCCGTTTTACACCAGCTTGTCGTACGACCGCGCATGACCTGTGTGTGACGGCAAGAGAGCATAGAGCAAACAAATACCGAGAATGACACTACCTGCTACCCAGAACGGGGCTTGCGGTGAGATGGCATCCCAAACGGTTCCGCCGATGTATGGACCCACAGCGGAACCAATGCCTTCCACCGTCATAAAAATGCCCCAGAGGGTGGCTTTTTTATCGGGATCGATATTACTGTCCACGGTTTTATTCCAAGACGGCAGCACCATGCCATAGCCCAAGCCAATCATTGCCACCACCAGGAACGTCGAAGCGATGGTGTGGTAGAACGAAAACAAGATGAGCGCGGCAGCGGCAAGAGCAAAACCGCCGATAAGAAAGCGCCGTGGGCCGAAGTGGTCGACCAATTTTCCCGCCGGGAGTAAGGTGACGGTTGTCACGAGGCCACCTCCGACGAGGATACTGCTGTACAGCGTGGGAGATAAGTGCAGCACCAGTTTGGCGTAAAGCGAGAGAATGGGGACCAGCGACGTAATGGCGAATGTCTGAGCAAACATACCGGGGAAGAGGTAGCTGGCATCGCGAACATTGCGCCAAATGGCCTTCAACCGCGCTCGCGGCGACGCCTCGCGAGCATGACCGCCGTGCGCGCTTTGGAGGAGAGCTTGTCCGTCAGGCACGTCTTTAGCAAACTCTCGGCTGCGGTCGCGGGCCCGATGGACAAAGATGAGAACCACGGCGGCGCCTAGAGCATCAGCGGCTGCAAGAGCGAGAAATGCGGCGGTGTAGGAGCGGGCGATGAGAAAGTTTGCTGTGACTGGGCCGAGCCCGGTGCCACAGAGCCAGAAGATGTAAAGATAACCCACAAAGGATGCTCGCCGCTCAGGCGCGATGGAGCGGGCGATGCCAGCCATCGCTGCGGGCCACATGGGCGATACCCCGAAGCCAAAGAGCATCGCGGCCAAAATGAGGTGAGTAGCGGTTCCGGACCGAAGCGCCAGTAAGACTCCCGCCATGGCCGCCGCGAAACCCATCAGCAGCGGATAACGGGGCCCAATTCGGTCAATCATCCAACCAAACGGGGCGCGAAAAATGGTGTCGACGAGGTATTGCAAAGAGATGGCCAATGCTGTCCACTGTACCGGAATGCCGAGAACGCCCGTCCCATAGGTGGGCAACACCGAGAACGTCAAGGCGCCGCGCACGAACTCAGACAGCGCCAAGGCACTAAAAATGCCAAGCAGGTAGGGCTGAAACAGGTCTCCGCGGAAACCTCCCCGAACTTCCCGCTTTGTGGTCGGCTTGAAGAATCGGCTGGCAGGTTTGGAGGTGGCGTTCAATGGGCCACCCCAGACGATTTCGCGGTGACGGTCGCGTAGTGCGACGAGGGGTAGACCGTGTTTCCCCGCGCCAGTGCCTGCAGACGGTCGGCAATGACGGCGGCTGCGTCCAATCGTCGAATGCTGAGTGCCTTTTTGCGCATGATTTCGAGCGTCTCGGGAGAATTGAAGAGCAACTGCCGCACTTGTTCCACGACTTCGTCCCGAGACTTGGCCCAGCGAGCTACGCCCGATTTCACCAAATAGGCGCTGTTTTGAATCTCCTGCCCGGGAATTGGACGGTAGAGCAGCATCGGTAATTGCAGAGCGACGGCCTCGGACACCGTCAGTCCGCCAGCTTTTGTCAGCATAAGGTCAGACACTGCCATCAGTTCGTGAATTTCGCGAACAAAACCGAACACTTGCATATGAATATGCGGTTCGGTTTCAATCATGGAAACCTGCTGTAGCAATCGGTCATTGCGCCCGGTTACCACGAGCAGTTGCAGGCGTTCGCTACAGCGAGCGATTTCCTCGCAGAGAATACCAATATCGCCAAGTACGCCGTAGGCCCCGCCCATCACCAACAGGGTCGGAACGCGCTCATCGAGGCCATACTTGGCAAGCAGTTGCGGCCGATTCGGCATCACCTGGAAGGAGGGTCGCACTGGAATTCCTGTGACCTCAATCGCTCCCGGGGGCGTGCCTCGCGCAATCAAGCCTTCGCGTACATAGTGAGAGGGTACGAAGTACAAGTCGGTACCCGCATGAATCCACTGACTATGTACAGCATGGTCGGTCACCAAAGTGGTGAGTGGAACCGTTGTTCGCCCCTGCTGCTTCAATGCGGACAAGACGCCAGCAGGCGTTGGGAAAGTGGCCAGCACTGCATCTGGCCGATATGTTGCGAGTGTTTCCGCCAAATCTTCCATGCCAAGCGAGTTTAATTGCCGCTGAATGAGCGAGGTCGGCGGAATTTGGCTCGTTCCCCGATAGAACCAGTCGTACAGCAGAGGAGCGTACTTGACGCTCTGAATATAAAAGTGTTTTGCCATCCAATCGATGGTTGGGTGTACCACACGCAAATAGTCGAGAATCTGTACATCTGTCTCCGGACTTGAAGCGTTCACGGCTGCTTCCACAGCGCGCGCCGCCTGTTGATGGCCGTCGCCGTAAGAGGCCGACAAAATGAGGAGCCGCGATAGACGCGTCATACATCGCACCTCTCGATCTTAAGTCTCTGTGAAAAGTTCATGCCTTTTCCCATCTTCGGCCTAAAGATCGCCCTTGCATACCATTCTCAGAAAAAAATCTCGAGTTTGCAACCCCCCGCACCCATCCTCTATTCGGAACGGAGGTATGCGTCTGATATACTGTGGTGGACAACCCCTGGTGTGCCCTCCAACGTTCGACTGTCGAAACGTCGGGGGACCCGCGGACGAAAGGATTGTGCTTCCCTTTGGGCGACATCCATTCTTTGGACCACCCGTTAATTCAACACAAGATTACCCTACTTCGAGACAAACGAACTGGGACGAAGGAATTTCGTGCTCTTGTTCAAGAGGTCGCCATGTTGATGGCTTACGAATTGACTCGCAATTTGCCTCTTCGTGAGACGACCATCGAGACGCCCGTCGCAACCACCACGGCGAAGGTCATCGCTGGTAAGACACTGGCACTTGTGCCCGTTCTTCGCGCGGGACTGGGCATGCTCGATGGAATTCTCAACCTCGTACCAGCAGCGAAAGTGGGACACGTAGGACTGTATCGAGATGAGAAAACACTGCAACCTGTCGAATACTATTGTAAGCTACCGTCTGATTTGGCGCACCGCGATGTGATTGTGGTCGACCCCATGCTCGCGACAGGCGGCTCTGCCTCTGCGGCGTTGGAGGTCGTGAAGCGGCACGGGGCGGTTGCGCCAAAGTTGATGTGTCTCGTGGCCGCACCGGAAGGTGTGGAACGGATTATGCGTGAACATCCAGATGTGCAGATATATACGGCAGCAGTGGATGAGGGTTTAAACGAGCATGGATATATTGTCCCCGGGCTGGGCGATGCCGGGGACCGCCTGTATGGGACATGGTAAAGGAGGCGAAGAGCATGGACAAATTGCGAGTCATGACGGTCTTCGGAACACGTCCAGAGGCGGTCAAGATGGCACCGCTTGTGCGCGCATTGGCGAATCATGAGGACATCGAGGGTTTGGTCTGCGTGACGGCACAGCATCGGGAGATGCTGGACCAAGTCTTGGATGTCTTTGGAGTCATTCCAGACGACGACTTGGATATCATGGAGCAGCGGCAGACGCTTGGGCTGACCACGCGCAAGGCGCTCGAGGGGATGGAAGCGGTCATCGAGCGGCGAAAGCCAGACATTGTGCTCGTTCACGGCGACACTACGACGACCTTTGCGGCAGCACTGGCAGCCTTCTATCAGCGCGTCGCCATTGGCCACGTCGAAGCTGGACTGCGCACTTATGACAAGCATAGTCCGTTTCCGGAGGAGATGAATCGGCAACTGGCGGACGTTCTGTCCGACTTGTTCTTTGCACCGACAGAACTGGCTGCACATCAATTGCGAGCAGAGGGAAAACCGCATGCCTCCATTTTTGTCACGGGCAATACCGCGATTGATGCCATGAAGACGACGGTTCGTCCGAATTTCGAGCATCCCATCTTAGCATCCATGCCAGAAGACGGTCAGGTGGTCTACATGACCGCTCATCGCCGCGAGAATTTTGGCAAACCGCTCAGTGATATTTGTCGTGCGGTTCTAACTCTGGTGGAGCGCTTTCCTAATCTGCATTTGGTCTATCCTGTCCACCTCAATCCGAACGTTCAGGAGACGGTGTTTCAACACTTGGGAAATCACCCTCGCATTCATCTCATGCAGCCGCTCGGAGTGGTCGAAAATCACAATTTCATGGCTCGCTCCAAGCTCATTTTGACCGATTCTGGAGGGATTCAGGAGGAGGCGCCGTCGCTTGGTGTGCCAGTTTTGGTCCTACGTGACACGACAGAACGTCCGGAGGGCATTGAAGCGGGTACACTCAAGTTGGTTGGGACCGATGAAGCGGCGATTGTCGCTGAGGCTACGCGCTTGTTGACGGACGAGGATGCCTATCGCGACATGGCGATGCGAAAAAATCCGTACGGCGATGGTGTGGCCTCTCTGCGCATCGTGCAAGCCATTCTCCACCACTTTCAGCGGGGGCCGGCGCCCAATCCGTTCGTCTATGACAAAAGCACGGACGGTATGGCTGACGCTATTGCGGAGGGATGATGCGCAGCTTTGTCTGTGCGGAGTGGTGAAAACGCATTCAATGCCTTTTGTGTCGTCTTTCGTCAAAAAATACGTTATGCTTGACTTTAGGAGGGAACATGAGCGATGCCATCATCCGTTGTATTAGCAGGAGCAGTGCGTACGCCCATCGGTAATTTTATGGGGGCACTGTCCAGCATTTCCGCTCCAGACCTCGGAGCGTTGGTCATTCGAGAAGCGTTGCGACGGGCCGGAGCACCGGACGCTTCCGTCGAAGAGGTGCTGATGGGAAATGTGTTGCAGGCCGGGTTGGGACAAAATCCCGCACGCCAAGCCTCCATTCGCGCCGGACTTTCCGACTCGATTCCTGCGATGACCATCAACAAAGTCTGTGGTTCTGGTCTTCAAGCCGTCATGTTGGCCAGTCAAGCTATTCGTGCCGAAGATGCGGAGTTACTGGTAGCTGGTGGCATGGAGAGTATGTCGAATGCACCTTACCTGTTGCCGCAAGCTCGTACTGGCTATCGCATGGGCGATGGAGTGGTAGTGGACAGCATGATTCGCGATGGTCTCTGGTGTGCCTTTTGCGACGTACACATGGGCATCACCGCAGAGAACGTGGCAGAGCGGTATTCTCTGAGTCGAGAGGAGCAAGATGCATTTGCAGCCGAGAGCCAGTCACGGGCTGCGGCGGCTATTCAGTCGGGGCGATTTCGCGACGAGATTGTGCCAGTTCCCGTCAAACAGCGTAAAGGTCCGGAGGTTCTCTTTGACACGGACGAATTCCCGCGTGCAGGCACGACGGTCGAAACGTTGGCGCGCTTGCGGCCAGCCTTTAAACCAGATGGAACGGTCACCGCGGGAAATGCCAGTGGCATCAACGACGGTGCGGCGGCGATGGTGGTGGCCAGCGAAGCTGCTGCCACTCGCCACGGACTGAAACCGTTGGCGCGAGTGTTGGGCTACGCGAGTGTTGGTGTCTCTCCAGAAGTGATGGGGCTCGGTCCCATCGAAGCGACACAAAAGGCGCTTGCCCGGGCGGGGGTCACGCTGGCGGACATCGACCTGATTGAGGCGAATGAGGCTTTTGCCGCGCAGTCTCTCGCAGTCGGCAAAAGCCTCGGCTGGGACTATGCCAAAGTCAATGTCAACGGTGGGGCGGTCGCATTAGGCCATCCTATCGGTGCGAGCGGAGCGCGCATTTTGGTCACGTTGTTGCACGAATTACAGAAGCGACAAGGACGTCTGGGGTTGGCGACACTCTGTATCGGCGGAGGCCAGGGAGTCGCAATGGTCGTCGAGCGTCTTTGAGAAACGGAACTGTACAGAGAAAAACATCGAAAAGGCGTCGATTTTATGAACAAACGAGCCAATACGGCGCAATATGACGATTTTTGCGCCGGGTTCGTTGACACTAACTTTTTTGCTAGTGTACTATTAGCGTGGGTTCAGGCATTTCACTCTGAGGCACAGGTGTTTCACCCTACGAAACGAAGGTTTCCAGAAACACTTTTTGCCCTTGAACGAGGTTACGGAAGCCCATCATCGGGCAGGATGGATGCAGATGTCGTAATTTATCCTATTCAAGCCTGGTTTGCCGCGCTGTTCATCGACTCTCTGACGATAGACCTCTCTGGATTCACAATGGGTGGTGTACAAATTCGAGAACGACCGACGTTCACCGAAGAGGCCCACAGACAAGCCTAGTGAGCCAAGAATGTGGAAAACGTTTGCAGTCTATTCTGGTGCCACGCTGCAGTTAGCTGTATCAGTCCTTGTGTTTGGATATCTCGGCCATCGACTGGCGGTGCAGACACACCATGAATGGATGATTGCACTCGGTGTAGTAGTGGGAGTCGTTGTTGGCGCATCGGGGTTGGCGTTCCTCATCAAAAACATTTTAGGAGACAGGCCATGAAGGAAAACCGATTGAACGCTCGCTTGCGCGCCATCCAGTGGTGGGGTCTCGGTCTCATCGCTCTGACGTGCATCGCGTGGGTCGTGTTGTCTGCCGAGAGAGTCTGGGTCAGCGGTCTGCTGCTCGGCGAGCTAGGTGGTGCGGTGGTCGTGCTCACACTCATCCGTGGGGGACAGCCCAACAGCCAGACGACTGGGGCACCACTTTTGCTGTCCGGAATTGTGGGTACAATTCTCCGGTTTGGTACCCTCGCGGTCGTGATGGTGGTTGCTTCCAAGTGGCACACCGTGTTCAACCCTTACATGACCCTCGTCGGTTTTTTGCTCGGGTTTGTTTTCATTTTCGTAGGCCTCTACGGAATCGCCAGAAACCAAGATACAACTTCCAGCGAAAGCAGGTGATTAGATGCCAGCTTTTCCAACGCTTTTCCCCAACTCGATTTTCAAAATCAACTTGACCACGATTGCGATGATTTTTCTCGCCGGACTGGTGGTGGTTGTGGTCTTGCGCATTGGCTTGCGGCGGATGGATATGCGCAATCCGAGGGGACTGCAAAACATTCTTGAGTGGGCTGTGGAGTTTACGCGCACGATGGCGCGCGATACCATGCCGACTGAAGGCGCTGTCAATTTCATCTTGCCCTTAGCATTTACCATGTTGACGTTCCTATTCGTCAGCAATTGGCTCGGCCTCATCAGCATCATTGCCTTGCACCTGCACAGTCCATCCGGTATGTGGGGCATTACCGCGCACGATTTGAGTCAGTCCAAAGGAGAAGTAGTGCTGTTCGACTCTCCAACGGCCAACATGAGCATGACTCTCGGCCTGGCGGTCATGGTTTGGATTCTCTCGCATGCGCGCGGTCTTCGTCACCCGAAGAAGTGGCTGAAGCACTTCTACAGTCCGTCTCCGCTCGCCGTCATTGAAGAAATCACGAATCCACTGACGCACGGCATGCGACTTTACGGCAATATTTTTGCGGGAGAAGCGCTGTTGACGGTCATGGTCACGGCTCCGCGCCTACTCGGTTGGATTCCTTGGACGTTGCCGCTGATTCTGGTGTGGCTCCTTTATTCTCTGTTTGTCAGCACGATTCAAGCCTATGTGTTTTCCATCTTGATGTGTCTATATGTGGGAAACAAATCTTTTGATGGGCCGGGACATCACTGAAAGTAAGGTGTTCATTCAAGGTCTCACGAACGGCATAGCCCGTGTGTGCACGTCCATCCCATGAGGGAGAACCTACGAAAATTCAGTCTTCAATTTCTGAGGAGGAACAAGAATGGCAGAGAAAGACATGATTAAGGCAATTTATGATATCGCGGTAGCTCTTCTTCTTGGACTTGCCGCTGTCGGTTCTGGTGTTGGTGACGGCTTGGTCATGAGCAAGTATGTAGAGGGCGTTGCTCGCCAGCCAGAGGCTCGCGGTTCCATCTTTGCGAGCGCCTTGCTCGGTGTTGCTTTGGTTGAGGCTTTCCCGGTTATCGCGCTTGCGTTCGGTATCATCATGCTCTTCACACAGGGTTCTCTGTAATTGCCGGCTGCAAGAACGAGTAAGCCGGAGATAGGAGGGAGTGTCGCGGGTGTTTGAGGTCGGAACGTTTATCGTATCTATTGTTTCCTTCCTAATCGTCTTCTGGATTATTGCTAAAGTGGGATTCAAACCCCTTGCAGGCATTATGGAAAAACGTCGCGTCTATGTCACGGGTCAATTGACAGAGGCAGAACACAATCGACTTGAGTCAGAGCGGATACTGGCGGAGCAAAAACGCCTTCTGGAACAGACACGCAAAGAGGCAAAGGAAATTTTAGACGCTGCCCGCATGCGTGCCGACGAACAGTCGCGCAACCTCATTCGTCAGGCGGAGGAAGAATCGGCACGAATTTTGGCGGAGGGTAGGCAGCTGATTCAACAAGAGCGCGAAGAGGCCCTCAATGCGGCGCTCCAGCGCGTGGCAGAGCTGACCGTCGAATTGACGACGAAGTTGCTCCACAACTATGTGACCGCCGAAGCCCATGCCAAAATGCTTCAAGAGGCAGAAGAGAAGCTGGGTGAACTCGCATGCTGAATGGAGCGGTCGCCAATCGATATGCGCGGGCGCTCTTCGAGTGGGCTGTGGAACACAAAGAGACGGAGTCGGTGGCCAAAGCACTGCAGGCCTTGAAACAATTGTTGCATGAGAGCACGGAGGCTAGAGATTTCCTTGAGCATCCGCTCATTCCTGCAGAAGCGAAGACGGAATTTCTGAGAAATTACTATGGCGAAACGTTGCCGGACGTCCTCTATCGCTTCTTGAGAGTCCTTTTCCATCGCAGGCGCGCTTCATATCTGTACCTCATTGCTGAGCGCGTTGACAAATTAGTGGAGGCTGCAGCTGGCATTCAGTCCGTGTGGATTGAGACGGCTCAACCGCTCACTGAGGAGCATCGATTGCAAATGGAGCAGAAGCTAGGGGAGCAGCTGAAAAAGACGGTTCGCGCCCATGTGGAAATTCGGCCGGAGCTCGTGGCTGGCTATCGTGCCCGCCTCGGCAATCGCGTGTTGGATGCCACCGTTGCTGGCGCTCTTGTGCAATTCGGACAGCGAGTGTCCAGTGTTTCGTCGGCGCAATAATATCAGTTGCCTTCGCTAGATATCGTGGGCGCGGACGGCGGGGAGATGCGCTGGTCTGCGCTGTTTTGTAAGACACTGAGCAAATTTGCAAGACTCTGTGCAAGGGAGTGAACATATTGAGCATTCGACCAGATGAAATCAGTCGGCTCATCAAACAACAAATAGAGTCCTTTCAATCGACGGTTGAAGTGTATGATACGGGCGTCGTCCTCACGGTCGGCGACGGTATTGCCCGTCTTCACGGTCTGGACAACGTCATGGCTGGAGAATTGATTGAATTTCCAAATGGCGTCTACGGGATGGCTTTTAACCTCGAGGAAGACAACGTGGGTGTCATCGTGCTCGGCTCGGTTCTTGGCATCAAAGAAGGGGACGTTGTCAAACGGACCGGACGCATTACCCAAGTACCTGTGGGTCCGGAGTTGCTCGGTCGCGTCGTCAATCCACTCGGTCAGCCTCTTGACAACCGCGGTCCGATTGAAGCATCCGTCTTTCGGCCCATTGAGTCCAGAGCGCCCGGAGTTATCGACCGCAAGTCCGTGCATGAACCGATGCAGACGGGCATTAAAGCCATCGACGCGATGATTCCCATTGGTCGCGGTCAGCGCGAGCTCATCATTGGAGACCGGCAGACCGGCAAGACGGCGATTGCGATTGACGCCATCATCAATCAAAAGAATACGGGCATCAAGTGCATCTACGTCGCCATCGGTCAGAAACAGTCGACCGTCGCGCAGGTGGTTGAGACATTGAAGCGCTATGGCGCTATGGAGTATACGATTGTTGTCGCCGCGAATGCGTCCGATCCCGCTCCGCTCTTGTTCATGGCACCCTACGCGGGGTGCGCTATGGGCGAGTATTTCATGTACAATGGCGAGCACGCCCTCATCATCTACGACGACCTGACCAAACAGGCCGCAGCTTACCGCGAAATGTCGCTCTTGCTGCGTCGGCCGCCTGGTCGCGAGGCCTACCCTGGCGATGTTTTTTATCTCCACTCACGCCTCCTCGAACGCGCAGCGAAACTGAGTGATGCGCGCGGAGCGGGATCGCTCACCGCATTGCCGTTCATCGAAACACAAGCTGGGGACATTTCGGCGTATATTCCGACCAACGTCATCTCCATCACGGACGGTCAAATCTTCCTCGAATCCGACCTATTCTTTTCCGGTCAGCGGCCAGCCGTCAACGTGGGTTCGTCGGTGTCGCGCGTAGGCGGTAGCGCACAGACGAAAGCCATGAAAAAGGTGGCTGGGACCCTGCGCCTCGATTTGGCTCAATATCGCGAACTGCAGGCGTTTACCCAGTTTGGGTCCGATTTGGACAAAGCGACACAACAGCGATTGACGCGCGGTGCACGCATGATGGAAATCCTCAAGCAGCCGCAATATCACCCACTGACGTTTGAACGCCAGGTGGTATCGCTGTGGGTGGCGGTCAATGGATATTTGGACGACATTGAGCCAGCTGCCATCGGGAAATTCGAGGAGCAGTGGCTGAGCTTTGTGGAATCTACCTATCCACAAATTTACGCGAACATCGTGGAAACAAACGATATTAAAGAGGACACAGCCAACTTGTTGAAGGAAGCAGTTGGTAAATTCATGGTGACGTTTGTCGCCTAATCGCGCCAAAGAGGAAAGGCGGTGACCATAGGTGGCGCAAAACCCACGCGAAATTCGCAGACGCATTCGCAGCGTGCGCAGCACGGCGCAGATTACGAAGGCGCTCGAGATGGTATCTGCTGCGAAGTTGCGGCGAGTGCAGAGCGCGGTGCAAAACGCCAGGCCTTATCTCGCGAAAATGCAGGAGATGTTGGCGGGCGTCTTTGCCTCCGCTCGCTATGTCAAGCATCCCCTTTTGCAGTCGCGGCCTGTCAAGCGAACCGGCTATCTCATCATCACGGCGGACACTGGTCGAGCAGGTCCCTACAACGCGCAGGTCATTCGGCGGGCCCTTGAGGAGTTCCGCCACAAAGACAAGTCAGCGTTCACTATTTTTGCTGTCGGTCGTAAGGGCCGCGATTTCTTTCGGCGCCTCCACTATCCTATCGCCGCAGAAGTCACGGGTCTGCCCGATGCGCCCGAATATCGCTCGGTGGCAGAACTGGCCGAACAAGTGGTGAAGGCCTATGGTGATGCACAGTTTGATGAACTGTACTTCATCTACAACGAGTTTATCAATCCAGTCATTCAACGGCCCATCGTCAAACGCGTACTGCCGCTCGAAGATTTGGGCGCTGCAGACCCTGCTGGGGTGGGTGGCTTCAGCGCTGACCGTACGCAGCCGACTCGTGTGGAATATCTGTATGAACCGGATGCAGAGTCGGTTCTGTCCGCTCTGTTGCCGCGTTATGCGGAGACGTTAGTCTACCAAGCCGTGCTCGACGCGAAAGCTTCCGAGCACGCCGCTCGCATGACGGCGATGGGCAATGCCACAGAGAATGCGAAGGAAATGATTTCGGACTTAACGCTTTCACTCAACCGTGCGCGTCAAGCGGCTATCACCACGCAAATTGTCGAAGTGGTTAGCGGCGCACAGGCGCTCGAGTAAGGGAGGGAATAGATTGAGTAAAGGACAAGTCGTACAGGTACTCGGCCCGGTCGTGGATGTGCGGTTTCCAGAGGGCGAACTACCTCTACTCAACAACGCACTGCGCATTGACTACGAAGGCGAAGTTTCTATTCATTTGACTCTTGAGGTCGCACTGCATCTCGGAGACAACGTCGTCCGCTCGGTCGCCATGTCGTCGACGGATGGGCTGATTCGCGGCGTCGACGTTGAAGACACGGGGCGCGCCATCGCGGTGCCGGTGGGCCAAGGGACGCTCGGTCGCATCTTCAATGTGCTCGGAGAAGCCATCGACGAAGCTGGTCCGGTCGAGGCCGATACCAGTTGGCCCATTCACCGCAACGCGCCAGAATTTAGCGAACTCACGACGAAAACCGAAATCTTTGAAACGGGCATCAAGGTCGTTGACTTGCTGGCACCGTACATCAAGGGCGGAAAAGTCGGATTGTTCGGCGGCGCGGGCGTGGGTAAGACCGTACTGATTCAGGAACTGATTCACAACATCGCCAAAGAGCACGGAGGTTATTCCGTCTTTGCAGGCGTCGGCGAACGCACGCGCGAAGGAAACGACCTCTATCATGAGATGAAAGACTCCGGCGTCATCGACAAGACCAGCATGGTCTTCGGTCAAATGAATGAGCCGCCGGGTGCCAGACTTCGCGTGGGTCTCGCTGGACTGACTCTCGCCGAATACTTCCGAGACGTGGAGGAGCGCGACGTACTCTTCTTCGTAGATAACATCTTCCGCTTTACACAAGCGGGATCGGAAGTGTCTGCTCTGCTCGGACGCATGCCTTCCGCCGTCGGTTACCAGCCCACGCTGGCGACCGAGATGGGGCAGTTGCAAGAGCGCATCGCCTCCACGGTCAAAGGTTCCATCACGTCCATCCAGGCTGTTTACGTGCCTGCGGACGACTATACAGACCCGGCACCAGCCAACACATTTGCCCATCTCGACGCCACCACCAACTTGGACCGTCGAATCTCCGATATGGGTCTCTACCCCGCGGTCGATCCGCTGGCGTCCACGTCGCGTGCGCTCCAGCCGGATATTGTCGGCGATGAGCATTATCGCGTCGCCCGTGGCGTTCAGCAAGTTTTGCAGCGTTACCGTGAGTTGCAGGACATCATTGCCATTCTCGGTATGGACGAGTTGACGGACGATGACAAACTCATCGTTGCTCGCGCCCGGAAGATGCAAAACTTCCTGTCCCAGCCGTTCTTCGTCGGGGAAGTATTTACTGGAATTCCCGGGAAATACGTCACCGTCGCCGATACCGTCCGGTCTTTTGGCGAAATTCTCGACGGCAAGCACGACGACATTCCAGAGACATACTTCCGCTATTGCGGTGCCATCGAAGAAGTTCTGGAAAAAGCCGCGAAAGACGGCATCACGGCCTAAAGTTCGCTGGAAGTAGGAGGTCGTCCGAATGAGTACAGTCCTGTTTGAACTCGTCACCCCGGACCGAGTGGTCTACACGGGCGACGTCGAGATGGTCACCGTCAAGGGCGGCTACGGCGAACTCGGCATTCTGCCCAGGCATATGGCGCTGGCGACTACGGTCAAACCGTGTCTCGTCAAGCTCCGGGTTCCCGGTGGCGAGGCGAAAGTTCCCGTTTCAGGGGGCTTCTTAGAAGTCCTGCCCACCCGCGTCACTCTTCTCGCAGATGCTGCGGAACTTCCTGAAGATATTGATGTCGATCGCGCTCGGTCCTCTCTCGACCGGGCGAACGCCCGCCTTGCTGGGGGGGGCCTCGAGGCCGAGGAGATGCAGCGCATGTTGGCGGCGCGCCTGCGCGCCGAGCTCCGCCTCGAAGCGGTCGATTGGGCGGCCCAGTATGGTCATTTGCTTACCAACGAGATCGAATAAACGCCAGTCGAGTCGAGCGGCCCATCCGTGGGCCGGCCACGACTGGTATCAGACCGCAAGAGTCAGGCCCATGGGCCTGACTCTTTTTAATGTGCGCCCTACTCGATGCGACGGCATGTACCGACCCTATCTTACGGTCTCCACGTGACCGACAGGTGGTCACTTCATGACCGTCATCCCCTCGCACGGAATTTCCCACATACTCCGGCGCAAAGTTCCCCCAAAAAAACTTTCCTATCACCCTGTTTTTTATGATCCGCTCATACGACCCTGCCGTATACCTCACTGAAATGTCTACCAATCCATTCACAGGGGTGAGAAGTTTGGAAACTCGTACAACGCGTCGAGAATTTCTGAAAAAGGCTGGCTTCATGGGGGCAGCCGCCACGATGGGGGGATTGGCTGAGCCACTGCTCGCAGGTCCCACGAAGGTGTTTGCAGCCACGATGGCAGAGTCCACTCAAGAAATTATCAATCTTGCTCTGACCGCCGAGCAACTCGCAACTACGTTCTATTACACCGGTGTCAAATCGAGCAAACTCACCATGACCAACAATCAAGACAATCAACCTTACGTCCGCGCCGCTATCGAAGAAGAATGGTTCCATGCGGAACTGCTGGCGAGTGCCGGAGCCAAGTCTGTCGTTGGCAATCATCCGAAGTTCTACTTCCCGAAGGGCACGTTTGACAGCGACGCAGCGTTCATCGGAGTTCTCGAAGCGCTCGAGACGGCTTTCATTGAGGCATATCTAGCTGCCATCTATCAGTTCAGCATGAATGGTCGCACAGACCTCGCGCAGCTGGCTGGCCAAATCATGGGGATTGAGGCGGAGCATCGCGTGATGGGCCGTGTCATCTTGAACAAGAGTGTTCCGAACAATCTCACCCTCGAAAAGGCTCCGCCGAAAGGTGCCACAGTGGCAGACGTGGCGAAAGCCTTGGTACCGTTCCTTTCGCAGTCAAAGACCAATCCAGACGGCCCATTTTGGATGCCGACCAAAGCAGAAATCAAAATCGCCGTGGACGGTGGCGTCTACAATCCAAACGCGTAATCCGCAACGTGAAGCAGGGCAAACCATCGAGGTGGCGGCGGGTAAGGGGTCGCCCCTCGAACTGATGAACGAGCAGAACACTATCAAAGGAGAGATGATGACATGTTTTCAAATATCGGAGTGCCAGGGCTGATTCTTATCATATTGTTTGCACTGATTGTCTTTGGACCCAAGAAACTGCCTGAACTTGGTCGTTCTATGGGAAAGACCTTGAAAGAATTTAAGTCGGCGACGCACGGTCTGACCGGAGACGACGAAGTGCCGAGCACGGGAACCGTTTCGGCCGTCGCCGCATCGACAGAAGCCGCTCCACAAGCGTCCGCTGGCACAGGAAGTTCATCCATGGACATGGCGTCCCCAACCCCAGCAAGTGTGCAAACTGCTGCAGCTGCAACCGGATCAACCGCTGAAGTCCACCCGACGGACCTCAGTGCCCAGTCGACTGCTGACCGGGTGACCGTCGGCTAATGGAACCCACGTGGACGTTGGTGGAGCACCTGTCGGATTTGCGCAAGCGGATTATCTTCAGCTTGATTGTCCTGGTTGCCACCTTCATCGCCGCTCTCGTGTTTGTTCATCAAATCTTCGGCATTCTCGAGTACCCCCTAAAAGGGGTGCGGCTGGCGGTATTGGGACCAGGAGACGTCATTCAAATCTACTTTAGCGTTGCCGGCATGGTTGCACTGGGCTTGTCGTTGCCGTTTCTCCTGTTTCAACTCTGGATGTTCATCAAACCAGCGCTTACTGTGCGCGAAAGTCACTACGCCTTGAGTCTTCTGCCGTTTGCGACCTTCATGTTTGTCTTTGGCGTACTGTTCTCGTATTTCTTGATTTTCCCGATTCTGCTACACTTCTTGCTCAGTTTGGCGAATGAGAGTTTTATCGTTTTGCTCACCGCGCAGAAGTACTTCAAATTTCTCATCACCTTGACGTTGCCGTTTGGGCTCATTTTTGAAATGCCCATCCTGTTGCTCTTTCTCACTCAGATTGGTGTCATTACACCGAAGCGGCTCGTGGGTATGCGCAAATATGCGTACTTGTGCATCGTGGTCTTCGCGTCCTTCATCAGTCCGCCGGAACTGGTCTCCCATCTGAGTGTCGCGGTGCCGATGATGGCGCTGTACGAAATCAGCATCCTCCTCTGTCGCGTGCAGATGGCGAGAAAGAGAAGGCGCGGTGAGCAATATGACAAGAGCGAAGACACAAGCTCCGGGGGTTTGACCAGTGGTGCCTAAACCCACTCTCTGCAAGTCCCCCGTCCTCTCGTCGTGCATCCCCCATGAGCCAGGCATTTGCCTGCGAAACATGGGGGATGTTGCATGGATACGCCCCCTTTCATCGGGCTCTCTCCTCTCTGGGTCTCGCCTCGACTTCGACATTCATTCCACACCCCAATAGTTCCAATCCATGCTATAATTCAGAAAGGTCTGCCTGTAAGATGTTCCGCCTCTGCGGCAGAGATTTGTTCCCATTCATCGTCACGAGAAAGGGGGATAGCCCCTTGGGGTCCACTTGGAGCACCGATTTGTACTTGTTTATTTTTCTTCTTTTAGGACTCTTATTGCCCATCGGGGCCCTCTGGGGACTCGGGCCGCTCCTTCGACCGAGCCGTCCCAGCAAAGCCAAGCAGACCACCTATGAAAGTGGCGCGGAACCGATTGGGGACGCACACGTACGCTACAATGTGCGGTACTATCTGTTTGCCCTTCTCTTTGTCGTCTTTGATGTCGAGACGGTCTTTTTCTATCCGTGGGCGGTTGCCAACCACATTCTTGGCAAGTTTGGACTGCTGGAGATGGTGTTGTTCATCGTACTTCTAGCCATTGGGCTTCTATATGCTTGGCGAAAGAAGGTGTTGGAATGGAACTGAATCCTCGCATGCAGCCAAGGCAGATTGAGTTTGAGGGGATGACGCCGGAAGAGAATGCGGTGCTCAATCGCGCTGGACTGTTGCTCGGCAGCTTGGAGCAACTGAAGGCGTGGGCGCGCAGTAACTCTCTGTGGCCGATGACTTTCGGCCTCGCCTGTTGCGCGATTGAGATGATGGGGGCGGGGGCATCCCATTACGACCTGGACCGGTTTGGCATTATGTTTCGGGCTTCGCCTCGCCAGTCGGATGTCATGATTGTTGCAGGCACAGTGACCAAGAAAATGGCTCCACTCTTGCGTCGGCTTTATGACCAAATGCCCGACCCGAAATGGGTCGTTGCTATGGGCTCCTGCGCCACGGCGGGAGGACCGTATGTCAAGAGCTACAGTGTGGTCAAAGGTGTCGATGAAGTGGTGCCAGTCGATATCTACATTCCAGGTTGCCCACCATCGCCGCCGGCCCTCATCTATGGCCTTAACCTGCTGCAAAAGAAAATTCGCCGAGACGCTGGAAGGAGTGTTCAAGGCGCATGACGGAAGACCGGACACAAAAGACAGAATCTTCGCCCCCTTCTTCGGAGGCCGCCGTTATGCCACCAGCCGCTCCAGGCATGACTGGCCCTCCAGACGCGGCTAGCGCAGCGTCCACAGCGGGTTCTACGGCCTCTGCGGACGCCGCCCCAGAGAAGGCGTCATCGGCGAAGACTTCCGCCGCCACTTCACCGTCGCCGGCAAAGGCTGCACCGCCAAAGAAAGCGCCTCCACCACCTAATCCATGGGTGGAGGCCGCCAAGGCCAAAGCGGAGGAATTGGCGCAGGCGCTCGCTTCTCAGTTGCCGAATGGGTGGCTGGAGGAAGTGGGGGCGGTGCATCATCAGCCCATGCTCCGTGTTCGAAAGCAGCACTTTCCAGCAGTGTTTAGAGCGGCGCATGCCCTGCCTTCGTGGGAGTTGGACTACCTCGTCTGCTACACGGCGACCGACTATAAGGAGCATCTCGAGGTGGTCGCCTATGTGGAGTCCACCAAGTTCGGGCACATGGTCTGCATCAAGACGCGCACTGAGCGTGAAGCCGCGAGCGTCCCTTCGATTGTCTCCGTGCACCCCGGAGCCAACTGGGAAGAGCGCGAGATGTTCGACCTGTTTGGCATTGAGTTCACGGGCCATCCGGATTTGCGCCGCATCATGATGTGGGATGAATACGTGGGGCATCCGCTTCGCAAAGATTTTGTCGATCCGTCCCTGACCGAGGAGGTAAACCGCGATGGCGCTGATTCCTAATGGGACGGACCGCGAACCCATGCGGTCAGAGAAGGGGAGCGCTGCGGCGCAAAACTCCGCTCCCGCCGCTCAGGGACATGCACCCATGCCCTACGGCGGCCCGGCGGTCGACGACATTCGCATGGAGGAGATGCTGCTCAACGTTGGGCCCCAGCACCCGAGCACGCACGGCGTGTTGCGCCTGTTGGTTCGGGCGCGCGGTGAGACCATCGTCGAGGCTGACCCGGTCATCGGCTATCTTCACCGCGGCACAGAGAAGTTGGCGGAGAATCTACAGTACACACAAATTATTCCTTACACGGACCGGCTCGACTATCTCGCTTCCATGATTAACAATTACGCCCTCTGCCACACCGTCGAGACGGCTATCGATTTAGAGGTTCCCGAGCGCGCCGAGCATTTGCGCGTACTCGTCATGGAAATGCAGAGGATTGCATCGCACCTGCTCTTTATCGGCGCTTATTTGCTCGATCTCGGTGCCATGTCTCCGTTTCTCTACGCTTTCCAAGAGCGAGAGCGAATTGTGCAGCTTTTCAATCGCATCTGTGGAGCGCGGTTGACTTACAACTACATGCGCATCGGCGGTGTGAAATACGATGCGCCAGAAGGTTGGCTGGACGACGTGCGAGACTTTGTCCCCTGGATGAAGGGCAAGTTGGAGATGTATGACCGACTCATCACCGGAAACGAAATCTTTCTCAATCGCGTTCGGGGGATTGGTGTGTTTGACACCAAGACCGCCCTCGCCTACGGCATCAGCGGCGTCAATCTCCGGTCCACGGGGATGCGCTGGGATTTGCGGCGCAATCGGCCGTACAGCATCTACGACCGCTTTGAGTTCGACATCCCGGTAGGACAGCATGGTGACTGTTTCGACCGCTATTATTTGCACTTGCTGGAGATGGAACAGTCCTTGCGGATTATCGAACAGGTCCTTGCCCAGATGCCTGATGGTCCGGTTCTTGGAAAGGTTCCGAAAATCATTCGCGTTCCGGCGGGAGAATATTACTGTGGCGTGGAGGGTGCGCGCGGAGAACTAGGGTTTTACATCGTAGCGGATGGCAAAGACAAGCCATACCGCCTAAAAATTCGCAAACCGTCGTTCGTGAACTTGCAACTTTTGCCAGAGTTGCTGCGTGGTCAGAGTCTCTCCAACCTGATTGCTATTCTCGGCGCGGTCGACATTGTGCTTGGGGAGGTGGATGCCTGATGCCAGCCCTTTGGTTGTGGCAACACGGCCCGGTTACATGGCCACACGTACTCGTCATGATTCTCGGTGCCATCGTCACACTCGCAGTGACACTCGGGGTGGTCACGTACACCATTTACGCAGAACGGAAAGTCATCGGCTGGATGCAGGGGCGCATCGGCCCGAATCGTGTCGGACCCTTTGGACTTTTGCAGTCTTTCGCCGACATCTTCAAGCTCCTGATTAAAGAAGATATTGTGCCTGAGAAGGCAGACCGGTCTTTGTTCCTTCTGGCGCCCATTATCGCCTTTGTGCCTTCGTTTATGACGCTCGCCGTCATTCCCTTTACCATGCGACACATTTTCACGGCGGACTTTGGCGTGGGACTTTTGTACTACTTGGCTCTCTCGGCCATCACGATTCACGGGGTCATGCTTGGGGGATGGGCGTCCAACAACAAATACGCGCTCATCGGGGGTATGCGGAGTGCGGCGCAGATGCTCTCCTACGAGGTGCCGCTCGGCATGTCGCTGGTAGGTGTGGCGCTGATGAGCGGATCGCTCAATTTAAACCACATTGTCCTCGCGCAGTCGCGCACGGTTTGGTATGTCGTTCCGCAGATTGTCGGCTTTTGCGTCTTTCTCGTAGCCGCCACGGCGGAGTTGAATCGGACTCCGTTCGACTTGCCCGAAGCCGAGTCAGAACTCGTTGCTGGCTATCACGTGGAGTACACTGGTTTTCGTTTCGCGTTTTTCATGTTGACTGAATATGTGTACGTCTTTGCGATGGGCTGTCTGGCGGCCACACTGTTCCTCGGAGGTTGGAGCGGTCCATTTTTGCCGGGCTGGCTGTGGTTTGCCATCAAGGTGTTCGCCTTTATCTTCTTTCAGTTCTGGCTGCGCGCCACCATGCCGCGCATTCGTGTCGACCAACTGATGAGTTTCAGTTGGAAGGTGCTACTGCCTATCGCCATGCTCAATTTGGTCGGGACAGCTATCGTCACAACGCTTTGGTAAACGTGTTTTATTTGGATTTTACAGACACGAGAAATCATTAGGAAGAGGGAGTCGCCATGCTCGGCTTTTTGAAGGGGCTCAGCGTCACCATGGGACAGTTGCCAAAGAAAAAAGTCACCTTGCAATATCCGGAAGTCATGCCGGAGTTGCCGGACCGCTTCCGCGGGGTTCACCGGTTTATTCCGGACCTGTGCATCGTCTGCAACCAGTGCGCGCGCATTTGCCCTACCGACTGCATCACGCTATCGGGGACGCGCGATGAGAACCGCAAAATGCACATCGATACGTTCGACATCAACTTTGAGATTTGCATTCTCTGTGACCTCTGCGTGGAAGTCTGCCCAACCGACGCCATCCTCATGTCCGATACGTTCGAGTTGGCGGTGGAATCGAGAGACCACCTGAAACTCGACATGCAGTGGTTGACAGAGAGTGAGGAGGAGTATGAAGAGAAGTACCCGGACCGCGTTCCCTCTTTGGATGCTGTGCTCGGCGAAGACGGCGCGGAGGTGACGGAATGAACTTCAGCGCATTCGAGCACCTCGACACCCTTGTCTTCTACTTGGTGTCACTCGTCATTCTCGTCTGTGCCGTCATGATGCTCAACTTTCGCAAAGTCATATACATGGTGCTGGCCATGGGCGGCGTCTTCGTCGGTTGCGCAGTTCTGTTTCTCCTTTTAGGCGCTGACTTTGTGGGGATTGCCCAGGTGATGATCTATGCCGGAGCTATCACCATTCTGATGATGTTTGCCATTATGTTGACCAACCATGAGGCGGTCGAACCAGAGGCGCGCTGGAGTCTGCAGAAAGCGTTCTCGGCTATCGGCGCGGTGGTGCTTGGAGCGGTTTTGCTGCTGGTCATTCGCAGCACCCACTGGGTCGTTGGGGATGGTCGTCACATCAATCACGGCTACGCGAATCCAGTCGCCATCGGACTCGACTTGTTTCGCGAATACACTATTCCCTTCGAGTTGGTGTCGTTGCTTCTCTTGGTGAGCTTGGTTGGGGCGGTTCTCATCGCGCGCGAAAGAAAGGAGGACTAGCTCCCGATGATTCATATGCCAGTCGCATCTCTCTTGGCGCTTGCAGCAGTCCTGTTCTGTATTGGTCTGTACGGGGCTCTCACGAAACGCAATCTCATCATGGTACTCGTCTCCATCGAGATGATGCTCAGTGCCGTCAACATCAATCTCGTGACGTTCTCCCGTCTCGGCGCTGCGCCTAACTTGACTGGACAAGTGTTTGCTCTGTTCAGCATCACGGTGGCAGCTGCTGAAATCGCCGTTGGTTTCGCGCTCGTGCTCGCGTTTTTTCGCTTGCGCAAGTCGACGGAGGTCAAAGACGCAGATTCGCAAAAGAAGTAAGATTGCTGTCGCCGTGGAGGTGATTTTGTGTCCATGCTCGCTCTGCTGGTACCTCTTTTCCCGCTCTTAGCCGGCGTTATTTCGTTTTTCTTCCGTCGCCTTCCGGGAGCGTTTCACGCGACGATTTCGGTCGTCTTGCTCATTCCGTCCGTCGTCTTTGCCATCGTGTTGTTCCTCTACGTTCACGCCCATCCGGGAGTCGTCCTTCGCCAGGTGATACCTTGGCTTGTGCTCCCATCGTTCTCGATTCATGTCGGCATTCAAGTGAACGCCTTAACGGCACTGATGCTCGTCATCGTCACGTTCGTCTCGATTCTCGTGTTTATGTTCTCCTACGGGTATCTGCGGACGGACGAGAGGTTGTCTATTTACTACAGCTACTTGAACTTATTTGTCTTTTCGATGCTGGCACTCGTTCTTTCGCCGAATCTTTTGCAACTTTATCTTTTCTGGGAAATGGTCGGACTGTGTTCCTACTTATTGGTGGGTTACTGGTTTGCCAAGCCGGAGGCCGCGCGCGCGGCTCGCAAGTCGTTTGTCGTCACACGCATTGGAGACGCGGGCCTGTTTGCGGGCATTCTCTTGCTCGGCTTTGCAGCGGGCACGTTCAACGATGCCGACTACAGCATACTTGCGCGGCACGGGACGCTCGCCTTGCCATGGCTCAGCGAGCCGTATCTTGTCACCCTTGCCACACTGCTCATTTTTATCGGCGCTGTCGGAAAATCCGCGCAACTCCCTCTGCACGTCTGGCTGCCGGATGCCATGGAAGGTCCAACGCCTGTGTCGGCCCTGATTCACGCGGCGACCATGGTTGCGGCGGGCGTCTATTTAGTCGCCCGTGAGTTCCCGCTCTTCGCTGAGTCCCATGTGACCATGACGGTCGTCGCCTACGTCGGTGCGGTGACCGCTTTGTTTGCGTCGCTCATCGCCATCACCCAACAGGACATCAAACGAGTCATTGCCTATTCCACGGTCTCCCAACTTGGTTACATGATGTTGGCGCTCGGCATCGGCGCTTACGCCGATGGGGTGTTTCATCTCTTCACCCACGCATTCTTCAAGGCACTCCTGTTTCTCGCGGCAGGTAGCGTGATTCATGCGCTCGGTGGTACACAGGACCTCGCCTTGATGGGCGGACTTCGAAGAAAGATGCCCATCACCTTCTACACCTTCTTGGCAGGAGCTCTGGCGCTCTCCGGAATATTCCCGTTCGCCGGATTCTGGTCAAAAGACGCGATTCTCGGCGCAGCCATGGCGAAAGGCGATTGGGTACTCTATCTACTCGGACTCATCGCTGCGTTCTGTACTGCTTTCTACATATTCCGCGTGGTCTTTTTGACCTTCGCTGGTGCACCGCGGGATGAAGACTTGCACGCACATGCCCACGAAGGCGGATGGGTGATGACCGTTCCTCTCGTCATCCTCGGCCTTTTTGCCACGTTTGCGGGTTTTATCAACACGCCGTGGAACGACGATTTTCTCAGCCGCTTTCTGACAGCCACAAAAACTCCCAAGCCCATTCCTGCCAGCTATAGTCACTGGCCGCTCACGTCCATGGCCATCAGCCTAGCCGTAGGGCTCTGCGGCATCGGTCTTGCTGCCTGGATGTATGGAGGAGGCAAAGGGTTTCGAAAGGTTCCCTCCGCGTTCAAACCTTGGTACGCGCTCTCACGCAACAAGTTCTACGTGGACGAGGTATACAGTTGGACTGTTGTTCGAGGCGGAAAACTACTGGCTGCTTTGGTCGATCTCGTTGACAGATACCTCATCGAAGGCCTCACTCGCCTAGTGGGACTCTTTTTCTATGGCATTGGCAACGTCCTACGTTACACGCAAACGGGTCAAATTCAGACCTACGGCACGTTTGCCTTGGTTGGATTGGTTGTCTTCTTGGTCGTTGCCGTGTTTCGAGTCGGAGGTGTCTTCTGATGGCCTTCTTGCTATGGATTGTTTTGTTCGCACCATGGATTGGGTTCCTTGCCACGGCGCTGTTGCCTCGCCTCTCGGACAGGATGTATCAGGCCATCCATATCGTCTTGCAGAGCGTTGCGCTGGTAGCCGTTGGCGCGTTATGGTCGCGGTTTCATCCGGCGAGCAGTCACTATCAGGCGGTGGTTCGCCTGCCTTGGTTCTCATTCCCCGATGCCTGGCATGGCGCGAATTTGACGATTGGTCTGAATTTTGGCATCGATGGTTTGTCGCTCGGTTTGTTGTCTTTGGCAGCGGTCGTTCTCTGGCTCATCGCTGTATCTACCCGAGTTCCTGAGGGTCTCGGCAAGGCGCGCGCCATGTGGGTGCAACTGGCGTCGTTTGCAGTGTTTGCTACTTTCACGGCGCTGAACATCTTCACCTTTTTGCTCGCCATCGAAGTGACTCTGTTTGCAACGTTCTTTCTGCTCTTGCGCTTATCGGAGGCCGACAGCCAGCGTACAGCCATAAAATTCTTGCTGTATCGCGGCGTGGCAAGCGTCTTTCTGATTGTGTCACTGGTCGGATTTGCGTTCTCCTCTGCCGCAACGATGGCCGAACCTCTCACGTTGGGCTATCAGCAATTGGCGGCGCGCGCGCAGGGAGTTGCGACTGCCAATGCTGCTCTTTCAGCGCATTACTCAGCACCGCAGTGGATATTTTTACTGCTCCTTCTTGGTGTGTTCATTGAAGAGGCGTTTGTACCTCTCCACAATTGGTTTCCCGACGCCATCAAAAATGCGGATACGGGTACCGCCATGCTCGTCGGTGGCGTCTTGACCAAAACTGGCGCGTACGCTTTGCTGCGCTTTGGCGTGGGCATGATGCCAGCAGATGTAAAAATCTTCACTTATGTGCTGGCGACCGTCGGAATTGGAAACTTACTTTATGGAGCGTTTGCCGCGTGGTCGGCGCGCGACTGGCGGCGGCTCATCTCGTTCTCGTCCATCTCGCACATGGGGCTGGTCTTATTCGCCATCGGGACGATGCAAGCCGATGCGATACAAGGGGCCATGTTTCTGTTGGTGTCCTCTGGGCTCATCACGTCTTTGTTGCTTCTCACCACGAGTCGTGTCAAAGCGCGCACCTTGACTCTGGAGTGGCGGCAACTCTCTGGACTCGCTAAACCCTTGCCTATTTTGTCCGGATTTCTGCTGTTCGGCGCTCTCGCAACCCTGGGATTGCCTCTTACCAGTGGTTTTATCGGCGAATTTCAGTCCTTCTTCGGAGGCTTTGCAGTGCATCCGACCTTTGCCTTTATCGGATTGCTCGGACTCATCCTGTCTGCTGTCTATAGTCTGACGGCCATTCGCAAAACGACGTTTGGTCCGTTCACGGACCGAGCGGCCGCAGCCGCGTATGAAGATGCCCGCATGGCCGAATGGTGGCCTATCGCCCTTTTGACGATGCTCGTACTGTTCATCGGAATTGTCCCTTATCCACTCGGCCACGTCTTCTTGTCGGCCGTCCACCGTTTGTTGCCGATAGGAGGGTGACCCATGAGTCTCGCAACGCTTCTTCAAGCTCATCTATGGACGACCATGGGACCGCTGTTCGTGGTCGGGATGACCGCCATTGTGGTCATGGTGCTAGAACTCTTTTTGCCAGCGGCATCGCGCAAATTTATCGTCCTTCTCGCAGCCCTCGGTGTGGTGGTCGCGGGGGTAGTGCTCGTTCACACGATGTCCGTACCGCCCGAATTGAGCCTCGACACGATGGTGTCGGATGGTCTGGCGACGGTCTCGAGCATGCTGCTGCTCGCCACGGGACTGCTTGTCTTGCTCCTCCATTTGGATGTCAATGAGTCGGAGGAGATGCCTCGAGAAAGCTCATTTCTACTTTTATTCGCTCTGGTCGGGGCGCTGGCTATGGTGACTGCGGTCAATCTCGTCGCGCTCTACATTGGGCTTGAACTTCTGTCGGTCAGTTCCTATGTCTTGGTTGCACTCCGTAAACGGCATCGACAGGCTTCCGTGGAAGGAAGCATGAAGTACTTAGTGATGGGTGGTATAGGGTCTGCCGTTTTCCTCTACGGCGTGTCGTTCATTTACGGATTGACCGGGCAGACCAGCCTCTACGCACTCGCTCAAGCGAGTTTGTCGCTGTGGCAACACGATGCAGCTATCGCTGTCATCGCGTTTCTGCTCATCGTTGTCGGACTTGGCATCAAGCTCTCCTTAGTGCCGTTTCACATGTGGACGCCTGATGCCTACGAAGGCGCGCCATCGTCTGTTGCCGCGCTCATCTCGACGCTCTCGAAGACAGCTACTTTTGCCCTCGCCCTGCGCGTCTTGGTCTACATCTTTAACGGGGGCGCGCACGACCTATTTCCCTACATTGCGGTCCTCGCGGCCATCACGATGTTGGCGGGCAACTGGCTCGCGCTGACACAACACAATCTGCGCCGCCTACTTGCGTTCTCCAGTGTGGCTCAAGCGGGATATCTTCTCATTCCCATCGCATTGTTTGGTACGGCTTCCGTGCGTGAGTGGCCCGACCTTTACGACAATTTGCTCTTTTACCTCGCAGTCTATACGTTCCTGACCATCGGCGCTTTCGCGGTCCTGCATCTCCTTGAACACCACCGAGATGTGACGATGGCGGATGGGCTGACTGGGTTTGCAAAAAAATCTCCGTGGCTTGCGGCCAGCTTCATTGTGTTTCTACTTGGGTTGGCTGGTATGCCGCTGACTGGCGGATTTGTGGGCAAGTTTTATATCTTCACATCGACCGTACAAACGGGCGTGCTTTGGCTTGGCATTGTGCTTTTTGCCACCAGCGTGCTGTCCTTCTTCTATTACTTCGGTCTCATTCGTACCATGTTTCAGTCCCCGCTGCCGACCTATGGCGATGCAGCGCAAGGGCAGGCCGAGGGAAGGACGCCTGTGCCAGTTGCCACTGGGATTGTTATCGCCCTCTGTCTGTTCGGTACGGTGGCACTCGGCGTAGTACCCGGAATTTTGCTCCATCCACTGGCTTTGGTACAGTGGTTCTAGCATTCTGGGAGGTGGCTCACCGTGTTGTCTAGCGCCAACAATGTCTCCTTAGCATCGGAAGGATTTGTCCTCGTGCTCTTTTTCTTCGTCGGGCTCCTGCTCACGTGGTGGGCGCTCGGCGTCTTGAAGTGGGAGTCTTTTACACGCCTGCCGCTGTCATCGCAAGCGCAGATGCTCCGCTTTCTCATGGCCATGTTCGGTGGTTTTTTGTGGACTGGTTTGGCGGCGCTGTTTCTTTACAGCGTTGACGTCATGCGTCTTCTCTGAGCTTTTACAGAGAGCACCCCCGTATTGGACTCACATACGGCGAATGCTCTAGCGACTCAATGAAATAAGCATGAGAGACATCGTATAGAAGTAGCCCGTTTCGTCAACACTGCAGAAGAACAGAGTTGATGCGAAACGGGGGAAACGAAACGATGGCAGGAACAGGCACCAAACGACGGACTGCGAAGCGCCGCAAGCAAGTACGGAGACGCTGGATGTGGGGTATTGCCCTCGGAACCGCGGCGCTGATTCTCTGGACTCATCCCGTTGAGGCGGTCCAGCAGTCGAGTAGCTTGCAGGCAGCAGGGACATCTGTCACACAGGGCGCAAACCAAACTGCAAACCAAACGAGCAGAGGGGAGCTCACGGCGGGGGCGCTGGCAGCAGCAACGAGTCGCAGCCAAGGTCTCGCGGTTCGCGAGGTCGACTTTCTTCGCCAAACTATGGCAGCCACTGGAGCCACGCCGAGCGAGTATTTGCTAAATGCTTGGTCGCGATTGAACCATACGTTCTCTAGTGAACAAAAATTAATGAGCGCCGCAAAGAAATTAGTGCAGGAAATGGGCGTGCAGAACGCGAAATGGTCCATGCAGGCAAGTTCGGTAGAACACTACGTGCTCGCCTCAGGCCGACTGCCGTCTGGTGGCCAGGTCAACATCGTCCTCACGTCGTTTGCGCCAAGCACCTCTGTGGAGGGAACCTCGGCCGGAGAATTGGTCGACTCTTCCACCGTTCTGGTTTTAACCGATGAGAACCGAGCATACAGCGAAGCGAATTTCGTCCGCGATGAGCGGCGGTTCGAGGCGGCCCTTCAGAGCGAAGGTCAACCGCCACAAATCAGTAGTTGTCTGATTGGGCATCTCGATGCTAAAATCATGGGCGTTCATGCGGAAAATTTGGCGTACCACGCACTACACACGGTTGGCGCGGTTCCACTCCAAACGTTTCAGAGTGGTGGACTGGAAACGAGTATTTCCGGGTATGCTCCGCGGCAATTGACCTATATTATAACCAACGACCATCGCATGAACTTGCAAGTGGCTGTTCACTATGACGGATATCAACAAGACACGAACGTCTTGGTCGGAACGCCCATCATTACAACAACGTACTGATGAAGAATCGTCCTCGTAACGCTTCGTGAGAGACTACGGTCATGTAAATAACGGGGGTTACGGCATGCCAAAGTTAGTGATTGAGGGAGGCTTTCCCCTCTCTGGTACCGTTCGTGTAGGCGGTGCGAAGAATGCAGTCTTGCCACTCCTTGCTGCCAGTTTGTTGGCCGAGAGCGGGATGAGTCAAATAGACGATGTACCCAATTTATTGGACGTATGCAACATGGCAGAGACCATCTCATCGATTGGCGCACGAGTGGAGAGGCGAGGGACGTCGGTTCGCGTTCAGGCTAATCGCATACATAGCGTGGAGCCTCCGCAGGATTTGGTGCGCCGCATGCGCGCCTCGTTCGTAGTGGCAGGGCCGTTGCTCGCGCGCTTCAAAGAGGCGAAAATTTCCCTCCCCGGGGGTTGCAACATCGGCAATCGTCCGGTCGACTTACACATCAAAGGCTTTGAAGCAATGGGAGCTGTGGCACAACATGAGGGCGGCTACGTTCACCTCAAGGCTCCAGCCGGAGGCTTGCGCGGCGCTCGCATTTATTTGGATGTCCCGAGTGTCGGTGCCACTCAGAATCTCATGATGGCCGCGTCGCTTGCCAAAGGCCACACCGTCATTGAGAATGCCGCGAAAGAACCCGAAAATGTAGATCTCGCAAATTACCTCAACGCAATGGGCGCTCGCGTTCGTGGAGCAGGGACGGATACCATCCGCATTGATGGCGTCACGAGGCTTCACGGAGCTAATCATACGGTGATACCTGACCGAATCGAAGCAGGCACATTCCTCGTTGCCGGCGCACTTCTCGGCAGCGGAGTGTACGTCGAGAATGCCGTGTCTGACCACCTGATGTCTCTCATCGCCAAGCTCGAAGAAGCGGGAGCTAGGGTGGAGGATGAAGTCGTGGGTATTCGCGTGTGGCCTGCAGAGCGCGGTCGGCTCAGCGCGATTGACGTGAAAACTCACTTCTATCCGTCGTATCCAACGGACATGCAGGCGCAAATCATGGCGGCGCTGTCAGTGGCGTTAGGAACCAGCACGGTGACAGAAACGGTGTTCGAAAATCGCTTCATGCACGTCGCTGAACTAGCGCGCATGGGCGCCAACATTCACACACAGGGACGGATGGCGATTGTCGAAGGCGTCGACCGACTGTCGGGTGCCGCTGTCACGGCAACGGACCTTCGCGCTGGGGCAGCACTGGTGCTTGCTGGATTGGTCGCCGAAGGCGAGACGGAAGTGCTCGGTCTTCACCACATTGACCGTGGGTATGACAACCTCGTTTCGAAATTCCAGCAACTTGGCGCTCACATTCGCCGCTTGGAGACGCCAACCGAAGACACTGGAGCAGAATCTGCCTGAGTTTCTTTCTCGCCACAAGAGTGCATAATCTATCAATCGGCGTCATAGACTCCCCCATAGACTTCATAGAGATGGGGAGAGAGCCGTATGCCAACTCAATATCCACGACAGAGTGTTCGCGGGCGCCGGCACGCTGGGCATCGCACAAGTCGGCGCGGTCGAAGCGGTCGACCAAAGCGTCCACAGCGTATATCCGCGGTGCGTTGCCTAGAGGCTACAGAGAAGGGCTTGCGGGCCGTAGGTAGGTGGTGGTGGCGACGTTCGGATTCGAGTCGGCATGCGATTCGCAGTGTGGGCGCCGTTGTTGCGCTGGTGGTGGGTGCCGTCGGACTGCCGACGGGCGCTGCCATGGTGGCCCACGCCGGTCCACTTCGCGGGACAGAGAGTTGGACACACATGTCCGATGCGCGCGTTCTGCTCAGCGTATACTCCATCCAAACGGGCAAAAGCCAAATGTTGCCGATGAACGACTACATTTTGCAGGTTTTATCGGCAGAACTCACGCCCAAGTCGAAGATGGCCGCGATGGAAGCGGCGGCAGTCGCTTGCCGGACGTACGCGGTTCGGGCGGACATGCTGCACGGCCAAGGCGATGGTCTGGCCGCGAGCCATCATGATGACTTGACCGACAGTCCCGAAACCGATTTGCCCATGTGGAGCGCATCAGAAGTGCAACGAGCGTATGGCAATGCAGCCGACTTGTTTATTGCGCGATTGCAGACGAGTATTGAGCGCACGGATGGCATGGTCGTGACGTATCACGGTAGTCCGATTCTCGCGTTTCAGTTCCCCATTTCGGGAGGGCACACCGTCAGCGCACTGCAGGCGTTTGGAAAAGACATCCCCTACCTTCCCTCCGTACCTTGTCCTGCAGATGCCGCATCTCCCCGCCACCAAGAAATAATCAAGGTCGATCCCGCTGAGTGGGATGCGGTCTTCCCGGCGAATCCGCTGCCCAAGTCTCGCGCTGCCATGTCCAAGTTGGTCGATGTGCGGTATGAGGGCCAGAGCGGAGTGGTCCGGGAGGTGCAGGTCGGCAAAGAGGCGTTGACGGCGTCTGCCTTCGCCGCGAAGCTCCATTTGCCGTCGCTTGCCTTTCGTGTCCATGCCTCCGCGCATTCCCTCTCTTTTCTCTGCGAAGGTCGCGGTCTTCAGGTTGGCATGAGTCTGCATGAAGCCAACGCGCTCGCGGAGCAAGGGGAAACTTGGGGGGCCATACTCGCCACCTTCTATCCGGGCACCAAGGATGAACCCGATGTGTCGTTCCTCGGCAGTTCACTTCCTCCTGCAATCTTTGCTAGATAAGAAAAATTGTGAATTCTTGTGACTTGTGCCTACGAAACAGGTATAGATTGGAGAGAGCGTGGCGACACTCGATATTGAGGTGAGCGCCATATGGATGACAAAAAGCATCCTACTCCATCACAAGGAAGTCATGGTACGAATGACAGCGCGCCCGAACCTGAGAAGCCAAATCTGAAGGCTCCGGTCGGAAAGCGCACCCGCACTACTCGCAGTCGCCGTTGGCTTTACCCAGCTTTGTACCTTGGGGCAGCCGCAGTCATCATCGGTCTCGTGTACGCCAAGACTCAGTTTGGCGGCGCGGCACCGGCCGTGTCACCCAACGCCATTGACACGAATACCACCGCACCCACGACAGCAGCAGAAACGTTCGTTTGGCCAGTGGGCGGAGGAACCGGGTTTAAGGTGAGTCTAGGGTACTTTGAGCCGAACGGATCCGCCAGCGAACAAGCAGCCGCACTTGTCAAGTACGATAATTCGTACTACGCGCACCAAGGAATTGACATCAAGAGCGATACGGCAGCCGCTTTCAACGTCACGGCCGCTCTCAGTGGGCAAGTGACGAAGGTCGAGAAGAACCCTCTCTACGGGGAGACGGTCGAAATCTCGAGTCCCGGCGGATATGTGGAAAAGTATGAATCCCTCGGAGATGTCTCCGTCAAGCAAGGCGAAGACGTCAGCCAAGGAGAGGCGATTGGTACCAGCGGTACGTGCCAATTCGAGGAAGGTCAGGGCAACCATCTCTACTTCCAAGTGAACCAGGATGGCAAGGTCCAAAACCCGATGGACTTGCTTCCAAAATTGTAAGTTGCAAGACTGTCATTGTCAGCCGGAAGACTATCAAGGTTTAGAAAGAACCGACGTGTGTCGGCAGACGCCGACGCACTGTGTCACCAGAGGGCTCCGTCGATGGACGGCCAGTTTCGGCAAGAACTGCTGAGACACCCAGATGGCGCGGAAATCCGCTCCCCATTTCTTCCGAAATGAGGCGGAATCCGTGCTTTTTTCACCATTTATCCACAGATGTTGTGGTCCTTGGCGGTGGAGTTTTGCTCTGAGCAGGTATACTAGGCGCAAGATGTCAAAACGGCTCGTTGCGCTTGTAGTTGCGCGTGGAAAAGCCATCGCAGGCCGTTTGGTCGACGGAGAGGGGGAAGATTTACTTGATGTCCAGTGGGCCCATCTCGCCTTATCACTTTATGTTTAATGTCCTCATAGTCTTTGGACTTGTCTGGATTTTTTCGGAACTCATTTTTCGATACGGTGCCCGCCTTGCTATGCAAATTTATAACGACGATACTGCCAAGCTCGAGGAAGCCATCGGCAGCGACGTGCCGGAGACTCCGGCGGCCGCTAAACGCCGCCTGCGCGCGGAGCGGCGGCAACAAATTGAGCAGTCGTTGCCCATAGGGTACAACATTCTCTGGTATGGTGTCGGTGGTCTGTGGCTGCTTGCAGGGATTCTCCAAGCGCAACCGATGATGTTCACGCATTCGTTCGTCTCAGGTGTACTAGGGTCTGCTGCCAATGTTCAAATTCCTGCGCTGTTGTCGTGGCAACATGGGCTGATGGAATTTTGGAGTAAAGACCCTGTCAAGTGCAACATCGACAGCCTCACCATTCAATTGTTTATCGGAGCATTGCTGCTCGTCTACCGCAAGAACCCCTGGATTGGCCCGACTGCGCTTGGCGCCTCCATCATCTGGGGAACCCTCGTCTGGGCGTTTGGCGAAGGTTTCGGCAACACATTTGCCAATGGCGCGTCCTTTATTATGCAGGGTACGCCTGGAGGAGTGCTGATGTACGTGCTCGCGGCCGTCCTCCTCATGTTGCCGAAGCGGTGGTGGATTGAGGGGTACATTCGCACCATCGGCCTGTGGATGCTCATCAGCTTGTGGGTCTTAGGCGTTCTGTGGCAGATTGCGCCGGTCAACGGGTATTGGTCTGCCGCCGAATGGCGCTCTGCCCTCACGTCCGAGTTGCAGATGTCACAGCCGCACTGGGTTGCCAGCGGGATCGACAGCTTTATGAGCGTTGTCACGGCTCACCCAGTCCTCGTCAACGCCATCGCCAGTGCGCTCATGTTGGCCGTTGCCGTGCTCCTCTACTTCCAGCGTACTCGCCACGTAGCGGTCGTGGTCTCACTTGTGTTCCTGTTTTTCGCGTGGTGGATGGGTCAAGATTTTGGCGTGCTCGGAGGACTTGGCACAGACGTCAACCTTGCGCCGCTCGTCGCCTTGTTCATGCTGAGTTTTGTCGAATTTGGAAAGTCTCGTCGCCGTCAACGCGTGTCTCGTCTATCTCATCAGCAAGCCTGAGCCGTTTTCCGCGAGCGGACCGTCGACCACCGAAAACTGGACGATAAAGAACGTGACGATAAATAACTTATAGAGAAGGACATGACGGAGAGAGCACCGGAAGGTGACTCTCTCTATTTGCTTTGTGCGGGTGTCTGCGCGCGCTCTCAGGGCGAGATGGCCCCCTGCAGGATGTCCAATAGGCTGAAAGTTTCCCAGATTATTTCCCGGCGCGTAGGACAGCGAGATTCGGAGATTGCAGGAAGTAGGAAGAGCTAATTCGCCTGGATGGCGCATCCCCAGGAATACGGTGTACATCGTCTCATATAGTGTATCAGACCAGGCACCAAACCAGTTGACAACGGGGATCGGGGAGGCGAGGGGAGTGCATGACTACATCAAGGAGCGCACCATCAAAATTGGGGAATACATCGTTGAAACGAGGAACACGGTGCGCACCATTGCACGCGAATTTGGGGTATCGAAAAGCACTGTCCACAAAGACCTGACGGAGCGCTTGCCGGAAATCAATCCAGAGCTCGCAAATCGAGTGAAGGAAATCTTGGAATATCACAAATCGATTCGGCACCTGCGCGGGGGGGAGGCCACGAAACTCAAATATCACAAAGACGAGGAGGAAGAATTCGAGACAGAAAAAGTTTATGCCGAATGAACAGGAGTTTTGTAGTGGATTGTAGAAAGTAAACCTGGACAACGTATGTCATATGTCATGCATACGCTACGGGTGCGGTTCGCATTCGCCAATAACGTACCGAGCGTCGCCATGCAGGTCATCGGCCTATTCCACACTCTGGATGACCGTGGCTTCACCCATCGACATAGGTGAGTATTCGGCATTTGCGACAGCAGGCATCATTGACCAGGGAGGACTTGCTACAGATGTTATCTAAGGAAATTGGGGTAGATTTGGGTACGGCCAATGTCTTGGTTCACGTGCGCGGGCAGGGCATTGTGCTCAATGAGCCTAGTGTCGTGGCTATCGACCAAGTGACCAAACAAGTCGTTGCAGTCGGCGAGGAAGCTCGCCAGATGTTGGGTCGCACACCCGGCAATATTGTGGCAATTCGTCCATTGCGTGAAGGTGTCATCGCGGACTTTGATGTGACGGAAATCATGCTTCGCCATTTTTTGCGCAAGACGATTGGAAAGAGTTCTATGTTGCGTCCGCGTTTGATGATATGTGTACCTGCTGGTATTACGTCGGTGGAGCAGAAAGCGGTTCGAGAAGCCGCAGAGGCTTGTGGAGTCAAGCAGGTTGATTTAATTGAAGAGCCAAAGGCCGCAGCTATTGGGGCTGGACTCAATATCTTCGAGCCGAGTGGCAGTTTGGTTGTGGATATTGGTGGTGGGACCACAGACATTGCGGTCCTGTCGCTAGGGGACGTGGTGACGTCCTCTTCTCTTCGCGTCGCGGGGGACAAGTTCGACGAAGCGATTGTGAAGTTTATTCGGCGGGAATACAACCTGATGATTGGTGAGCGCACGGCGGAAGAGTTGAAGAAAGAACTGGCCACGGTCTACCCCGGCCATGATGACAAGTCGAGGGAAGTCCGCGGGCGTGACATGATGACGGGCTTGCCGAAGACGATTGAAGTCAAAGCCGGACAGATGCGCGAAGCGTTGGCAGACACGGTGGCTGCCATTATTAGCGCGACGAAATCCGTTTTGGAGCGCACTCCACCAGAGTTGGCAGCCGATATTTTTGATAAAGGCGTCATGTTGACGGGAGGCGGAGCGCTCATTGCAGGCTTAGACAAGCTGATGGTCGATGAGCTTCAAGTGCCCGTCCACATTGCGGAAGACCCTATGCAATGCGTCGTCATTGGTACAGGGAAATTCTTGGAGATGCGCGATGCTTTGCGGACAAAAGCCTTGCGCAACGGTGGGAAAGTGGCAGGAAGGCGTTAAGGTCTGCCGCCTTCGGGCGGTCTCGTCCTTCTTTTCAGGGTGTGCGGTGAGTTTTTGTTTTCCTGGGAGGAATGCACGTTGATTCGTGGATTGACAACCGCTGCGTCCAGCATGGTCGTGGACGAGCGAATGCAGCAAGCACTGGCCAACAACCTCGCTAACTTGGAAACGCCAGGATTCAAGGAGACGCTGGGGGCTGCCTCCGAGTACCCTGTGCAGTCTCTGTACGAGGCTAGTAACGGCCAGCTGATGGGCCAGTCCATCGGGAAGATGGGCACCGGAGTGGTTTTCCAAGAAGGTGTTCCCCTCTGGCTTGAGGGCCAGTTGAAAAAGACCAATCGCAATCTGGATGTTGCGATTGACGATAACACGCCTATCGGCACGTATGGGGCCGTCGCTGCTGGTGCCGGAGGAGGCACGGTCTCCGAGTTGGGACAAGTGACAGTCGGAGCCAATCGTCGCCTCGAAATCAATGGGCGCCCGCTGGCGGTTGTCAACAGCAGCGGTCAAGCTGTGCCCGGTTGGTATGCGGTGAAAAATCCGAGTTATCAAGGTCAGGCTCTGTATGGCGCCGATGGCCGACCGGATTATGATGCCAAAGGCAATCCATCCTATCTTTTTGAGAATGCCAAAGGACAAGTGATGGCCAACCCGTCCGATGTGTCTGCGGCGGCTTGGTCTCTTCGCATTGGCACGAATGCGGATATGGGGCCGCATTCGTTCTACGCCGTGGCGTACCAGTCCAATCAGGGACCGCACGGTATTGCATTGACGCAAGATGGGCATTTCAGCGTGGCACAGAATCATGAGTTAGTCGACGCAGCAGGTCATGCTCTTTTGCCAGTGGGTGCGAATGGACAAGTCCTTCCAGGCGGTAGGATTGTCATCAACGCGAACTATACGGGGACGGCACTCTTTGCGCCAGATGGGGGCCCCGTGTACGATTCAGCCGGGCAGCCGTCTTATCGGGTGTTGGGAGCTAATGGGCAGCCCATTGCTGGTGCGCGCCTAGGCACTGTTAATGTCGATGTGACACAAGTCACACCGCTTGGTGCGACCGAGTATCAAGTGGATAATTCCTTCAATCCGACGGTCGTGTTGCCGAAGCTCTCGGCAGGGACGGGTACGCTGAAACCAGGATATTTGGAGGAGAGTAACGTCAATGCCACGCAGATGATGGCGCAGATGCTCCAAGTCGTCAATCAGTACCAAGCGAATGAGTTGATGTTACAGCAAATCAACACCACACTCGGTTTGGCGGTACAAGACGTGGGCAAGGTGTGAGGCAAAGCACTCAGTACTGAACGGCGTATTCGCTGACGGACGGGAGAGCGAGTGCGCTCATCGTTCTTGATGGTTTTCTTCATGTTCTCTCGGCATATTTGAGATAGCGCGAAAGGGTGAATTGGCATGCAGTCACTGTGGGCTGGCCTGTCGGGGTTGAACGCTTCCTCCACTTGGCTCGACACGATTGCCGGAAATCTGTCCAACATGAATACGACAGGCTTTGCTAGTGAAGGGAATTCATTCGCGGACGCGCTCACCCGCCAGATGAGCGGTCAAGCGACGGCGCCAGCGCTCGCGGGACGATACACGTTGCCCGGTTGGTGGGCACCTTCTGGCGTCTATGCCACAGGCCTAGAAAGCAACTTTTCACAAATGTCGATGAAATCCACGGGTGTTTCGACCGATGCAGCCATCGAAGGCAATGGCTTTTTCACAGTTCGCACGCCGAGTGGAGAGACGCTTTTGACAAAGGCGGGGAGTTTTCAGTGGAGTCGGCAGGCAAACGGCTCTTTTGCTTTAGCCACGCCAAACGGAGACCTCGTCTTGGACACGAAAAACCAGCCCATTCTAGCTCCTTCAAAACCAACGAGCATGACCATTGCTCAAGATGGGCAAATTACCTTTGGTGACCAAAGTGGCAGTGCGGCCGTTGCTGGCCCAACGTTGCAAGTGGTTGACGTACCCGTGCCAAGTCAGAGCCTGATTGCGGTGAGCGGCACGAACTATGCCGTTGCACCAGGGTGGAAGGCTATACCGGCTGGGCAGTATTCGGTGCATCAGGGATTTCTCAATGAGAGCAACGTCAACGCGACTGACGATTTGGCCAATTTGGTTGAGGCACAGCAAATGTACAATTTGAACACCGAGAGCCTGAAGATTTCCAATCAAATGATGGGAATTGCGAATAATATTCTGTAAGCCCTGACGCCATCACGGACTGCCACATTGCATTTACTCCGCGCGCCTTGTTGCACTTTTGCCTCCCAGTAGATGCATCTGTATAATGTTTCTGAGCTTGTCCAACGGGAGCGACAAGTTCCAATGCTAGGGGGCAAACCATTGAATCTCCCAAATATCCTGACTTTGTTTCGCCTTGTCCTTATTCCAATTTATCTCTGGTCGTTCTACGCGACGACCAGCACGCACAAAGTAGTCGCCCTGCTCGTCCTGCTCGTTGCAGGACTGACGGATATCCTCGATGGCTATTTAGCACGGAGGTTTTCGTGGCAGACGCAAGTCGGTCAATTGCTCGATCCGCTGGCAGACAAGCTCATGATGGTCGCGGTCTTGTTTTCTCTGATTCAATCCGGACGAGTGCCGTGGCTGGTGGCCGGCTTATTGTTGTTCCGAGACGCCCTCATGATTGTCGGAGCCGCATTTTTCTATTTCCAAGGCAAGCGCGCTGTCCCGAAAGCCAACGTATGGGGAAAAGTGACGACCGTTTTCTACTATACGGCGATTTGTTCGGTCATTCTCGATTGGCCGAATCACGCCGTAACGCAGACGCTGCTCTGGTTTACAGTGGTCCTCTCGTACATTGCGTTCTTTCTCTACACCGCGAGCATGGAAATTATTACAGTTCGTCGGCGCCTTCTGTAACGCATGGTCTACTCGGCCCGGCATGGCCGGACGGAGCGCGACCACCATCAGAGAACCGACCGGGACAACCCTTCAGACCGGAACAGTCTGCAGCGTCCCGCCGCTACTGCCGCGGTGCATCGCGCTCCGTATCTATGCGAAGTCTGAGTAGAGCCTTTGTCTCGGCGGAGTTTTGTCTCCACCCAACGAGTTCGTCCAATGAGCTCTCTGTCAGACGGTAGCGCTAGTATGTCCGTCTCTGCTCGCCTCCCACTCAGGAACAAATCGGCAGATTGGCCAAGCATCATAACGCACCTTTCTCCCCATGGAACGCCTCGCAAAGGCCTGAAAAGCCCGCTTTCAGGCATCAATCCCGCTCACGCTCCCATTGTTGTCGCAATTTCCGCACGGCCCGCTTATTCCAAGTTTTCGCTGTCTCGGAAGAAACCCCATGTTTCGCAGCGAGATCGGACAAGGACCATCCTTTGAGCCGGGCGGACACAGCGAGGGTCTCGTTGGGGCTCAGCTTGGCACGCTTCATCCAGTGCTGCAGCACGAATGCGTCCTCCCATTGTGCAGTTGCCACAGCGGACGATTCGTCCGGTAGTTCCTCCCAACTGTCCGTTTCCGTGTCTTCGTCTCGATTCTGTACGTAGACCATCCGGCGCTGGTGTGTCCAGATGCGCCGCATGGCGGTATGCACACTCGCGTGAACCATGCGCTGTAAATACCAGAGTATTGGCGTGCCCTGGGTCTCATCAAAACGCTTCGCCGCTTCGAGCAGGGCTAAGCAAGCTTCCTGATACGCATCTTCATAAGAGAGCGAATGATATTTCGCGGCAACATTGCGCAGGAGCGGCTGAAACTGCTCGATGAGGCGCGTTGCACTGGCCTCGTCGCCTTGTTTCCATGTGTGCATCCAGTGCATCAAGTGCGGGTGTGCTTCCATTCTGTTGTCCTTTGGGAAGACCGGTCTTCAATATTTGCGCAAAGCCAGCCTAATCTACTTGGGTGGCTTAGGTGAAGTTCCGACTTGTGGTCAAGTTGGCGTGAAATACGGGTGCAAACTGACTCCTCGGGCGTGACAAGGCTTGTTGTACCACGGGGGACGGCGTTTGAAAACTTCCATACCTTGACGAAGTCGTTCATATGAAGAACTCTATTGAACTATGGAAGGAATTTGAGTAGCATGTACATACATCCACTATGTTGGATTGGTCAAAATTGTAGTTGAGGTAAATGTAAACGTATTAATATTCTTGTAGAACAGGAAAGATGGTGAAGCGATGGCGATTGAAGCAATCCATTTAGCACTACAACGCAATAAATTTCCGCTGGACGTAGCCCGAAAAACATGATACGATTGGAGGCGGGATTCGGTTGTTGGGCATTCTATCGGAA
>NZ_JAMCCX010000021.1 GCF_024706985.1 Alicyclobacillus sp. SP_1 | reverse complement strand
AAACGGGTGGAGATCCGAACGGTGCATACCATATTTTTGAAGGCGGCAGCGTCCGTCTAGTTCAATGCACCCGTCAACGGATAAAACCACTCTCATGAACCATTCTGTAGTCTGGACGCGAAATGGTCAAATGCGAAATGGTGCGATTGAATGAGGAAATGAGAGAAAAACGTACTTTTCCTGAGAGAGGCGAATGAATGTTGAAGATGTGAATCCGTGGTCGGTCGGCAGTTCCTCGCCTCGAGGGAAAGGAAATCGCGCTCTTCTGCGCGACTACCGGGTATACCTGTTGATAGGCATGGGTTCGATGTTGGTCTTTTTGTCGACATCCGCGTGGAATTCTGGAGTGGCCCCATATTTGAATCAACAGGGCCGCAGTCCCGCCGTGTATAGCTTTTTATGGACCATCAATGGCCTTGTCATCCTACTCGGCCAACCACTCACGACCTTGTGGAATCGCTTCATCAGCAAATCTTTGCCGTCTCGTCTGACCAGCAGTGCCCTTTTTTACGCGGGCGCGTTTGCACTGCTCTGGATAAACCACGCTAACTATGGAGATTTCATGGTCGCAATGGTCATTGCGACCCTTGGGGAAATGCTTATATCGCCAACCATCCCCTCCCTCATCACTCAGACAACTGGCCGTAATGCTGCCTTTTATCTCGGACTGGTCGGCGGGTTGGGGAGCGTAGGCCGGTTGATTGGTCCCGTCTTGTTCGGCAATGTATTTGACGTTGCGGGCCTTCAACCCATCTTGCTCGTCGCAGTGTTCAGTACCGTCTTAGCATCGATGCTGTTCACCGCACACGCTTTGGTCCAGCGTTCCAAAGTCAAGTCGCTAGAACCGGAATTATAACGCAACCGGAAGTATGACGCACCCCGCATCACAACGGGTAGTGCAGGGGCACCCCCATGAGCTTGGGCGTGGTCGGTTTGGCCACTTGAGACCAGGGCTCCATCGTAATTCCTACATACGAAAACTCTGCGCCCTTGGGAAGGGCGACAGAAACAGCACCGGCACCGTCTGCGTTGACCCAAATTCGCCCCGCCAGTTGGTGATGCCCCGCGCGCACCAGCCAGACATTGTAACACATATCTGGTGCCAACCGTTTCATGTGCTGCACCGACACAATCATCATCATACCGGCCTTTTGATGTACTAACATCAACGTACCCTTCGCTTCCGGAGCCGCCGCTGTTGGCTTAAAACTCTCCTCACGCATCAAGACGGTTGGAGTCATCGTCGACGGAGTCGCACCTTGTCCGCTCGACAACGTTGCCGCCCGTGGTAATTTCGGCATTTGATGACCTAAAAAGATGCCAACCATGAGCATCACCGCAGCCCCGGTAGCCGCTCCCAATAAAGACACCCGGTAGCGGAACAACCGCCCTCTGCGCGTCCTCACATAGGCGCGCTCATCCTCTATCTTTTGAGACAGATGGTCGCGCTCGAACGCCTCACTCTTCACACGGTCTTCAGAACCCTGAGTCAACGCACCCAGATGACCGTCAGAAACTGGCGGCCGTACAGCAAACGCCTGCGCCAGAACTTGGTCCTTTATGTCTTGCGCGCAACGGAGCAAAGCCGCGTCGAGAGGCACAGAGGAAAGTTCCCGATGGACTGACCAGAGCTCTTCCAACTCCAATTGACACGCCGGGCAGTCACTCACGTGCCGCACCATTTGTGCCCTGTCTTCTTCGCTCAAGTTGTCCAACAGATAGTCCACCAGTCGGCTAGACTGCACACACGGATGTTCTTCCGTCATGGTTGCACCTCCGAACGCCAAGCGTCCATTCCAACCCGCATTTGGCGGAGCGCTTTATGAAGCCTGGTCTTTACAGTTCCGAGGGGAATACTCAATATCTGTGCCACTTCGGACAGCGTATGTCCCTCCAAATAAACCAATTTTAAGATTTGTCGCTCTTCCAATCGCAGTTCCATCATGACCCGTTGCAAATCCTGCTGCAAAAAAGGCTCATCAAAGTCCACATGCAGAGGAATTTGCGTGAGATCGTCCGAACGAGTCGCTGCGTTGTTATCATTAGAGGATACGAAATGAACGGTTCGACGGTTTTGTTTGCGAACGTGATCAATCGCCAATCGTCTGGCCACCACCATCAGCCAATGCTCAAACAGGCCTAAGTCTGGATTGTACGCGCGCGAAGTCCAGACCCGCGTAAACACGTCTTGAACGATTTCTTCACACACGGTCCGATCCGCTGTCAATCGCAACGCAACCGCCCACACTCGAGACGCATAGCGGTCGTATAACAGCGCCAAGGCCTGTCCATCTCCCGCGACCATTTGACGGTAGAGTTCTTCATCGGACAACTCTAGACCGCTCCCTTCCAAACAAAGCCCATGCTAACGCCATCATACCGCGATCCGCCGCAAATTTCCGAGAAATGCGAGGTTGTGTGAAAAATACGACACGACCGAAAAACAATTTGCAGAGAATCTCCCTCGAGAGAAAACCGTTCCCCACAAATCGGCGTTTACTAGTTTGAATGCGCCTCACAGGGGCGACAACGCATGGGGGTGGCTATGATGGCAGGAAGAGCCAAGTTCATTCGTCGGGCGGGCATCGCATTTGCAGCGACGGCAGCATTGACCGCAACGACCATCGCATTTGCAGACACGCATCAGCATGTCCTGTTGAAAGAAGACCTATTTGGGAACATTCCGAACGTCACGATTCGTGGCGTAGCAGCGGGTGGAGCTCCATGGGTGGTCGACGGATGGGTGAAACTCACCAACGACCATCTGATGGCTTCCGGTAAATGGCTCATCATTCCGAAAACCGGCTACCTCGCCAATGGTAAGCCAATCCCTGCCGCGATTGCTGGCACCACTGCACATGTGCCAGAGGTCCTCGCAGAAGTGACGTTTGCCAATTCACCAGCGATTGTGACCGCTCCAGTCAAACTGAGCAGCGACGGCGACTTTACCATCAACGCAAACATTCAAGTGCCTGCGGGCGCTAGCCAACCCATCGTGCTGATTGGTCCTGGTGCGGACGGTAAAATGAAAGCATGGTTCGCCAGTACCAATTTCCTCTTCAATTATGGTGTGGCGACCAAAGCATCGGTGATGGGCAGTACCAAAGGGATGGGCGGTTCGAAATCCTGGTAACACTCAATCATTTTTCGAGAACCTCGCGAGCAGTCCTGCTTGCGAGGTTTATTGCTTCCCATCAAGCGGACAGTGCAGTTGAACTTCTAAGCTCCACTCTCTGTAGCCATAAGGCAAAATGTACTCATTGGGGATGGGACCATCCACCGCGTGCAAAACGTCAAGGAATCCAATGGCAGGCTCCAAGGCTAGATTGTGCTCATGGCGCCAACCGCCGTCATTCACCCAGACAGCCAAATGAGGAATGTCTTCTGGAGAGAATCGGAAATCAATACGTTCGCGACCATCCGCAGACGCAACTGCAGCTTCACCTACCCGCATTTTGTTGCGAAAGAACACTTTATGCGCTTCGCCACTGCGCTCCTCGGCTACCACGTCCAGCCGCTGCGATGCTCCAATATAAGGCCACTGATAGACGGCCTCTGGTTGTACATTCGGCAAGGTCGAGTTGGACACAACATAGTCTCTGCAGTCCTCCGGGAGGACGACCTGGTCCAAAGGTTGAATGGAGAGTAGAGGGTGCGCGGCCCAAAAGAACGGCATGGGAAACGGCGTGGGGTTTTTCACATGATAGTCAAAGCGGACAACGTGATCCTCTTTCAAGACAAGTCTCTTCTGCAACTCGTAAGGATAACGAATGCCATGTACTTTCAATGTCAGTGCATTGTCACTGACGGACGCCACCTGCCAGGGAAGAGACCAGACTTCCCCGTGGTCAGGGAGCGACACGTCTTGCCAAGGAGCGGTCGGAACGCGGCATGGATCGATGTTAGGAAACATCTCATCCCATCCCCTACCATCCGACTCGTCAAACGCGGAAGCATAGCCGTTGTTGCCGAGCGGACGTGACCCTTGATACAGCCATTCACGGCCACCGAAGCAGCGTAGCGAGACGATTTTCGACCCTAGCTCCGGGACGAGTACAATCCGCAACTGGTCCCTTTCCCCCACCCACACTTCCCGACCGCCTACCGTATCACTGGTAAATCCCATCTTGACTCCACTCCCCACTCGGTTCCATCGCTACGCCATACTCCACTGTCTCATTCAAATTTGCCATGGCCAGGGCCCTTTTGACCAAGCCCACGTCTCTCCCGTCGAACTGTTTCCATACTGGCGGAGCGGCCCATACAGTCGCTCATACTGCGACGTCACGGTCATCTTTCGGCGCTGGAACTGTTGAAACTGCGCCACGGCGCCTGCATCCTGCGGGTGCGTGTCGAGATATAAAGTCAAATCCACAAGGACAAAATCGATACTTTGCAATTCTTGCAAATAGGAAGCGTGCTGAGTTCCGAGTGTCTTGCTCACACTCTCACTCCTCCCCTGCTTTGCGAGGATAAGCGCTCCATAAGTCTGGCCAGAGTACGCCGTATTGAAGAGCTTGTCGAGGAGAGAACTGCTTCAACCCGCGACTCTGCGTCACCAGCCATTGATTCGGCGGAACGACAAAAAAGACACTCCCCGAAGAAGGGCATGGGTCGTTTCGGCCGCCGAGTCGTTCATAGGAAAACCACTGTTTGGTCATTCTGCTTCATCTCCCTGTCTAAAACGTTGCGTCACTCTCGATAGAAATATGCAGAGTGGACACTACAGAGACACTCAGGTTAGACCAAAACATCGAGAACCAAGACTTTCGTTCCTTCAAAGTAATCGCAAGACAGAAGACTTTTCAGCTCCCATTCTCTCCTTCTTCCGAGAGAAGCGTCGATCCTTTAGTGGAGCAGCAATGCGATCACCACGCCCACGACGCAACCACCGAGCACCTCTCGCGGCTTGTGCCCGACATGTTCATTAAGCACAGGCCAGTCCATCAACCACCACGGTACCTTCACGATGCGCATATGCCTCACCCGCGCATCTGTCCGTGATGTCTCTACGTTCATCCGCTCACCCGACGGAAGTACTGCGTTTTGCCCTTTCAAGTCGTGCAATAGACGGTTCAACAATGCCGCTTGGCGTCCCGTTTGCCAGCGCACGCCAGCCGCGTCATACATGACGACAATCGCGATGAAGAGTCCCAGTGCCAAAATGGGGTTGCGCCCGCCATAACGTAACCACAGTTCCACCACCAACGCAACAACAAGCGCGGTATGCGAACTAGGCATTCCCCCGGACTGCCTCATGCGTTGCCAGTCAAACCGTCTCGCTTGAATCATAATCAAAATCGGCTTGAGAATTTGCGCTACCACCATGGCGACTAGTGGTGCAATCCACATGTAAGCCGAATCTCTCCACATGCGATTTCCCCCGTGTCAATGCAAGAATAGCTTATCCAAAGGTGCCACGCTGTAGAATACAGACATTCCTAAGAAAATGACGGAAGACGCATAAAATGGAGCCAATGGGCCAACCGTGCTCCAGAGAGTGGTTCCCACCAGTGGACCGATTGCCATGCCGAGGCCCTCAACAGTCAGAAAGACTCCAAACATAGAGGCTCGTCTTCTCTCCGACACGCTTTTCGTGAGGACTGCATTCCAACTTGGCAAAATAAACGCGTAGGCCGCTCCAATTCCCGCCACTCCGACAAACACTTCCCACACAACGCGCAGCATAACCAAAATTGGAAGACTAACCGCAGAGAGCACAAACCCCGGAACGAGAAACCGCTTATACCCAAAGCGGTCTACTAATCGGCTCATCGGGAGTTGCAGAACGACCGTCGCTGTGCCACCTGCCACCAACAAGGCGCTGTAGGTACTGCCAGTCAACCCCAAATTGTACTTAGCATACATTGCAAATACCGGCAACAGTAGTCCTAGTGCAAAAGTCTGCACAAAAATCCCAGGGAAGAGCATTCGCACACTGCGAATTTCACCTAACACAGATCTTAACGTGGCAGGATGCGTTTCGTCGTGATTTCCGTCCATAGGCAAAGAACTTACAGCAAGCACAAATCCAAGGGTCCAAACGAGTAGCAACAGATGAAATGCACCGATTCCCCGGTGGCCAAACACTAAGCTCATACTGACCGCGCCAATGCCAACTCCAGCCAACCATGCCATCATAACTCCACCCATAGCGGTCGCGTGGGTCACACTGGGTTGATGTCTGGTGACCGCCGAGATGACTGCAGGCCATATGAATGCCATCGCGCTACCGATGAGCGCACAACCGGACAAAAGCCACACCGGATGACTTCCATGAAGCACCAACCAAAGACCCAACAAGCCGCCAGCCAATACCAATCCAACGGGTCGCTTTGGTCCAAATTTGTCAATCAACCAACCTGCCGGACTGCGTAAGCCCGTATCAAAAAGATAATGAGAAGCAATAGCGAACCCAATCCAAATGGTCGGCAACCCAAGAACTCCGTGGATGTATATGGGAAGTACATAGAAAAGGAGTGCACCTCGCACAAATTCACAGAAGAACAACGTCACCAGTGCCATCAGGGAACGACCACGAAATATTTGCCTCATCAGTAGCCGCCTCCCGTCCACAACTCATAAACATCACCAAAATTCCAAGTGTAGAACGGGTCTGCCACCAGTCCAATCGATGCAACTTCTATGCACCCACAGTCACAGTATACCCTACATTTCAGTCAAGCTGCTCCCCAATCCATTCTCTGCAAGACGTGTTCGGAACGCTTCATAGAGCAAAATACTGCCCGCCATGGCCGCATTCAGGCTCTCCGCTCTACCCAGCATTGGAATCGAGACAATGTGCGTTGCGAGATTCTTGACTCTTGCAGATGCACCGTTCGCTTCGCTTCCAATAACGAGTAGCCAAGGTTCAGCAAAGGTGATGTGCGTACAAACGTCCTGACCATCCGCATCCGCCACATACACCGCACCCATCGGATGGCGCAATCTCCACTCTTGCAGATAAGTAGCGCTGTCCGCCTCAGTCGAGTGAATCCGAAACAGCCCACCCATCGAACTTCGTGCAACTTTCGGAGCAAAGACATCAACTGTTCCGCGCCCCACACAAAACTCACCCACACCAAATGCTTCAGCACTGCGAAGCAAAGTTCCAACATTCCCAGGGTCCTGTACGCCATCCAAAAGACAGGCAGTGCTTGGATACGTGGGCGTGTGCATCTCTTTCGGAATGCGCGCGACCGCCACCACACCTTGCGATGAGACGGTGTCTGACAAAGCTACAAAGGCATGACTTGAAACCTGAATGGCGCTCTCTGGCCAACGCGGATGACGACGCAACCGCGCCACTTCCTGCTCTGCAGCATCCTCGACAAAGATACACTCCACAGGCCAGTCGCTGTCCAGCAAGTCTTGAACGAGGCGGACTCCTTCTACCAAGCACATTTCTCGCCGCTCTCGTTCTTTCCGCGTTTTTAAGCGCGCATACAATTTGATTTTGGGGTTTTGAGGAGAATCAATGAACATTTACAAAAACCCTTTCTCAAAGTACCTGCCCACCGCGCTGACCCTATCAAGTCTTCTTTTTACAAGGGAAAGCCCGACCGTCACGGCCGGGCTTTTCTTCTTTTCAAGCTTCCATCTTAGTGCGAGCTACTTTCACCAATTCAGCAAAAGCGACTCGGTCAGAGACGGCTAACTCAGCCAACATCTTGCGATTCACTTCAACGCCTGCCAACTTCAGTCCATGCATTAATTTACTGTAGGACATACCACTTTGGCGCGCTGCAGCATTGATACGTTGTATCCACAATTTCCGGAAATTACGCTTGCGAACTCGCCGATCTCGGTAGGCATACGCCAACGACTTCATGACCTGCTGTTTTGCTGTACGGAACAAGCGATGCTTAGAACCGCGATATCCTCGAGCCAACTTGAGAATCGCCTTATGACGGCGACGGGTCACTTTGCCCGACTTAATCCTTGCCATACAAACTTCCTCCTCAAATCCAAAGGCAGTTCATCCGACTGTACAACCGACTCGGTTCCACAGTGCCTGCCAGAATCATCTATGTGACAAGTTGCATGGGTCGCTCGGCATCTTGTCCATGTGCTTTACGAAAACTCTTGACTTAACTCCGGGACTTCGACGACCTTAGAGATAAGGCACCATTTGCTTAATCCGCTTCATATCGGAATTCGAGACCAACGTCGTTCCACGCAAGTTGCGCTTGCGCTTTGAAGACTTGGTTTCTGCCTTGTGATACGCGAACGCGTGAGCGCGCTTTAATTTTCCGCTCCCGGTGCGCTTGACGCGCTTTGCAAGGCCACTGTGTGTCTTCATCTTTGGCATTCATACAACCTCCTGTAGCTACTGAACAAACCGAATTCGCGCCAGAGTTAGACGGTGACTTTGGGGGTGAGAATCATAATCATACTTCTACCTTCCAAGCGTGGTACACGCTCCACCGTCGCCTTCTCTGAGGCGGCTTGCGCAAATTTGAGCAAGAGCTGCTGCCCAATTGAAGAGTGCGTAATCTCCCGGCCGCGAAAGCGAACGGAAATCTTTACTTTGTCTCCCTCTTCGAGAAACTTCAAGACATTCTTCAACTTGACTTGAAAGTCATGTTCCTCAATGTTCGGAGTCATGCGAACTTCCTTGAGAAGAATCACTTTTTGATTCTTCTTGGCTTCTTTCTCTTTCTTGCTCTGTTCGTACTTAAACTTGCCATAGTCCATAATGCGACAGACAGGCGGCTTCGCAGTTGGCGCTACGTTCACCAAGTCAAGGCTGCGTTCTTCCGCCAAACGTCGAGCATCTCGCAAGGACATAATCCCCAATTGATTGTTGTCCTCGTCAATCACTCGAATCTCGCGCGCCCGAATCCCATCATTGACTTGATACTCTTCTTTGCTAATCTGCAGTCACCCCCGGTCAATTTTCCGCAACTCGCCATCAAAAAAGCGCGGACTCAGCACCCGCGCTCTCGTTTCTTTGCACCGTCAAACCTGCAAATCAACTTTGGACCCGCCAGCAAAACCAGCTAGGTGAGAAGCGAGCGCCTCCACTTATTCCAACGTAGTATATGCGATTTAGGGCAGTTCGTCAAACCTTTAAAAGTTCCTTCGAAGCGACTTCCTCCTTGACCTTTGCTACAAAGTCAGCGAAGTTCATGGTTCCTAGGTCCCCAGTACCATAACGGCGAACAGACAGCGTCCCCGCATCACGCTCTTTCTCCCCAACAACGACCGTGTAGGGGATTTTATGCACTTGCGCTTCTCGAATTTTGTAGCCAATCTTTTCTCCACGCAGGTCGACTTCAGCACGAATGCCAGCCGCCTTGAGTTTTTGCTCAACCGCGGCACCATAGTCAGCAAAATCATGAGATACCGTGGCCACCCGCACCTGCACAGGAGCGAGCCAGAGCGGAAACGCTCCGGCAAAATGCTCCGTCAAGATACCCAAAAACCGGTCGACAGAACCGAAGATGGCACGATGAATGACCACTGGCCGATGCGCCTTCCCATCTTCGCCGATGTACTCTAAATCAAACCGGATCGGCAAATTAAAATCCAACTGAACCGTGGCGCATTGCCATGTCCGTCCGATGGCATCCTTGATGTGAAAGTCAATTTTCGGCCCATAAAAAGCACCATCTCCAGGGTTGATGTGATAGGTCACCCCGGCTCCATCCAGGGCAGCTTGCAACGCGCTCTCGGCCTGATTCCAGAGTTCATCCGAACCGAGAGAATCGTCCGGGCGAGTCGACAGTTCAATGTGGTGCGTGAATCCGAACACACCGTACACTTTTGCAACCAACGCCAGCACTCGTTCCACTTCCTGGCCGATTTGGTCAGGCCGGCAGAAAATGTGCGCATCATCCTGAGTAAAAGCCCGAACACGCATCATACCACCGAGTGTACCGCGAAGTTCATGGCGATGCACATGTCCATATTCGGAGATGCGAAGTGGTAAATCTCGATAGGAGCGCAGCTTGTTTCGATAAATCAACATATGCCCAGGACAGTTCATCGGCTTCAGCGCATACAGCTCTTCGTCCGCCTCGGAGACGTACATGTTCTCGCGATAGTGGTCCCAATGGCCCGACTCTACCCACAATCGCTGATTCATCAACGTGGGAGTGCGGACTTCTTGATATCCATATTCCACCTGCAAGGCCCGTTCAAACGACTCTAATTCATTGCGAATCACCAGTCCATTGGGCAAATAAAACGGCATTCCCGGAGCATCTTCGGAGAACATGAACAGTTCCAGTTCTTTTCCTAACTTCCGGTGATCCCGCTGCTTTGCTTCTTCCAACATCTTCAGGTGCTCATCTAATTCGGATTTTTTGGCAAAGGCGACTGCATACAGGCGGGTCAGCATCTCTCGTTTACTGTCCCCACGCCAGTACGCACCCGCCAAGGACATCAGACGGAAGGCTTTGATACGGCCAGTAGACGGTAAGTGGGGTCCGCGGCAAAGGTCGACGAACTCTCCCTGGCGATAGAGGGTCAGCTGCGTACCTTCGGGCAAATCCTGTATGATTTCCACTTTGAAGCGGTCTTTGCGCTCCTCAAAGAGTCGCAGCGCATCATCACGCGACACTTCCTCACGGCGAATGGGCAAGTCCTCTTTGATGATGGCCTGCATCTCTCGTTCAATGTCGGAAAATTCGTCGGGGGTAAAATCGTGATCGGCAAAATCATAATAAAACCCGTTCTCAATGACCGGCCCAATGGCAAATTTGGTGCCAGGATACAGTCTGGCCACCGCCTGAGCCATGCAGTGGGCAGTGGAGTGGCGCATGACCGCCAGTCCCTCGGCATCATTTAAGGTGAGGATTTCCACCGCCGCATCTTGAACTAACGGCGTGGATAAGTCGACCACCACACCATCCACTTTTCCAGCGACCGCTTCTCTGCCCAGTCGGCCTGAAATAGCGGCGGCCAACTCGGCCAAGGTGGTCCCTTTCTCTACAGACCGCTCGCTGCCATCTTTCAGTACCACAGTGCACTCTGCCATTTTCCGTTCCTCCTCGTTTACGCCCTTTTTATTCCATGTTCGAGACGGCTTGACGTACCAACTAGCCTCCGCGCCTGGCAACAGCATGCAAAGACAAAAATAAAACGCCTCGCCCCGTAAGGGACGAGAACGTTGTTCCCGTGGTTCCACCCAAGTTCACTGCGCCACCAGATTCGACACAGCCTTCATTCTGCGTATAACGTTCGCCCCGTCTGACGCCGTCCCGCAAGGTCCGACTTTCGCTCAAGAAGTGGTGTCTTTACGATGCTTCTGCCCGGGGCTTTCAGCCTATGGCCACCGAGTCTCTTTGTGTCCGCCATCGCAAAGCGCGTCTTCTGTCTTCGCCCCAATTTGTAATTGCAATCTATGCTACTCTGCTCTCTCGGGAATTGTCAAGTCACAACTGTGACTGACGCCTCTGCACGCTGCAGACATCTTGTAACGCTGCAGAATGCCTCGAACAGTCTGCCTCGCCTGCGTTGAACAAGGTCCGGCAGATTCGGCAATCAAGGCACCACTCGAGGCGCGGACAAAACAACGCGGACAACTCGGCGACCGTCTGTCGCCCGAAGTATCCCCCACCAACCCGATGCACGACAATGGTCGAAGATGGCCTCTGGTGCAATGCCGCCATCAACTGGTCTTTAGCCGATGATTGGAGGCATATTCCCGTCTCTAAGGCATTTATCGTCAACAATTCCCCGGAATCGTCACAACCCCAGAGCAAGTGATTTTCGACAAACACGTGCACACGATTGGAGGGTCGCTGCCAGCGTTGCATGAATTCCGCCATCTCTGTGCATTCGCTGTAGATGCCATCGACGTCTGCCTCACCCGCGAGCATCCAGAGATAGTGGTCCATCGCCTTTAGTTCCCGATGACAGTGAAACGTCATGAGAGCATCCAGATTGACTACGCTCCGCATTTCCAGTTGATATTCGAGAGCACGACGAATCTTAGCGCGGCAGCGACGCCAACTTTCACTGCAATCCGAAATACCGTCAAACAGCCCCTCGTACAGTCCGACCAATGCCACATAGCTTCTGAAACCGGAACTACACCCTGGAGACAACTGCTTGAGCCGTCTTCTCCCCCAGTCGAGTAGCCAATCTACGCAGGCAAAATCCAACAACGTGCAGACCACGGTTTCTTTTGTGTTCGCCGAAAGCGTCACCACCGGTGCGGGCCATCCGCTACTACACTGCACAGACAGCGCTCTTCCCACTCTGCTTATCCGCCGTGTGAGACTCTTCCACGGCCCCACAGTGACAACGGAAGTTTCATACATATACCTCATCCTCGTCCAACGGTTACCACACTTTGTGCTGGAAACGCGACCCACTCGCAAAGCCACTGCTACCCTTAGTATGGGATTTAGCCCCAGATTCATTCACTCGCCAAGGGTCACTTTTCGATCCACTGGCAAAACCACACTCCGTGTCCACACGAAGTCATACCTGTATCTTCATGCAGCACAAACAAAATCCGCCAGCAAAGCTGGCGGACCATCAAGTCATACTTGCCGATTTGGTTATGGTGCGGCTGACAGGAATCGAACCTGTGACCCCCACCGTGTCAAGGTGGTGCTCTCCCTCTGAGCTACAGCCGCAAGCAAGGCAACGCTCTGCATCATATCACAGCATTTGAAGAGAAGTCAACTGGTCAAATTCAGGTGTGAAACTCATGAATCCGCTAACTCCAACCAACTTGCCGTCCATGTCGCCGTCCGTCGATGCGAACACAAATACTCCGTACGCTTCACACGGTCATTCATACAAACGGGCTGACGGCGTGCCGTCAGCCCGCAAAAGCGCGACAATCAGAACTTGTTTACGTTGGCAGCTTGCGGACCTTTCGGACCATCAACGATGTCAAACGAAACATGTTGGCCTTCTTCGAGACTCTTGAAGCCATTGCCCTGAATTGCGCTGTAGTGAACGAACACATCATTGCCACCGTCCACCGCGATGAAACCATAGCCCTTTTCAGCATTGAACCACTTCACGGTACCCTCGTGCATTCAAACAACCCCCTAGAGCACTTTCACAAAGTGCATATTAACGACTTGCAAACACCGTAAAGGAGTCTCCTGCGACACGGGCATCAACGAGCCGTGGTTCGGCGTAACCGTGGTGCAAAAAACCGACACCCCTGGACAACTGCTAGCCCAGAAACATCGGCTGTCGGTCGTACGGGAACTCAAGGTTAGTTTGCATAGTACAATACTATCATACCCTAAATCTCAAAAAAGTAAACCATCCAATACGCCAAATCCAAAATTCCGTCGTGTAATGGTGCCGAAGGCGGGACTCGAACCCGCACGCCCTTTCGAGCAAGCGATTTTAAGTCGCTAGCGTCTGCCATTCCGCCACTCCGGCATAACTGGCAACACTGTATCACGGCGGGACGTGCGATGTCAATTTCACGTATTTGTCATATGGCAAGACCGAAAAAAGCAGTGAATGAGGTACGGGATGATCGAATGTGATTTGCCTCTCGGACGGCGAAAAGGAATCTCTACAGCGTCTCAGGTAAACCATCCGCATGGAATATCATAAATGTTGTTTACGGGTCAATAATTGGCTGTCATTCGTCAAGGCTCGTGGAATACTGGAGGCTTAGCCGAGGACATGCTCGCAAGGCCTTGACGGAGCAGAGAAGTCCATCATCCAAAGCCAGGGGATAAAACATTAACAGGGATTCATCCCCTCTAACTGGCGATTGTTAATGGGTCATGTATTCAACGTATCGAATTCGTGTATAATGTAGTGGGATCATCCCACTAGGGAGGTTTATGATGTCTATCCTTAAACCAATATCGGTTCGTTTAGATGATAAAGGCCGCTTAACACTTCCTCGCAGTGTTCGTGAGGCGCTACACGCACAACCAGGGGATGTGTTCTTTCTCCAGCCCGAAGAAGATGGAGTACGCATTGTTCGAACGGAGAACCCGTTTGATGCACTGGCTAAGGAAGCAATTCGAGAAGATGACGTGGGCGAAACCATTGCACTCGATGACATTCTGAAGCGTGAAGGGATTTCAATCGACGAATGACGTATGACATCCGATTGACCAAGAAAGCCGATAAAGACTTTTCAAGTTTGGATAGGGTTGAGATGAAAAAGGCAGCGCAGGCTTTGGCAAAGCTCAAAACCGACCCATATGCCGGTCATACCCTATCCAGCAAGCTAAACGGCGTACGGAGCCTTGAATTCTCCGCTCCTGGTGGAGCGTATCGGGCCGCTTACGTTGTTCGTGAAGAACTGAACCGGTGCGTTGTGTTTATGGTGGGCAGTCATGAGAATTTCTATCAGGAAGCAGAGCGACGATATGAGGCATTGAAACAAAGCGGACAAGCCTAGGGTGCTTAAGGGTAGGATCAGTCGGTTTACCACAAAGTGCATTCACATTGAGTACGATTGTTCTCGTGTGGCTTGAACTGCCAGGAAGACCATCACCTCCAATCCGAATACAGAGAGAAGCAAGATGTGCTCAATCAGCTTCTTTGTATTGCGCCTGCAACACATCGACAACGGACGGATCGGCCAAAGTCGTGGTGTCGCCGAGTACCCGACCTTCGGCAATATCGCGCAAGAGTCGGCGCATAATCTTCGCACTTCGTGTCTTTGGCAACTCTGCCGCAAACAGAATTTCTTCCGGACGCGCCATGGCACCAATTTTGTCGACAACGTGCTTTTTCAATTCCGTCACAAGTTCGTCGCTTGTGGTCACTCCCTCTCGCACCGTCACGAAGGCAGTAATCGCCTGACCTTTCAACTCGTCAGCGCGACCTATGACTGCTGCTTCGGCGACCGCCGGGTGTGAAACAAGCGCACTTTCAATCTCCGCCGTTCCGATACGATGACCCGAAACATTGATGACGTCATCCATCCGACCTAAAATCCATATATATCCATCTTTATCTTTGTGGGCCCCGTCTCCGGGTAAATAAACCCCGTCGAACTTCCCGAAATATGTCTTTCGAAAGCGTTCGTCATCACCCCAAACGGTTCGCAGCATCGAAGGCCATGGCTTGCGAATCACCAAGTAACCACCATTCCCTGGTGCTACTGAGTTTCCTTCTTCATCCACGACATCCGCGTCAATGCCGGGCACCGGACGCGTCGCAGACCCGGGTTTCGTGACGGTCAGTCCAGGCAGAGGCGCAATCATAGCGCATCCGGTTTCTGTCTGCCACCACGTATCGACGATGGGACAACGCCCGTGACCAATGTGCTCGTGATACCACATCCACGCCTCCGGATTGATGGGCTCACCGACACTTCCAAGTAGCCTCAATTGGGAGAGGTCGTGCTGCTCCACATGCGAGCTTCCCCACTTCATAAACATTCGAATAGACGTGGGTGCGGTGTAGAGAATCGTCACACCGTACCGTTCGCAAATATCCCAATATCGATCTCTCGTGGGGTAATCAGGAGACCCCTCGTACATGACCGTCGTGGCTCCTGCAGACAGAGGCCCATAGACAAGATATGTATGCCCGGTCACCCAACCAATATCTGCAGTGCAAAAAAACACGTCGTCGTCTTTAAGGTCGAAGACGCTGCGCATGGACGTATTGGCCCCAACCAAATATCCGCCCGTCGTATGGACGATGCCTTTCGGTTTTCCCGTTGTGCCCGAGGTATAGAGAAGGTAAAGAATATCCTCAGAATTCATCGCCTCCGCGGCAAGAGGCGCAGCAGAAGTGCTCTGACTTATCTCATGCCACCAAACATCGCGTCCGGCTTTCATCGAAGCATTCGCGGCAGCCCCCACGCGCTTGACGACGAGTACTGTGTCGATCCCGGTGTCCTCGACTGCTTCATCTGCATTCGCCTTCAGCGGAATCACATTTCCGCGCCGATACCCTCCATCCGCCGTGATGAGAATTTTTGCATCCGCATCGACAATTCGTTCATGCAGCGCTTTGGCCGAGAATCCGCCAAACACAACTGAGTGAATCGCACCAATTTTGGCACAGGCCAATAAGGAGATTGGCAGTTCAGGAATCATCGGGAGATAGATGGTCACCCGGTCTCCACGTTCTACGCCGAGGTCTTTGAGCATGCGAGCTGCCCGGTTGACTTCGCGGGCGAGCATGTCGTAAGTCAACACAAGGCGGTCGCCTGGCTCACCTTCCCAGATGATGGCCGCCTTGTTCTTTCGCCCATCGGTCAAGTGTCGATCGACACAGTTGTACGCAGCATTGAGCTGCCCTCCCGAAAACCACTCTGCATGGGGAGGATTCCAGTCGCAAACGCTTTCATAAGGAGTGAACCAAGAGAGGTGCTGCGCTTGTTCCGACCAATAGGATTCTGGGTCACGAAGTGCAGACTCGTAAATGTCTGGATTATTAAAATTCGCCTTGACTTGAAAGTCATCGGGTGGATGAAATGTCCGCTGTTCTTGCAGCAGGGTATCCATTTTGTTAGCATCCATACGGCCCGCAGCCCCTTTCACGAAAAAACAGAAGTCTCTTACGAATCTAAATATATTTGTACCACAATCCTTACGCATCGTCCATCTGTGTTATGATACAAATTCAAAAAACCGCTCATCCTTTTCAAGAATGAGCGGAACAAAAAAGTTACCAAGCATATGCCAGAGCAGAGCCAGCAGCGAGCCCGGTCAAAGCACCAAAACCAAAAAATAGCGCTGGGAAAAACACCAATTCTGCAGAAACGTCTTGTTCTACTGCTCCGCTATCGCTCTGCCCGTCTACTGCATGCAAAACCGGAGTCTTGTGCGCCGACGACGACGTCAACCGAGTTCCCGGGCGATACGGGAGTAAGTAAATCCCATGCGGCGTGACCGACTGCAGGAGTCCATGGTATACATGACCACTGACATGATGAACGTGCACAGACTGTCCTTGCAACCTTACGGCCTGGTGATACAGAGGATGCATTGCATCCACCTCCTTGAAAGCAGAGTGTTTTCCCTTTAGACTATGTACCCATTTCACAGCGAGATCGGGCAGGTGCATAGAGACTTGTGACAATTGAAGACACTATGCTAAAAGATACAGTCGAACCGAGACCGCGCTGCCCGTCAAAACCACGACCAGTCACGGTCGCAGAAGCGAAGTCTCTTCTCCCGAATACAACACAGCAAGATGGTGAAGCGCTCGCGTGCAGGCGACGTACAGGAGCTTGGCGTTTCGCTTTGTGAGAGGGTAGCGTGTGGCATCCGCATCGACCAAAACCACACCATCAAATTCCAGACCTTTTGCCATAGACACCGGTAGCACCGAGATGCCACCCTCATAAGCGTGGTGCTCGGCCGTGATGGCATGCGTCACAAGGCCAGCCTGTTGCATTGCGTCGGCATAGGATCTAACGTCCCATTCGCTCTGACACAGTACCGCCAGGGTGCGACATCCGCAGGAATGGAGGCGCATGACCTCGCGCACCGCCTCAGACAGACGGTCCGTTTCCTCGACGTGCCTTTCCATGACTGGCTCGCCGCTTCGATACACGGGCGTGGCCTGCGGTAAATCCGGATATGCCTTCAGTGAGCGATTGGCGACTTCAATGATTTCCATCGTGGACCGATAGCTGACGGCGAGTGAAAACTGCATCGCTTTCTCTACTGGAAACAGATCTAAAAATTCAGACCACTGTTCAATGCCAGATTGTGTATGGATGCTTTGAGCGAGATCGCCCAATATGGTAAACGAATCGCTTGGGCAATAGAGACGCAATACCTGCATCTGTGCCGGAGAAACGTCTTGTGCTTCATCGAGCACAACATGTTGAAACGTTGCGTCGGGGCGAATGCCATACAAGAGCGCCTGTAGGTACAAGAGCGGGGCCAAATCTTCCGTCGCCACGGTAGGCAGGCTTTTGCTACCAGGTTTGCCGTCTCGACGTTGAGAAACCCAGGCCATCGGCTGGGCTGATTGATACAGCTCCATGAGGGATATCTGTGGCCACAACTTGCTGTAGGACCGCAATCTCGATTGAGCTTGCTTGCGCACCGCCTTGCCAACATCGTCATCTCGCTTAGCCCGGTATTGAATGTCTACCCAACGCTTGATTCGGCCAAGCGTCCGCTCGATCCGATGAGCCAACGGGTACCTAGCATAGTCCACAGTAAACCACGTGTGAACTTCGTTGTAGGAGAGAATTGTGCCGGCCCACGGTTCAAAATCAATCTGAGGAACGGCCCGCTGCTCAATCTCCTGAACGACTGCGTCGATCTGCCTCAAGAAGGAAGCCCGACTCTTTGCAAAGACGACATCCATTTTACCGTCCCATTCTGCTTCATGACCATCGAGCGGCTTAGGCAGATGCTTGACGTCATCGGTCCGCCGAACAACACCGCTCAATTGAGTCCATGCAAATGCGGCAAACGTCGTCTGCTGAATGCCACCCACACCCAGTTCGGGCAAAACCTCAGAAATGTAGTCTACAAACATTTCACTCGGTGCAAAGATGACCATTCTTCGCGTGTCCAGTTGTTCTGGATGCTGATAAATCAAATAAGCGAGGCGATGGAGCGCGACGGTCGTCTTGCCACTGCCCGCCACACCTTGAATGACGATGGCCGACTGGCGTGGAGCACGGATGATGGCGTCCTGTTCAGACTGAATGGTCGAAACAATATCGCGCAAGCGATGGTCTCGACCTTCCTGTAATCGATACAGCAAAAATTCGTCTTGTACGCCGAGAAAATCTTCCCCGAGAACATAACTGTCCACCACTCGTTCGAGTACTCGCTCGCGAACGACGATGTTGCGCTTGCGGTGGACTGTCCCCTCAATGATACCCTGGGGTGCATTGTAAGAATTTTTTGATTGTCCGCTGGCCGAATAAAAAAGGCTGGCAGCCGGAGCACGCCAATCCATGATAAGTTGCTCGCCTGTCTCTGGCGCCTTAAGACCACGTTTGCCAATGTAGAATACTTCCGGTCGCAAAGACCCATCCTCTTGAAAATCAAGGCGACCGAAGTATGGCTCTCTGGCCACCACGCGCAAGTCTTCCAATTGTCGTTCGCGAATTCGGTCGACTGCCAAACTCGCGACTTCATCTGCCGTCTGAGGTTCATTTCTGTCTTCCGAAAATTCTTTGGGGAGAGTTGCCCATTTTTCCACCATGATGTCTACTTCTCTTAAAATCTTTTGCAGTCGAGCATTCTCTTCTTCAACGAGTGGAGAGGCCGTATCTGTGCGTCGTGACTTGATTGATGCGTCCAACAGTATCCTCCTCAGCGACTGAAAAGACTACTGACGATATCGTGCGCTATCGGAACGCTGCCGTTGTGCTCGTTTTCGAGCACGCCGAGACAACAGTCGCTCACCAAACTCCGCGAAGCCCACGACCATTGCAATTTTCCCTAAGATATCGAGAATCGGTTGCAAGGTAAAGTAGACAGACAGCGCGACAAACGCGATAATAGCGAAGAATATGACCAACAAACTGAGGAGTACGAGCACGACGATGAGCAACGCATGCATGTCTTTCAACCTCCTCTTGTACTGTTCTAACCAACCTGCGGACAACTAGGACATCGTTCTATTGGAATCTTCTCAGTATACCACATGACACCGGGAGTCCGTGCACGATAGAAACATTTTCTTGCTCGGTTCACCAATGCACGTCTCCTGCGCATGCACTTTATTGCCAAACGACCGCAGTTTGCGGCCGTGAGGGCTCAAACGAGGATGGAAGCGAACATGACCGATATCATTCCGGAATGTTTGAGGAATTGGCTGAACAGCTCCGGATGGACACTGACCGATTGGCGGCTCGTGGAAGGCACGCACCAAGCGACCGTTCACGAATGCACGGTTGTGCGGGGACTCGAAGAGAGAGCGTGGGTATACAAGGAGTTAACGATGGCGCAACATACGGAACAAACCGTGGCGAAACATGTACTTCCCCACTTACAAAACTTCTCACCGCACATTGTACACGTCTTTGAAGGCGCAGAGACTCCCGGAATTCTCAGCGTTCATGGTGGCCCTTCGCTTACCAACCAATGCCGCCGTCAATCCCTAGCTCATACGCTCTCGTGGTTTCAACGCTGCGCTGTAACACTGGCGGAACTTCATAGCCGTCACGAATCGTCCGCTCTACAGTGGCACCGCGCCGGCTACTTGCCAAGCCTGACATACGCGGAATGCAGTGAATGGCGCGAGTCCTCTTTTGCTATCATCGAACACGAAGCAAAAGCGCTTGAAGACGTTTCTGGCGTACACGCTGCAACTGGCGAGGCGCGCCGCTTTCGCCAACGATGGTACGCACTAGAACCTCTCTTTCAGCGCTCCTTAGATGGCCGCAAGACCATAACTCATGGAGACCCGCACCGCGGCAATTGGATTGTCCAAGACACCGACCAGCTACGGCTCGTAGACTGGGAGGCGGCTCGTTACGCCTCTCCAGCCCGTGACATTGCCACCCTCGTACAGGATTTCCCTGAAAAGCAAGGTGCCGAAAGCATTTACACACTCTACTGCCAGACACTCGAGCAGGCCGGATGGGACACCTCCTCGCCGACCTTTCGACTTCAGTACCTCTGCCAACTTGCCGACGCACTCCTGATGATGATGGGCTGGGAGTACCGAGCAATTTGGCAACAGCCTGCTAGCCCGTGGACAGACAAGTGGCGTCGGCTCCTCCGCTGCGTGCGAGCCATCGAATTGTCCTTTGGCTAAAGCGAGTAGACCCCCGCAGTCTTTGAGAACGGTTCCGCGTGGCAATACCTCGAACCAAAGAAGTCTGACGCATGCCCCAGAGCCGACAGCGTCTGGCTCGAACTACCTTGTTCTCCATCACTAAAGTGAACTGTAGTTATCCGCTCCCGAGCCACAGAAGCATCACCCATACCCTCGTCGCGCCGGTCCGAAGGAGAGCCATCGAGCGCGCGAAGAAACAGAGAAATTCCACCGCAGTCTAGGACTAAACCAGTCGAATCGGCTGTCCTCGTACTTTCTTTCCGCAAAGTCGAGGACGTGTTGAAATACCTCTCGAAATCTTGCTGATACAGTTCCACATTCCAAAGGCCGAGGGTGAGCGCCACAATGCGAGCAGAATTGCCGAAGGTCCGCACCCCACCCTTGTTGGTGCCGGCCAAAGAGGCCCATCTTGTCTCGTCGTCCTCTTCCCATTCAATCAAAAACGGCAGCTCTAATCCTGCGGTTTGGCGCCTCGGGAAGAGCATTCTCCAGCGTAACACGCGACCATCGGGGCGCGTTCGTGAGGCCGCAACTGGGCCCACGTAAGTTAAGCCTTGTCTGCTCCATGCCGCCACCACGCTATCCATGCGGTCAGTTCGAAATGCAAACCACCGCGACCCACCTCCATTGGCCAGCCCGTGCAATACGTGCCGACCAAAGACGCTCTCCCGGGCCACTTCCGCAGATTTCAAACCTACCCACTCAAGATACGACAACCCGAAATAAGCAAGCCGGTTGTACGTCCCAAAGCCGGGATGCTCTCCCCCCGCCGCCGTGACAAAGCCAAAGCGCTGTTCACACTGCAAAGCGACTTCCTCTGGAAGTTCGACGACGTGAACCACATGGTCAAAGTGAAGGTGCGAACGGACCACAAACTCCGACATCTCCTATGCACGCTCCACCGCTTTGACATGTTGAGCCCAGTGATACGGGGTCTCCTGATAGACACAGTAATTGAGCCAGTTAGAGTAGAGCAGATACGCGTGCGAGCGCCAGTTGTGCAGTGGTTTTTGTGTCGGATCGTCCGATGGAAAATAGTTCTTTGGCACATCAACCGACAATCCGCGCGCGCGGTCCCGATGGTATTCTTCTGCCAGCGTCAGACAATCGTATTCGGAGTGGCCCATGACAAAAATTTGCGTTCCCTTCTTATTGGCGACCACATAGACTCCGGCTTCTCGGGATGACGCCAAAATTTCCAATTGATCATGGCGGCGAATATCTTCTGCGCGCACTTCTGAATGTCGCGAGTGCGGGGCCATGAACCCTTCATCAAACCCGCGCACCAGCGGTGTCTCCGTGAGGACTTGATGCTGAAAGATGCCAAACATTTTGTTCTCCAAAGGATACTTAGGAATGCCGTAGTGGTGGTACAACCCCGCCTGCGCGCCCCAGCAGATATGCATGGTGGAGGTCACGTGTTCCTTACTCCAATCAAAGATGCGCGCTAACTCCGGCCAGTAACCCACTTCTTCGTAGTCCAAATGTTCTATCGGAGCCCCGGTGATAATCAAACCATCTAAGTTGCTATCTTCCATTTGTTCAAACGTCGAATAAAAAAGTGCAAGATGCTCAAAGGCGGTATTTTTCGGTTCATGCGTAGCCATTCGCAGCAAGGTAATCTCCAATTGCAAAGGGGTATTGCCAAGAAGGCGCAACAACTGCGTTTCCGTGGCTTCCTTGCGCGGCATGAGATTCAAAATGGCAATGCGTAGCGGGCGAATGTCTTGATGAAAAGCACGGTCCTCATCCATCACAAAGATATGCTCGCGCTCCAGCACCGCCTTTGCGGGCAAAGCTGTCGGCAATTTGATAGGCATCTGCCAAGCCTCCTCTCAAACTCTCGGCCGATCCCGCTAGCGAATCGTTCCTCTAAAGATACTGCGACTTGTGCTAAACACACAAGTCGCAGTTTGTGCTGCCGATTCTCGAAACGCAGGATCCCATGGCTGACGGTTGATACAAATGGAGTCCATCCGCCAAATCGCTCGCCTCACAATTCCCACAAAGGACCTACTTGGCAACGGACACAGCTTCCATCAGAGCATCGCGTTTTTCAAGATACTCCTCATAGGTACCCCGAAAGTCAATCAGACCATGCCCCGTTAGTTCAAAAATGCGGTTGGCTACGTCACTGACCAACTGGCGAGCGTGGGACACGAAGAGTACACTTCCAGAAAACTCCTGGAGCGCTTTCGTCAACGCATCAATCGACTCCAGGTCCAAGTGGTTAGTTGGTTCATCCAGCACCAGGACATTCCCTTGCAGCAACAGCATCTTTGCAATCATCAACCGAGCTGTCTCGCCCCCGGACAACACTGCCGTCGACTTGTGCACTTCATCTTTAGAAAACAACATTCGGCCAAGGATACTTCGGATGGTCTGCTGGTCCGTCTCCACGTCAAACGAGGACAGCCAGTCGTAAACGGTGGTGTCTTTAGGAATCGTGTCGTTGTGGTCTTGCGTAAAGTATGTTGGAAGTGCCGACGTACCCCATTCAACCGTTCCTTCCGTCGGGGCTAATTCTCCCAGGAGTACATTCAACAAGGTCGTTTTTCCAATACCATTCGCCCCAATGAGAGCAACCTTGTCTCCACCCACTACCTGAAACGCCAAGTTGTGAAACACGGTCTGCTGGTCGAACGCTTTGCTGAGATGACTGACCTCCACAACCTGTTTTCCAAGCGGCTGTTTCGCCACGAATTTGATATAGGGAGATACCCGGGAAGACGGGCGAACTTCTTGAATTTCAATCTTGTCAATTTGCTTTTGTCGGCTGGTGGCCTGCTTTGCTTTACTCTTATTGGCAGAAAACCGTGCGACAAACTCCTTCAATTCCGCGATTTTTTCCAAATTCTTCGCATTCTCTGCCAACAGCTGTTCACGGGCTAGAGAACTGGCCGCCACGAAGTAGTCGTAGTTCCCAGAAAACATCGAGATTTCCTTATAGTCCACGTCCACCATGTGAGTGCAGACGGTGTTTAAGAAGTGCCGGTCGTGGGAGATGATGACCATCGTCCCGCGATGCGTCAACAGGAAACTTTCCAGCCAGCGGATGGTATCCAAGTCCAAATGGTTTGTAGGCTCGTCCAACAACAGGACATCCGGTCGTCCGAAGAGCACTTGGGCTAACAACACGCGCAATTTGAATCCGCCATTCAAAGAACTCATGGGTTGATGGTGATGTTCCACCCCTATGCCGAGACCCTCGAGCAACTCCGCCGCAAAGTACTCCGCAGAGTACCCATCCATATCCGCGAACTGACTTTCCAATTCGCCCACGCGCATGCCGTCTTCTTCTGACATTTCCGGCAGAGCGTACATGCGATTGCGTTCCTGCATCACTTCCCACAACTCCGGGTATCCCATGAGAACGGTATCCAGTACAGTGCACTCGTCGTATTGATAATGGTCTTGACGAAGCACACCCACCCTGAGACCAGGAGCGATAGAGACAGAGCCAGTGCTGGGTTCAAACTCACCCACCAATATTTTCATAAACGTCGACTTCCCGGAGCCGTTTGCACCAATCAGTCCATATCGATTTCCTTCATCGAAACTCAGGTTGACGCCTTCAAACAATATGCGGCTACCAAAGGACACCGACAGGTCCTTTACGCGAATCATCTCTTCGTCTCCTCATCTCACAAATTCATCATCGCATTAGTATAACATGAACCGGAAACGAGCGCCGCCCCTGAGTTTCGACATAAAAAAGAGTACCGGAGAGACATCCATCTCTTCGATACTCAGAGCGCCGAACACGAACAGCGGTCCCCACTCGCCATTACCAGAACCACGCCAACCAGAACCAAGGAAAGAACAAAAACGGCCACCAGACAAGCGTTTCATCGCCAGCTTCTTGCGGCAACTCGCTAAGGAGTTCAGAAGTTCCCTCCTCACCATCTGTCAACCGCACCGGTCGCTGCACTGGCCGCAAATAAATCCCTTCATCGGTCACAGAGTGCAATATCCCGTGATGAAGTTGCCCATCAATGGTGCGCACCGACACGTGCCGACCCATGTGCGGCATGACCTGCGCCCGCGTTACACCTGCCATGAGATTCCCTCCCTTCGCCACAGCCACACAGCCAAATGGAGATCTCGATAGCTCGGCGCCTACCTCGTCAGCCCGCGCCAATCGAGAATCTATCCCCAGTGTATGAGCCGCAGCCGAAGCGCGGAGCGGTATTTGTCCTGTCCACCGTGCCCGGTTCAATCCTCATGTTTGTCCACTGACGGGCATACAGTCAACTATTGACCTTTGCGTGCGTTTTGGCAAAAGAGGTGCATCCGTGAACATTCATGCAACCATTCTCATCATCGCGATGGTCACCGCCATAGACAACGCTCTGTTGGCTGGAATTATGGTGTCGGACGAGCATAACCCGCGTCCATACGGGTTGCTCGCATCCCTCGGCATTCTTCTGGTCGCAGCTCAAATTGTCAGCGTCGGAGCCATCCACCTCATAGCTCACCACCTCATCTTTCAAGTGACTTCTATCTTCATCCTCGCCTTCATGTCCATTCGCACGTTGACCGCCCCACCGCTACGCTCACGCCCCCGAGGTTTTCGCGTAGTTCCGCTCTGGTTGATAACCTACTTTGGGAATATTGACAATATCATTTGGTTTGGCTCAGCGGTTCATCGACAATATCGACTGCTCACTGTATATTCCATTTTTACGTTCCCTGTCTTTTATGTCACCGCCCTGTTTTTGTCCAAAAAATTAGCCGAGCAGCGATGGATACGCCCGCTCGGTGCTGGCATGATGGCTTGGGCTGCCGCATCTATGACCACAGAAATTCCGTGGATTCGGCATTGGATAATCTCTCTCGACGACGCATCCATTCCCACGTTTCAATGTCTAATCGCTGCGACCATCCTATTCATCGGTCTCCTCTTGCGAAAAGCTGGCCGCACCTCGACCTGACGACAAGTGGAAAATCCGGCGACTTGCCTGCACGACGTGCCCAATTGCGCCACTCTCGTCCAATGGTCATTTGTTCTCTAGATGAGAATTCGCTCGTCTTCTCAAACTTTACCCTGTCACACTTGTAATCGAGGTGCCACACGGCAATGAGTCGCTTGTTCGTAGGCATACCCAATTTTCAACAGCGTAGCTTCACTGAAGGCTGGGCCACAGAACGTGATACCAAACGGTTCTCCCGAATCTTCGTAACCCGCGGGGACCGTCAGCGAAGGATAACCGGCCTTGGCACCGATGGCCGCGCCATAGGTGCTGGCAAACACGACCGCATCCAGCCCGTGTTGTGCGAAGAACACATCGAGTCCTTCCCTGCGAGACAAGCGCAAGTCGTCCAAACGGGCTTCAATGTACTCCGGTTCCGTCAAACATCCAGACACCTGGTCGCTGGCTACAAGCCGACTCTGTCCATATTTCAGAGCGACATCGGCATGGGCTGCGTTAAATTGTAGTACTTCTGCCAGCGAATGCACCAAAACGTCTCGCGACAAGTTAGCGAGATAAGCATTCAGGGATGCTTTAAACTCATACGTCAAGACTGTATATTGTCGATTCGCTGTCGCAGCGGAGAGAGACAGGTGCGTGGTCAATTCCGCTCCTGCTTCGGTCAAAGCTCGAAGCGCCGTCTGAAACAGATGCTGTTGTCCCGGTGACATCTCCTCATGACCTACGTCGACCGGTACACCGAGACGCGCACCTTGCAGGCCATCTGGCGTCAAGCATTGACTATAGTCCCTTCGCACTTTGCCGCGCCCTACCAATGTCGCTATGTCGTCCACGTCTTCTCCAACTAACTCGCCAAGCAGCCATGCCACATCCTCCACCGTCTTGGCCATAGGACCTGCCGTATCTTGACTAAAGGAGATGGGGATGATACCGCGACGACTAATGAGCCCCACCGTGGGCTTGAGACCAACCAGCGAATTTTGACTGGACGGGCTGAGTATGGACCCGGATGTCTCCGTACCGATAGCGGCCACCGCGAAACTCGCTGCCACTGCAGCAGCCGAGCCAGAACTGGAACCACCTACATCGAATCGTCCGGGTCCATAAGGATTGAGAACTTGTCCCCCGCGCGAACTAAACCCATTCGGCATGCCATCCGTCATGAAATTAGCCCACTCGGTCATATTCGCCTTGCCAAGCAGGATGGCACCAGCAGCCCGCAATTTCGCTGCAACAGCCGAATCACGGGTCGCATACGAGTTTGCAAGCGCCAAGGAACCAGCACTCGTATGCATCTTATCGCCCGTATCAACGTTGTCTTTTAAGAGAATCGGGATGCCATGGAGGGGCCCCCGCGGTCCTTGTTGCTTCCTCTCTGCATCTAGAGCTTCAGCCGCAAACCAGGCATCCGGATTGATCTCTAGGACTGCGTTGAGACAGGGTCCGCGGTGATTCCATGCGGCAATTTGTTTCAAAAACAATTCGACCAGAGCGGTCGCCGTCAGTTCTCCCGCATCCATACCTTTCTGCAGTTCCGAAATGGAACTAAACAGCCACCTATCCATCTTTCTCCCTACTTTCCTCGTCTCCCTATCGACCTTATTGTAACGACAAATCCGTCGCCTAAGAAGAGAGGTATGTTCGGAATTGACAAAAATTTTGTCTCATCACGCCGACTTGCGGGACGCGCGCACAAACCAGTACCCAATGACCAGCAAGGCGACAAGCACCAGAAATGCGTAGAAGGCAATTCTCTGACTTGGTTCGAACAGTGCGTAAATGGTCAAAAGGACAAATAGTCCCAACGTCAGGTAAGTGGAATAAGGTGCACCGAAAGCAAGTCGAGAAATACGCGCTGTGCGTCCTTCCTGCGTTTTTCTCCATCTCAAAAACGTCCAAAGCATCACGGCCCAATAGAAAAATGTCATGAAACTCGATGCACTGATGAGAAAGTTGTAGACGCTCGATGGTAGCGCATAGGCAGCGCCAATGGCCACCCCAATCCCAGCAGCGGTGATGGCCAAGCCTCCGTAGGAAATACCGCGCTTGGAGACATGGTTCACCAGACGAGGTGCTTCGCCCGATTGACCAAGACTGACCAATATCTGCGTGGAAGAAAACACGGAACCCGCCATGACGCTGAACGATGCCATTAAAATCGCACCGTTAATGCCCTCAGCGAGCCAAGAACCTTCGTTATGCATCAAAGCCAAAACAAACGGGCTCGTGGCCGTGGACATTTTGGTCCACGACTCAATAGACAGGAGCAAAAAAATGGACAGAACGTACAGCACGGTCAATAAAACCACCGTCCAGACAGCACTGCGCTCGACTTTCTGTCCATTTTTCACGTCGACTGCAGCCGTCGCAAACACCCCAATGCCCGCATAGGCAAAGATGACAATCAACATCGACCGAAGAATGCCGCTGACCCCATGCGCAAAGAACTTACCACCGAACGATCCGCTGGCAGTGGCGGAACTGGTACTGCTAACTACCGGGCCGTGCAGCAAGACAAATGCGGCAAAGAGGATAAAGGCCACAAGCGCAGAAATTTTGACCACCGTCATAAACGACTCCACCCGGTCAAAGCTGCGGACACCAAACGCGTTGATGACGACAATAATGGCCGAGTACGTCAACGAGGAAACCCATAAAGGTATCTCAGGAAACCAGACCTTCGTAAACACCCCCATCGCCACGGCTTCGCTCGCAATGGTTAAAACGCCCGTGAGATAGTAAATCCACCCCTGCAAATATCCCACAAAAGGGCCGATGTAATCGTCCGCGTATACTTTGAACGAGCCAATCACCGGGTGTTTGACGGCGACGGACGTCAAGGCCCCTGTCACTTGCGCGGTCATCAAACCGCCGACCAAGAAAGAAATCAGGACCGCCGGACCAGCCGCTTGAATCGGAACACCGCATCCAAGGAAAAAACCAGCACCAATAATACCGCCTATCCCAATCATGACGAGTCCAAAAATGCCCAATCCGGACTTAGTCGAAGAAGAGTCTTCTCGCGAAGGTATCCTCCGCAAACTTCCCTTCAGCTTTGCCTGTTGCATGCACAACGCCCCCTCCATCCGTATCCATATCCCCCGAGTTACAGAGAATTATGCCCAAGGCATCCGATATCGGTTGGCGGGAGAGCCCGGTTATCGGGCGTTATCGTTGCGAAGCTTGAAGGGCCGTATCGAGATCCGCCAGAATATCTTCGACGTCTTCCAACCCAACCGCGAGGCGAATCAGTCCGTCTGCAATCTTCATCTGGTGGCGCACGTCGGCGGGAATGCCCGAATGTGTCATGCTCGCCGGATGCTCCACGAGCGTATGCACTTCTCCCAAGGAAACTGCTCGCTTACAAAGCGTCAATGCGTTCATGAATCGAATGCCACCCTCCAGCCCGCCTTTCAGAACAAAGCCGACAACCCCGCCACCTCCAAGCATCTGGCGTTGAAAGAGCAGGTTTTGAGCGGTACTCGTGCATCCAGGGTAATACACTTGTTCTACAGCAGGATGCTTTTGCAGCCACTCCACAACGGCCTTTGCGGAAGCATTGTGACGGTCCATGCGAAGACCGAGCGTCTTCATTCCACGCAGCACCAACCAAGCGTCAAACGGAGCAGCAATCCCTCCAAAATCTTTTTGAGTGGTGCGCCGGACCTCCCCGATAAACTCTGCAGTCCCCACGGCACATCCGAAAATGACGTCTCCGTGTCCGCCAAGATACTTCGTGGCGCTATGCACCACGACATCTGCCCCGTGCTCTATCGGCCTCTGCAAGACGGGCGTGGCAAATGTGTTGTCCACAACCAATCGCGCACCCACTTCTTTGGCCGCACGAGCAGAGGCAGCCAAGTCGACTAACTCCATCGTTGGATTGATAGGCGTCTCCACATAGATAACGCGCGTATTTTCGCGAACCTGGGCGCGAATGGAAGATTCATCGGTCAAATCCGCCAGCGTGTAATCGACCTGGAATCGATTTTTTAAAAACTCCAGCAGTCCATACGTGCATCCATAGACTCCTTGCGACACGAGCACGTGGTCGCCCGAATGGACAAGGGCGAGCATCACGGCAGAGATAGCACCCATGCCACTCGAAAAAGCAGCAGCATCTTCTCCCCCTTCCAACTCAGCGATGGACTCCTCAAATAGCCGAACGGTCGGATTGCCCAGTCTCGTATAAATGTAACCGCTTTCCTCTCCAGCAAAGCGCCGACCGCCCGATTCCGCGGAATCAAAAATAAAGGTCGAGGTCTGAAACAAGGGTGGTGAAATACTGCCAAGCAAATGCCCTTCCTCGCGAGAATCTGGTAAGTGGATGAGCTTGGTCTGAAGTCCTTTGCGCATACAACGTTTCCCCCTCTATCTGTTTTCCACTATTTTCTTTGCTGGGTCGCCCACTCTGAGAGAACTCGCTGTAGCGCCCTCTTGAATTCTATTCTATCTGCCTCCGTCCGCGCTCGCGGGCCACGACTTTTTCCAGAAACTTTCCGTTCGTGGGCATGCAGTTCTCGCTCGAAGAGCAGGAGGTCAATATTTTGCGCCGTATACTCCCGTCCGCAGGGGGACAGTGCTTGGGCCCCTTTCGCCAGCGCGAGGACCGCTAGCCCATAGTCTTGGGTAATCACGAGGGCACGAACCTGCCCATTCAGACGCTTCACAATTTCCAGGTCTGTCGCCTGCGGATGGGCATCTACCTGTATGCAGTCGGGGCCTGTCAGTTGATGATTGACAGAACTCACGACCCACACCGGAATTCCATAGTGACGCCCCAACTCTCGAGTAGATGCAACCACATCTCGCGGAGCAGCATCCGCATCGACAAAGACCGCCATAGACGCTCCTACACCCTCTCCTGCAATTCTTGAAGGAATGTCCATCGTTCGAGAAGTTGATCCAACTGTTCATTCAAAGTGGTCTGTTCATCAAACAGTTTCTGCAACGTCACATAGTCACCAGAGTGACGTTCCATCTGTTGTTGAACTTCCGCCAAAAGACTTTCCGTCTGCGCAATGTTCGCTTCCATATCCCGATATTCCATCTGTTCTGCATAAGTCAGTTTACGTCGTAGAGGCCCCGCCTCTTTCTGTTTCTCCTCAGGCAACGTCGGCAGAGGCGCTCCGGAAGAAGACTTCTGCGGCTCACTTCGGTTGGAAGCAACGCCCGCAAAGCGCGCTAGAAGTTCCGAATAACTTTGCAACGTCTCTTCCACGCGACCGCTACCATCCAGCACAAACAATTTGTCGGTAACACGGTCAAGAAAGTAGCGGTCGTGAGAGACTGCGACCACCGCACCCGAAAAATCGTCCAAGAACGCCTCGAGAACCGATAGCGTGCTGACGTCGAGATCGTTCGTCGGCTCGTCCAATAAAAGCACATTCGGCGCAGACATCAGAATCTTCAACAACACCAAGCGCCGCCGTTCGCCACCCGAAAGTTTGCCAATCGGCGCATACTGAGAAGTCCCCGGGAACAAAAAACGCTCGAGCATCTGACTCGCGCTGACGCGTTTACCGTCCGTCAACTCTATCGATTCATGCTCTTCTCGAACATAATCGAGGACGCGCTGCCGGTCATTCAAATCGTCCAACTCTTGAGCGAAGTAACCGATGCGCACGGTCGATCCGATCTCTACCTCACCGACATCCGGCGCGATTTTTCCTGCCATGAGACGCAACAAGGTAGACTTGCCGACTCCGTTCGGGCCAACGATGCCGATGCGGTCCTGACGCACCATGCTGTAAGAGAAATCCGAAAACAGGAGCCGCTCTCCATAGCTTTTCGCAACATGGGAGAGTTCGATGACTTTTCTGCCCAAACGCGAACTTACAGAGGCCATCTCGACCGCCGCAGGTGTGTTTTCCGGAACCGCTTCCAGTACTTCATAAAACTTGTCCGTACGCGCTTTCTGTTTGGTTCCGCGCGCTCGTGGCCCCCTGCGAATCCACTCCAATTCCGTCCGCAAAAAATTTTGTCGTTTGGCTTCGGTTGCCCTCTGCCCTTCTTCGCGGCTCAACTTTTCGGCAAGAAACGCTTCGTAACCCCCCACGTAGGAATAAAGATGGGCCCGGTCCAATTCAAAAATGCGATTGGTCACACGCTGCAAAAAATAACGGTCATGCGTCACCATCAACAGCGCACCTTTGCGGTTTTGTAGATACGATTCAAGCCAGTGAGCCGTTTCCTCATCAAGATGGTTGGTGGGTTCGTCCAGAATCAACAGCTGGCAAGGTTGAATCAAGGCCCTCGCCAGCGCCACCCGCTTGCGCTGACCTCCAGACATCGACGACGTCATCAGCGAGGGATTGGAAATTCCCACATGGCTTAGAATGCGCTTTGCCTCAAATTCCAGTTGCCAAGACCCAAATCGTTCCATTTTGTCTTGAAGACCTATCAACTGCTGTGCCGCCTTGCTATCCGCCGGAGATGCCTCTGTCCGTTCCAAGACCTCGTAGTACTCGCGCAACAGTCGCATAGCAGGCAAATCGCCATCGAGTACAGCCGCAAGCGCCGTCCGATCTGTTGCAAACCAAGGTTCCTGCGGCATGTAGTGAATGTTCACCGAACCTCCAACCGTGACCGACCCAGCATCTGGAGTGTCAAGGCCAGCAATGACCCTCAGCAAAGTGGATTTGCCCGTCCCATTGACACCGAGCAACCCAATCCGGTCTTCGCTGTCGATGCCAAACGAAATCTTGTCAAACAGCACTTTCTCCCCGTGGCTCTTCGTCAGGGATTCTACAGACACAATATTCATGTTCACCCTACCCATCGAAGCGAGACGACTACCAGTGTTTGTCAATGAATGCGTCGCGCCCCGACGCCTGCCGATACCTCTGATAGTGGCCAGGATTTTTGCGGTGGTACTGCTGATGATAGTCTTCCGCCGGATAAAACGGGGCCGCCGGAAGAATTTCCGTCACAATCGGCCGATGAAACCTGCCACTCGCGGCCAACTCCGCTTTCGATTGCTCTGCGGCCAAGCGTTGTTCTTCTGAATGATAGAAAATGGCCGTGCGATAGGACGGACCACGGTCATAAAATTGTCCCCCTGCATCGGTCGGATCGACCTGTTGCCAATACACCTCCAACAGTTTAGAGTACGGAAACTCTTTAGGATTAAAGCGAATTTGCACCGCTTCATAGTGACCCGTTCTCTCCGAACACACCTGCTCATACGTTGGATTGACGACATGACCACCGGTGTAGCCAGACGTGACCGAAAAAATTCCCGGCCACTCCTCAAACGGTTTGACCATGCACCAAAAACATCCCCCTGCAAACGTCGCGACTTCCGACGACGGTTGGTTCTCAGTGAGTGCCGAATCTCCTTGCTCCATTCCATACACCTCCGCTGCTTCCCTTCCTCCCTCATTTTATCACGACGGTGCCATCTGAGCTTCCAACCCTCGCGGCAGGATGGGCAAATCCCTCGCGCATCCCAGAAAGTGCCTCGCCAATTCGCTATAATGGACAGCAGAGAAGGAGGCAGACTAGACCATGAGCACGGACATGACGTGGGATCTCGATGTAATCTTCAAGGGAGGCAGTGCCTCTGCCGAATTCACCACCTTTCTGACCGTCTTGGACGAGGATGTTGCGGCCTTCCATCAGCACATTCGCGAGCAGGCAAAAGCATTTCAACTCGACGGCTTTGTCACGGCCACACATCAGTTTCAAGATATCGCCAGCCGTATTCGCGAAGCTGGTGCTTTTATTTCCTGCCTGACGGCGCAAAATGTTCATGACACTGCCGCCCGGCAGCTACAAGGTCATCTCAATCAATCGCGCGCCGCCTTTCAGGCTGCGCTCACCCAGTACGATGCCATCTTGCTCCACCTAAGCGACCAAGAGATGGCTGATGTTCTTAACCACCCAGGAATTGCTGAAGTCGCGTTCGCTATCACGGAGCGCCGTCAGCGTGCCGCCGACAAACTTCCTGCAGAACAGGAAGCCCTGGTTGCGTCACTATCGGTCGACGGCTACAACGGGTGGGGGGAACTGTACGACACCATCGTGGGCCGAATGCACATGGAAGTGGAGAAAGACGGAAAAGTGGACCGCCTGTCCATGGGTCAAGCGAGCAATCGGCTCCGGTCCGCCTCACAAGCGGATCGCGCTGCACTCTTTGCAAAGTGGGAAGAGACGTGGGCGAAAGAAGCAGACCTCTGCCAGCCTGCCATCAACCACTTGGCTGGCTTTCGCCTCGCGCTGTACAAGGAGCGCCAATGGGACTCTGTACTACGCGAACCTCTCGAAATCAATCGCATGCGTCACGAAACTCTGGAAACCATGTGGAAAGTGATTGAAGAGCACAAAGAGCCTTTCGTACGCGTTCTAAAAGCGAAGGCGAAACGTCTCGGCGTACCTCGCTTGAATTGGCCAGATGTGGACGCGCCGCTTGGCAACAGTGAGAAATCATTCACATTTGCAGAGGCGCGCGAATTCATTGTTCATCATTTTCGGAGTTTCAGCCCTCAAATGGCCGACTTTGCAGACCAATGTTTCGAACGGCGCTGGATTGAAGCCGAAGACCGTCCAGGAAAACGTCCGGGAGGCTTTTGTACCAGTTTCCCGGTGAGCGCACAGACGCGCATTTTCATGACCTTCTCCGGCACTGCGTCAAACGTGGCCACGCTCGCGCATGAACTGGGGCATGCCTACCATCAACACGTCATGCGCGGTCTTCCTCAACTGTTGACCAATTACGCAATGAACGTCGCGGAGACCGCATCGACGTTCGCTGAAATGATTGTTTCCGACGCCTCCGTCCAGTCGGCCAATTCGCCGCAAGAGCGTCTTAACTTAATCGAAGACAAAGTCGGACGCAGTATCAGTATGCTGATGAATATTCACGCGCGATTCCTGTTTGAAACGCGCTTTTACGAAGAACGGAAACGAGGCATCGTCAGTACCGAGCGCTTGAACGAACTCATGGTAGCGGCTCAGCGAGAAGCTTATGGGGACGCTCTCGGCTCCTACCATCCACACTTTTGGACCTCAAAACTACACTTTTACATCACGGGTACGCCGTTTTACAACTTCCCCTATACCTTCGGATATCTCTTCAGCACCGGCATCTACGCCTTGGCGCAAGCAGGAGGAGACTCGTTTGCGGACCGCTACGTCGGACTGCTACGCGATACAGGACAGATGCGGGTGGAAGATCTCGCTGCAAAACACCTCGGCGCCGACCTGACGCAACCCGATTTCTGGAATCGGGCCGTTCAACTTGCCGTCAACGACGCCGAGGAATTCGTCCGCTTAGCGGAGTAAGTTAAACTCGAATGCGCGTCGGCGCATTCGGTGCAGACTATCTCCCTTCCGACTTGAAGAACAGCCATCTGCTCCAAAACGAGCGATGGCTGTTCGCTTACTTTGCGTTATCTTGGTCTCTCTAGCGGCCATCGACCTCGTCGACCCTTTTCTGAAGTGCCAAGGCGACCAGCCGCTCCTTCTCTTCTTTCGACAAACGTTTGATGGCGCGTTCTCTCGCCATGGCCGCCACTTTCGTCGCTTGCACTTCCGCATAAGCCAACTCTACCGGTCGCCGTGAGCGCGTATACTTTGCACCGCGCGGGCTCTCATTGTGTTGCCGAATACGCTCTTCCAAATCTGCCGTGAAACCTGTATAAAGTGAGCCATCGCGGCAACGCACCATATAGACACAATACACATCCATCCGCTCCTGCCCATACCCATGGTGGGCATCCGCATACAATATAGGGCACTCACCCAATGCACTCACCCAATGCACTCACCCAATGCACTCACCCAATGCACTCACCCAATGAAGGAGGAAACAGACATGGGGTATCCACCCAATGAATCTCCGTATTACCTACAGCCATGGGAGAATCCCTATTTTGTCCCCGTTCGAGCGCACACGGAGGCGGCAACCCACCAAGCACCAATGTCCACGCCTCGCTACATGGTCGACCCATACGTCGTCCAAACGTTGCAATCGGTAATGGGAAAAGTTCTTGTGGTCAACACGGGTCACGGCACTCTTCGTGGCCGACTGAACGCCGTCAAACCAGACCATATTGTCTTGCAAGAACCGGAAGGCAAGTCGACTTTCTTCGTACGCATCCAAAAAATAGTTTGGATTATGCCCGACTAAAGCGCGAGAGATACTGGTCAATTTTAGAACAGGGCTCGTTGCTCGCCATAGCGCCCGAGCCCTCTCTGCAGTTAATCTCATCCTTCACGATGCTTCTGCGTCTCGTCCCGACGACTATTTTCTGTCCTTCTGTTCTTGCCACTCAGAGACATACTCTAATAAAGTTTCATGCAAGTAATGTCCTATCTGCGTGTACGCCTCGTCGTCCAAGTTGGCGAGCGAAACACGAATCGACCAGGCAGGTCCATGAAACCCTCCCCCGTTTAACAGCACGATGGATGATTTTTCCGCCAATCGGAACAAAATGTCCACGGGCTCATAATGTTCTTGCAAAAAACGTGTGAAATCCTCGCCGTGTTTGCTCCTCGCCCAGTCTGCTAAATCAAACTCTGTATAATAGCTCGCTGCGTGATCGAGCGTAGGCACTGGCAATCCCAGCCCATCGTACAAAAGTCGCATTCTGCGCCGGCAAATGTCCTTCGTCTGTTGTCGATAGCCACCATCGTCCACCAAGTCAAAGATTGCAAAAAGTGCCATCTGTACCTGCTGTGGCGTAGACAGTCCAGCCGTGTGATTCAGCGCCACTTGACGGCTGTCCGCCACCAGTCGGTCGATAAAAAGCATCTCTTCCGGATGCTGAGTCAGCGATGCATACCGCTGATTCAACTCTTGAACCGTGTCTCGCGGTAGATTTCGAAGCGCCTCATCAAGACGGCTATTCTGATGCACCGCCACAACTCCAAGTCGCCATCCGGTCACGCCAAAGTACTTCGAGAACGAATACACGCCAATCGTGTTTTCCGGCAGATACACCAAAAGTGACTCGTAGTCATCCACAAATGTCCCATAGACATCATCCGAGACCACAATCAAGCCTGGATTCGACTCTCGCACAATCCGCACCAGACGGTCCATCGACGACTTCGCCAACGCAACTGAAGGAGGGTTACTTGGGTTGACCAGAAAAAGGGCTTTGACAGCGGGATCCGCCAATTTATCCAACTCTTCATCCGGATATTGCCACGTGTGCTGCCCATCGCTAGCTCGACCGCTAGCCACAATCTCCACAACCTCGAAGTCGTATTCGCGAAGATGCGGGATTTCTACATACGGAGGAAAAATTGGAACCATGATAGCCACTTTGTCACCCCGATGTAGGAGATGATTCTTCAGGAGCGTATCAAAAATATAACACATGGCGGCCGTTGCGCCTTCGACCGCAAACAGATGAAACGACCCACAGGAAGCGTTGCCGCGGCACATGGCCTTCATCAAGTAGTCGTGAACCACAGTCTCCACAAAGTGCAACATGCGGTCGGGCACGGGGTAGTTGTCTCCAACAATACCGTCGACCAACTCGAACACCCAATCTTCTTCCTTCCAGCCGTGCTTGGTTGTTCCGTAAGCGACGACTTGTCTCAGGAATGAAATGCCTAAATCATCGGGCCGATCCGCCATAAACTGATGCATTCTTTCTGCTATCCCAGCCTTCTTGGGCTTGCCAGCAAGGTGCCCTTCCTTCCAGACTCGCCGACTCTCCATCAGGGCAAACTGTCCCAACTGGAAGAATGCGTCACGGGGGGTTGCGGCAATCCAATTGGGGTTACCACGGCCCGCATTCAGCAGTGCATGTGCACTCTTTTCCTGCCCGTCATTGGCCAACTCTATCAACTTGTTCTTAAATTCGAATGGACTAATGGCTTCGTAGGATTTCTCCATCGCTCGCTGTTGTTGCCTGTCTGAATTCACATCCATGCCCCTTTCCATTCCGGCTCTGTTCAACGTCACAACACTTGTTTAGAATGCCCGAAATAAGCCCACGTTAAAGAAACAAGTTCTTGACGTCGGCGGCAAGACGAGACGGTTCGGTGACTGGCGCCTGACAAGCAAAATTCCGACAGAGATAAGCTGTAGGTTGACCGTCGACCATCGGATACTCTGGTAAACGGTCAAATATCGAGGGTCGTTGCGATGCGTCCCAGTGAAGAAGGGTGCCATTTTGTATGCCTGCCCGCTGCCAAATGCGAAGCATTTCTATCGTACGCGAATCCTCCGATGGCCCAACCACGACCAATTCAGTTCCCGGATACACTTCGCTGCACAGTGCAGAGAAAAGAAACGTGTGCGCGCTCGGGTACTGCCGCATCTCTGGCAACACAACTCGGACCGCGCGGCGCGCCGCTTCGGTGAGCGCATCGTTGCCAGTCATCCGGCCCATTTTGAAGAGGCACGCAACCGCCACACTATAGCCGGACGGAAGAGCGCCGTCCGATGTGTCTTTCGGACGTACAAACAGTGCCTCTGCATCGCTCGCCGTCAGGTAAAATCCTCCCAACGGATCGGCAAACAAATGCAGCATCTCCTCCAGCAAAGCGTTTGCACGCACCACATAGTCGACATGAAGCGTGGCATCATACAATTCCATCAAAGCCCAAGCATAGAACGAATAGTCATGCAAGCACCCGAGATGCGCTGCCTCTCCATCGCGGTACCTTGCCAAGAGGCGCCCATCGCCTCGCCGCATGTGCCGCCACAAAAAGGCATCTGCGCTCGCCGCACGGTTCACGTACTCCTGCTGCTCAAACAGTCGTCCGGACGTCGCCAAGGCGACCATCATGAGTGCGTTCCAGGCTGTCAAAATTTTGTCATCCAACGCCGGATGAATCCGTCGTTCTCGCGCCACAAATAGCTTCTGGCGATACGCTTCCCACTCTTCCTCAAGAAGCATCGGTGCTGCGGGGGAAAGAGACTCTTTCCCATCTGTGGAATCCGCGCGGCGAATCGTATGTAATATCGAACGTCCGTCGAGGTTACCACCTTTTGAGACACCAAAATGCCTCATGACGCGACTGCCAGCCTCGTTCCCCAGAACCGCGCAAATCTCCTCCGGCGTCCAGGCATAAAACTTTCCCTCTTCCCCTTCAGAATCCGCATCCTGCGCACAATAAAACGCTCCATCAGGAGACGTCAACTCCCGTTTCACATAAGACAACACGTCTTCCGCCACATTTTTGAATCGAGGCATCCCAGTAACCTGAAAGGCTTCGGCATAAGCCAGTCCAAGCAAGGCATTATCGTAGAGCATTTTCTCGAAGTGGGGAATCTCCCAGCGTCGGTCCACAGAATAGCGGGAGAAGCCAAACCCAACGTGATCGAACAAACCACCTTGCCGCATACCATCCAGAGTGCGAACCACCATAGAAACTGCCTCCGGCTCCCGGGCCAAGACACCATAGCGAAGCAAGAAAAGCAGATTGTGCGGCATGGGAAACTTCGGTTCCCATCCAAATCCCCCGAACTCTGAATCAAACTCCGCGCGAAGTTCGTCGTAGGCCGAGCGCATGTCTGTCAAGCCTATCTCCACCTCGCCGCCGGACCATTCGGAAGAAGACAGAATGTGCTCGGACATCAACGGATCGACCGATGCACCACCACTCGCTCGGGCTCCCTCGCTTCGCTCCGAAAGGGCGGACACCAGTCGATCTGCGTTCTCCAACAACCGCTCCCGCTGCTCGTCCCACATCTTTCCCATTCTTTGCAAAATATCCACGAAGCCCGGACGTCCGTATCGAGCCGTCTTGGGGAAGTATGTTCCAACAAAAAATGGCTTGCGATCCGGCGTCATCAGCACGGTCAAGGGCCATCCACCTTCGCCCGTAAGCGCTTGGCAAGCAGTCATGTAAACGTGATCGACATCGGGACGCTCCTCCCGGTCGACTTTGATGGCGACAAACCTCTCATTTAAAAGCTCCGCAACTACCTCATCTTCAAAAGATTCTCGCTCCATGACATGACACCAGTGACAGGTCCATATATTACTCCATTACCGTATATTGCCACTCGTAGCCCCGCAGGGCTACGAGTAGCCTATGGACAAAAGGATGGGCCGGTTGAACCTGCGAGCGATGCGGAACGCTTCGTCGCACCAAGGGTACCAGTCGACCGGGTTATGGGCATGTTGGAGTAAGTATGGTGATTTCTCGTGGATGAGGCGGTTGGTGTGTTTGTGGCCGCCGTTGTTGGAGTTCACGGTTGAATCATCCTCTCTGGTGAGATTTACCGTTAGTATACACCCAGGTGGCGGAAAGTATTTGCTTGACCCCTAGTTGAGATGCTCACTTCGACATCACCCACTACTTCTCCACTGTCATCGGATCCACTCTTGTTTCCGGTTCTAAGGTCGCCAATTCTCTTATACGTACCAAGGAATTCTTTGTAATTTCATGATTTTCTAATTCGCTGACGAGATTTTCTTGACGACGCCAGGGATTAGACCTCTTTGTGACACCATCAAGTGCCGTGAGGCTTCCCCGCCACATTACCGCACTGGTTGTCGTCTCCACCCATGGGGAAAGTGGTACTCGCCAAGATGTTCACCTCGCTTGCTACGTCCCTGCTCCGTTGTCGATACTGTATGACATTACATAGACATTCGACATTGATCGAATTTCATCATTCATATATATTTGTAATCATCAACATACATTCGTCTCGGAGGTATCGTCCATGACCGATAAAGACAGTCAAGTTCTTATACAGTTACTTAAGGCACTGGCAGACGAGAGCCGGATCCGCATTCTTGGAATTCTGACCCAACACGAAACCAGTGTCGATGAACTGTCCGCTTATACAGGCCTTAAACCCCCTACGGTATCTCATCATTTAAGTCGGCTTCGGGAGTTGGGACTGGTCAGCATGCGTGCTGACGGGAATGTTCATTTTTACAAGTTTCAGAACGAATCTCTTCGTAGATTGAATCGCCTCCTCCAGCCGGAAAAGTTGGCTGCGATGGCAACCGCCGAGGGTGACGCCTGGGAACAGAAAGTGCTGAACGATTTCCTCATCGGCGAGCAGCTCAAGGAGATTCCGGCGAGCCGGAAAAAGCGACTGGTGATATTGAAATGGCTTGTACAGAAGTTTGAGTGGGATGTGCGCTATCCGGAGTCGGAGGTCAACGAGACCCTCAAACGCCACCATCCCGACTTCGCTACCATCCGCCGTGAATTTATCGGGAATAAGCTGATGTTGCGGGAGAATGGCGTGTACTGGAGGATTGGTAGCGAATCTAAGCCGGACTCTGGTCGATGAAAGACGTCATTTACCTCTTGCGATCTCAAGTACCCTACCGTCGCTTGTTATCCGCCAGCCTCATCAGCGGATTGGGTGACTGGTTTAACAGTGTCGCATTGCTTAGACTGCTCCTGCCCTCACAGCATCCGGCTTGGCCGTAGGCCTGACCTTGGCTGTGCGGACGCTTCCCTATCTCGTTATGGGGCCAATTGGCGGGATCCTGGCGGATCGGTTCAATCGAAAAACGATTCTGCTGATGTCGGATTTTGCCCGTACGTTTTTGGCTCTCCCTGGCTACGCCATTTTGGCCATATGGGTTGCGCCTGCTTTCTGACGGATTTTCGAACGCGTCGCCAATCATTCGCGCTACTGCGCTGTGTAAATCAGCACAAGGAAAGTACAAACTCGATGACTCCTATTTGACGTCTGCTTTGCAGGACAGAGACGCCCGGGTTCGTTCCGCCGCGCTGTACCACATTTTATGTCGCCCCGCTCTTCGGGGTCATTATGTAGAAGCCATCATCAAAAGGTTTGAAGATGAGGATCCTGATGTCAGTTTGCTGGCCATTCAAATTTCAGGAATGACTAAACTGTCTCTATTCGTTTCCGCTCTCGTCACAGGTCTCCGAAATGAAGCAGTGGAAGACCGCGACATACACTTTTGGGGACGTATCCTATCCTTGAGACAGGTGACCAACCAATTTTTCATGCCTGACCCTCCATTTCAGATGGTTGAATGCGGAGATTCGGACGTACACCGGCAAAGACGGCTCAAGCTGACTGAAAGATGGGAAGAGTGGCTGCAGTCATCGGAGCATGAAAGTAATTCGGAGAATTTTTGATCAAGATCGCATGAACCGAACGTGTAGACCGCCAGCAAATTAGGGGACACGTCTCACATCACCGTTCGAACGATTTACCGCAGAGGCGCTGAAGTGCTATTCTTGCCTCGCGACGAAAACGCAAGACTTTCCTTGTCGCTTCTCGATACACTTCCTCCCTGTCTCTTGGACCGATTGAAATGATTTCCATGTGTAGGAATCCGTCGATTCGACGTGGTCGATAGATGATTCTTAGCGAAAGGGACTGACGTATTGAGGATCCTGGATCGCTTGCCGAAGCTGTTCCGCATAATCGGCGCTGACGGTTGGCCATTGCCGATTCGTATTGCAACAGCGTGGCTACATCCATGAGAAAAAGGCGCCATTGGGGAACAAACGACATTTCCAATACGCGAACATGCCGATTGCCCCAAATGCGTATTCCTGAGCCCCATTTGTCGTCGATGAGCACTTTGTGGTGAAGTTCTTCACCCACTTTTTCCAGGGCTCGCGATCTGCGATCACAGAAAAAGCCGTGTATGATCGACTGACTGTGGATTCATTCGTGCACCCTGCTCCACTCGTGGGGTCTGGTGATCTGTTCCCAGTGGCTGTGTGATTTTTCATAGCGCGCGATGGATTATACCTGGTTGTATGAGAGTTGTGTCGTGAAGGATCTGTATGCCACAAGCCCAGCTTTCGCTCTGGCGCGCACAATAGAGGAATTGGCCAACGCCGTGTGGAACGTGGGTCAGCAGCAGTAGACTGTGGACGGTCACGGCAGACACATTGACCGAAGAGGCCATTGTCGCGTGATACAATGCTGTAAGAGGTGTCAGGAATGACAAACAGCAGTGACATTCGCGTCGTAATCGGCGCTGGCGATTATGCGCACAACAACCCAGGCTGGTTTTCCACCCAGGAAGACGACTTGAACCTTCTTCGGCGCGATGACTGGCTACGCCAGTTTGCTCCCGGATCGCTGACGGCCATCCTGGCCGAGCATGTATGGGAGCACCTGACCGAGGACGAGGGAACAAGGGCGGCTCGCATCTGCTTTGAATTTCTGAAGCCCGGCGGATACGTGCGCTGCGCGGTGCCCGATGGCTATTTCCCCAACGCGGCCTATCAGCACATCGTGCAAGTGGGCGGTCCCCCGGACATCCCCGATCACCCGGCGGCCAGTCACAAGGTCGTGTACAACTACCGGACGCTGACCGACGTATTTGCGCGAGCCGGGTTCGAAGTCCGATGGCTGGAGTACTGTGACGAAACGGGCGCTTTTCACTCCACCGATTGGGATCCCGCACAAGGGCTCATTTACCGCACGCTGCGCTATGATCCGCGAAATCAAAAAGGGCGGCTGGAGTTCGTGTCACTCCTGATTGACGCGGTCAAACCGGACCGGCAAACAAGGGGTAAATCCGCGTTTTGTTGGTTGGACCCCGTAGTGCTTCTCATCCCCATTTGACATCCACCTTCTCAACCCCATGGTGGACAATCCGTGTCAACCGTAGTGTATAGTATACTATCATGCAAGCGAGTGAACACCTCAGTCCACAAGACTACGAGAGAGTGGAACCCTCAGACATGGATCGGATCAAGGAACAACTGGTTATCGCGTATGACCTGCAGGCGACGACACGAGAGGCAGCTGTGAAAGCCCCCTGGAAGTTGCAAGAACGGGAAGAATTTCTGGAACGCGTACGGAGTCGAGGCGGACATACGCTCCTGGAGATCGGCGCAGGACCGTGCCACGACTCCCAGTTTTTTCGCGATCACGGGCTGGCGGTTCGCTGCATCGATCTCTCGAGTCGGCATGTACAATTGTGTCGCGACAAGGGCTTGGATGCATCCGTGATAGAATTTTGTGCGATGAGTCTCGCAGACGAAGCGTTTGATGCGATCTGGGCTCTCAACTCTCTTCTGCACGCCGAAGGCACAACTTCCTGCGGTCCTCCAGGAGATCTGACGCATCCTCAAGCCCGGCGGCCTGTTTTACATGGGTGTCTATGGCCGGAACAACTCCGAGGGGATTTGCGAACGTGATCACTACGATCCCAAACATTTCTTTTCCTTTTTTCGAGCGCAGGACCTGGTGTCACAACTGGAGCCCTACTTCTCGGTTCGGTCGTTTCGTGTCTTGCCACATTCGGACGATCTCGACTTTCAGTCGGTTATCCTGCAGCACCCATCGTTTGAGGAGAGTCTATAACCATGGCCATGATGTCGCCGTCATTCTACAAACTTCTACTCGGTCAAACCGTCTCTTGGTTCGGCACCCTGATTGGCCGCCTGGCTTTGCCGTTTGTTGTCATCTACATCCTGAAGGCGTCGGCGCTGGACATAGCTTGGGTCCGACTGGCCGAAATGGTGCCGGGTGCCTTGGTGGGCCTTTTCGTCGGAGTCTGGGTGGACCGACTCGCGCGCAGACTCATCCTCGTAGTATCGGACGTCGCACGCGCCTGTCTGGCCTTCACGGTTCCGCTGGCGATTGCGTTTGACCACCTGACGCTTCTCTTGGTCGTGGTCGTCGCGGGCCTCATGTCTTTGTTCACTGTGAGTTTTGACGTCGCCTACGAAGCCTATCTTCCAGAACTCGTGCCGGGCCGCGATCTCGTTACGGCCAATCGCTACCTCTCGGCAGGAGGTTCTGTGGCCGAAGTCATGGGTTTCGCCGTGGCGGGCTTGTTATTTGAAAGTACAGGAGGCGCGTGGACCCTTTCAGTAGATGCGATGACGTATGTCCTGTCCGCCTGGTCTCTGCTGACCATTCGAGCCACCGCAACCACAGCACCCAAGACGACACAGTCGCGCCAGACACGCGTGCACTGGCGAACAGAACTCGTCCAAGGCTTGACGACGCTAAACGCTGACCCGCAACTCGTGACCTTGACCGCGATGGGCGTCCTTCTCGGGGCTTACAGCGGCATATCCAGTACCGTGTACATGCTACTGGTCAGCCGCGGGCTCGGTGTCGCGCCTGGTATACAGGGAATCTTGTACGCGGTGGGCGGCCTCGGCGCTCTCGCGGCAGCCGCGTTGGCCGGCCGCACCGCGCGCCATTTGGGGATCAGAGGCACCTTGATCGCAGTCAGTTGGGTCGGCTTGATGGGTACCGCACTGTTGCCCCTCGCAGCCGGTCCCGATTGGCTTGTGATTTTGTTTGTCCTCGGTCAACAAATTTTCGGCGACGGCGCGGACACCCTCTATCACATCCACGCCACGAGTTTGCGACAGACTCTCATCGAGAACTCGCAAATGGGCCGGGTCAATTCTGCCTGGCATGTGGCGCGTTCCACGGCGGTTGTGCTCGGCGTTGTAGCAGGCGGTCTGCTGGCGGGCGACATCGGCCTGCGCGGCACCTTCTGGATCGCCGTTGGCTTTCGAGCCGCCGCCGCTCTGTGGGCATACAGGTTGAGACCATGCCGCGAAGTGCACGTCTAAGACTGCGCGAGCATCCCTGGCACACGCGCTGGCCTGTGGTACAATTGCGCTGGTGATAGCGAGAACTTGCCTGGAGGTAGAAACATTGAAACTGATGTCGTGGAACGTCAACGGACTGCGTTCGTGCGTCCGGAAGGGGTTTCTCACCTATCTGGGGTACCGCCAACAAAATGACGCAAAACCAACGCTAAGACAATTTATGGATTCGAATCTTTGTTTTTTCCTACGCTAACATTAAGAAACGCGTTTGTGAATATACCGCATTCCGTGTATTTATACGATTTTCCGAGACTAGGCTTCTGTCGCATTCGCGCCCAATAGCGACAGAAGATACTGAGCACTTTAATGACAACAACCACAAGCATCCTCAACACCACGGGCTTCCTGTATCGCCTCTATACCTTCTTTCACAATGAAATACACGAGCGCAAGTCCTGCCAATGCATTTAGCCACCACCAGCCTAAAAATGCGGTTAGAACGAGTCCTACAATTAGTGTCCAAGCCATATAAGCGCAAACGATACTACAGGAACCGTCGGCTCCAAGTGCCTTGCTACCAATTTGCGTGCCAATTTTCTTTTTCGCACGAGAAAGGTAAGGCATGATGATGCCGGAAGCAACTGCAAGCGCCAATCCAAGCATGCTGGTTTCTGAACCTGAACGTGTCCAGAGATCGTATCCAGCCATCACGAAAATGTATATAGCCAATGCAAGTAAAGAGACTCCAACAACCCAAGAGGCACGTTTCTCAGCTTGCTCAACCCGCTCAATACTCGCACCATTTGACTCGACATAAAGACGCCACAGCAGGATTCCTCCTGCTACTAATTCAATAATACTATCGGCACCAAATGCAGTGAGAGCTAGTGAGTGAGCCACGATACCTGCTCCAATTGCTACTGCTGCTTCTACGATCATCCAAAAAATACTGACGATTTCAATATTGATGCCCTTTTTAACCTGCATAGCTTGCACCGACAACATTTCCACCCCCTTGCCATTGTTGAATCGAATTCAAAATCGTGAATGCTGCGGGTAACAATCTATAATAGACAAGTTTCCCATCTTTACGATATGAGGCAAGTCCTGAACGTTTAAGCCATCTTAAATGGTGAGATGCATTCTGAACAGTTGTGTCAAGCAGTGCTGCGACCTCACAAACACATAATTCATCATTCGCAAGAGCAAATGCTACTTTTAATCGTGTTGAGTCTGCCAGTGCCTTAAAAATCACTGACAGCAAGTCGGTCTGTGGAATAACAGAACGGAGTCGTTCCACTTTCGACATGTCCACACATTCGATCTAGCACATGTGTCGTTTTGGCATCTTAAGTCACTTCCTTCAAACGATTGTTTGAATATAATATGCCCTGGAGTAAGCCACGAAGCAAGGGATTCGTGCTCAATTTGGTATAAAAACTGATGCTGGATTACTGCACCCCAGCTCAACATTGCTCTCTCTATGATCTTTCGTTTTCTCCTTCATTCTAGCTCATTCGCAGTTTTTCATGTTTGACATGACCGTCCGATGCAATACACTCGAACGAAGTAAACTCTTCTCCCCACCACACCCCCAAACTCACTCCCACAACTTTTCGCATCCGCCCATCCCAGTTGCACCAAAGTTGCACCAAAACACAATCCCTACCGCTTCCCCGCCCCTCTACACAGCAAAAAACCGCGCAACCGCGCGGTTTTCAATGGTGAGCCATCCGCGACTCGAACGCGCGACACCCTGATTAAAAGGCTGCGATGGCTGCGACGGAGGATGTGGGGCCGAGTTGATAGGGCCTCGACCGAGACAAGACGTACCGAACATACAAAACTGCGCGTTATTCGTTCAAACCTATCCACGGTCGATTCGGAAGGTATTCATCGCTTAAGTCACGGGTCTACGGATGCAATTGATGGATAGTCGGTCGGCACTTGAAGCGTAACTGACCCGTTAACCCATTAGGTCGATTCCGCATACGACAAACATTATCCCGGATTTCGACGGTTTTTGCTTGATGGAGTCTCGTTAGGTTTCCAATGAATATTTTGGAATTATAGTCTCCGATCTCGGTGAATTTCAAGCAGTTCATCCGCTCGAAAGCACAACTCCCCCCTCCCCAAACGGGCATCCTACTCTGCATTCTGTTGTCGCTTGACTATGTGACAGCGAGCAACATCTTTTCCGTGCGTTCTTGTGTATGTTTGGGTAAGCGGATAGACCATCGTCTGGCATGATGCACGAGAAGACCAGGCAGGAACATAAGGGAGCGGCGTAACCGGTTGGCCGTCCAGTTTCGCACACCCGGCTTCAATTCCGTATGCTTGTACAGTAGCATCAGATTGTACGCCAACAGCTTCAAACTGTGCTGCGCCTGATTTGCGCCAAAATCTCGGCTTGAGAACTGGTCGATGGCAAAGCCATATTTCGCTTCTTTGATGTGGTTTTCTGCGTTGCCTCGAAAGTTGTAGAATCTCCACACATCTTCCGCATCCCAATCGAGCGTCGTGACAATGGCCTCGTACTCCCAGAACCAATCCGCACATAGGACTTCTTGTGGATCAATGTCCAGCTTTCTAACGAAGACCACCCGTCGTGGCTTCTTCCATGTCGTTGCCTGATACGTCGTCGAAGCCACGTCTATATGTTGAGTGTCGTCGTTCGGGGTGAGGCACTTCCACTTGAGCGTCGTCGCAATCTCCGCTAAGGGCTTTGTCCACTTCATCTTGATGACGTAGTCTTGCGCGTCCGTCTCTAGCGTTTCAAACACTTTCTCTCCTGTAAACCCTTTATCCATGCGAACAACGCCAATAGATACACCCGATGGAAGCTGTCTCTTGAGTCCTTCGTAAAATGATGCAAATCCTTCTGCTGTATGAGCATCTCCA
>NZ_JAMCCX010000020.1 GCF_024706985.1 Alicyclobacillus sp. SP_1 | reverse complement strand
AAAAGAAGTCTCCTGGAAGTATTTGTTGATCCTGATGATTCGCGTACAATGTCCTTCCCCCAAGTGCACGGTTTTTTGCTCAATCCGCTCAAAATCCATGCACTTTAATTCGACAAATCGTGCCCGAAATCCTTGCTGCAACAGGGTTTTTAGTTTATTCAGCAGCCCCTAGATAGTCAACGCTTCGATGACATTGTTGAGCTGTCGCAACAGGTTCGAAGTTTCCTCCGTGAGAAAGTTGTATCGACTGGTGTTGACATCGAATTAGAATCGCCGCTACATTACATACACTATCGTTATGACGCCGAACCCATTCCGCTTTTTCCTGGTATGTATCTTACCCACCCTGCCTTTATCAGCAACCGCGCAGTCGGACCTGAGGACTACAATTTGTTTAAGACGTTGAAATTCGAATTGTTAACTGCGGACAGTGTTAATTTCATGGTTAGTTTTGTGAAGTGGTCAGGATTGCAATTATTATGGCGGTCTTTTCTGGAACTCGAACGCAGGCAAACTCCGGTACGGATTCTGACCACGAACTATTTGCATATCACGGAGCCCAAGGCATTAAGGAAACGTACTTCTCTGAACAATGTAAAACTAAAAATGTTTGTGGCAGAGCGCGAATCTTTTCATACAAAGGCGTATCTTTTTGAAAGAAATTCAGGTCTCAACACAGTTATCATTGGTTCGTCTAACCTGTCCAACTCAGCTCTCCGTTCGGGCCACGAGTGGAATGTAAAGCTCCCCAGTGCGTCGCATATTTCTGTATATTCCAGTGCTGGAAATCAGTTCGAAGAATTGTGGACTAATAGTCACTCGCAACCTGTCACAGACGAACTGTTGGCCATATACGAAGAGAAATACCATCAGGAAAGACAGTACACAAGAACTGCAGATCCTTCACCACTGCGATCCCTGGTTTTCAGAGAAGAGAATTGTGACGAAGTCGCAGAACTGGAACTGGCGTACTCAGCCCAATCTTCCGCTGAGGCGAACATCTCGCCAAACGAGATGCAAAAATCCGCATTAGCTGCATTGAAACGGACGCGAATGGATGGTAACACAAAGGGCGTAGTTGTTGCAGCAACTGGAACGGGGAAGACGTTTTTATCCGCCTTTGACGCACAGGCTTTCCAGGCAAAATCTTTGCTGTTCTTGGCCCACCGAGATGAGTTGTTGGAAGGCGCCAAAAACACGTTTGTTAATGTCTTTGGGGACGTCGACATGTGCGGAAAATTTACCGGGACTGAACGTCAGTGGGAGAAGCCCTTCTTGTTCAGCACGGTACAGACCATGCATCGAGAGGAGAATCTCAGACTTTTTCAGCGGGATCGTTTTGATTACATTGTGGTGGACGAGTTTCACCACGCGCAAGCTGAAACTTATCGAACCGTGTTGGATTACTTCCAACCCAAATTTCTTTTAGGGTTAACCGCGACGCCGGAGCGCATGGATGGCCGAGAGGTGTTAGAGCTGTGCGACTATAACCTGGTTTATGAAATTCGTCTCCGGGATGCTCTGGCAGGGGGGCTTCTAGCGCCGTTTCATTACTTCGGATTGGCCGATCCGACCGTAGACTATGATGATATCGAACAGCGCGGGGGGCAATTTGATGAACATGCTTTGGTTCGGGCCTTGCGGACACACGAACGTGTCAAATACGTGATTGACATGATGGAAACATTCGGACATGATGGCGACCGGCGTATTGCGCTTGGATTTTGCGCGACGATTGAACACGCAGAGTTCATGGCTCAAGAGTTTAATCTGAGGGGATATCGTTCTGCGGTATTGACTGGAAGAGATTCTCCAAATGTTCGCCGGGACGTTATTCGTCGCTTAGAGGACCCATTGGATTCATTGCAAATTATTTTCACAGTAGACGTTTTTAACGAAGGAATCGACGTTCCCAAGGTGAATTTACTGTTGTTTCTGCGACCTACAGAATCTGCGACTATTTTCTTGCAACAGCTAGGCCGCGGGTTGAGAAAAGCAGAGAATAAGGAATATGTTACGGTTCTTGACTTTATTGGTAACTATCAAAAATCCTTTGTAGTGCCACTAGCCTTGTCCGGACAATTTAACCACAGAGCCTTTGACAAGGATTCGCTGCGTGTAGCGGTTGAGACCGAATTCGCAGATCTACCAGAAGGTTGTGCAGTAGATTTAGAGCCTGTCTCGCGCGAGCAAATTCTAAAGAAAATTGACGAAGTCCGACTCGACCGCAATCACATGTTGATGGACTTATATCGAGAGTTTCGCTCTCTGTTGGGACGACCTCCGGAAATTGAAGATTTCTTGTACACAGAGAATGCTCCTGGACTGTATTTTTTTATTTCAAGATATAATTCATGGGTAGAAACTAAGGAGCGAATGGGCGACGCCAATGAGCGTGATCGTCAACTTCTTAATTCAATTGAGCATCTGCACCCTGTGAGACGTCTCGAGAAGATGTTTCCCCTCAAATGGCCATATGAATTTGTGATTTTGCAAGAATGCGTCCGGAGTCATGATGGGCTGACAACAATCGACGATGTACTCGGTCGATTGCTGAAGCGCTTTGGGCACGTGGTGTGTAAAGAGAGACATCGACCGTATGTCGAAAGAGCAATGCTAAGGCTCTCTGAGACTACTTCTTCTCAAGGTGTAATTTTCGGGGCTGTGGAGGGTGACACTTTCCATCTAAGTCACAATATCAGGGTACTATGGAGTGAATTCGAGGCTTACTTGAATCAGCGCCTCGAGTATGGGTTAATCGAGTTTCAAAGGACCTATAGGCCAACAGAGTTTTTTCGAAATACAGCGAGTTTGATTCTCTACCAAAACTATACGCGTAACGAATTGATTTTTCTGTTTCAAGCGAATGTTCAAGAGGGGAGTTGGAGGGAGGGAATTAGTAAGGTTCGTAATCACTACTTACTGTTCATCAACTTGAAGAAAGGCGAAAAGATGGCCGAGCACTTGCGATACCATGATCAATTTATTGATAATCAGACATTTCACTGGCAAAGTGCGAATCAGACGTCGCATGAATCGGAGCGCGGACAAGATTACGTTCATCACGATGAGCGTGGCATTCACATTCACCTGTTTATTCGTAAATTCGAAAAAATGCATGGGATGACATTGCCATTTATGTATTTAGGTGAAGTCAACTATGTTTCGAGTCACGGGAACAGGCCCATGAATACCACTTGGAAGCTAAGCCATCCAGTTCCACATGACCTGTTCATGGACTTCATAAGGTAGTATTAATCGGTGCCGGACAAGTCTTGAATGACCATTTGAACTGTGGGTAAGTCAGCCGGGGCCCAATGCAGGGTGCCTAGCCGCATCACAGGGTTCCACTCAAGTTTCTCGTGTTCCCTTGGAGAAGGTGAGCCTGAAGATATGGTGGCGTAATACGTGTAAAGGTGAACACAGACGGTAGAATATCCGTGTAAACACTCGGTTATGAACTGTCCCACTGTAATCTGACAGCCGAGTTCCTCTTGAATTTCTCTAACTAGAGCTTGTTGATGTGTCTCGCCGGGTTCAATTTTGCCGCCCGGGAATTCCCACATTCCGCCCAACGACCTATGTGCGGAGCGCAATGCGCACAGTATTTGCCGCTCGCTATTCACAATGACAGCACCGACAACTTCAATCTGCTTCATATAGGTAGCCTCCAGGGAGCACATCGGTAAGGCCATCTCGTCTCCGCATTCAAGTTCAACGAGTCACACGTGCCTGTCCTTCTCTGAATCCATGGTGGGGGTAGTACTTTGCTTGCTTCTTTTCATTTCGTACATTCTTAAGTCTGCGACGTCTAATAACAATCCGAAATCGGTTCCATTGTCTGGGTACGTTGCTAGACCGACACTCATCCCCATAGGAATAGAGATGCCTTCGTGAGACCAGCTTTGATTACAGACGTGTCTCAGTTCGGACAGTCGTATTTTCGCATGGTCCTCACTTTCGACCAAGGACAGCGCGAGAAATTCGTCTCCCCCCATTCGGAAAATAGGGAATGGGGGTGAGACGACTTGCTTCATCCGGCGGCTGTGTTCGATGAGAACTAAATCTCCAATTCGGTGGCCAAATTGATCATTGATGCACTTCAGCCCGTCTGTATCCAAGGCCAAAATGGCCAGACGTTGATGGAGGTCATTCGCCTTTTGAGACCATGTCTGAAAAGTGTCTAAGAGCACGCGTCGATTGAAAAATCCAGTCAGTGAGTCGGTTTCGGACAAATGTCGAAATGCTTCTACTTGGTCGGCAAATCCGGAGACATTTCGCACAATGGCCACAATGTGGGTGACGTTTCCGTCGTTGTCCAACAGGGGTGTGAGAAGAGTCTGGCTGGTCTCTCCCCCAAATTCATAGATAAAGCTGACGGCGTCTCGCCCGCTCGCGCATTGTTCGTAAAAGGGCTGGAGAAAATCTGCGACACTTTTATCATTCGCTTCATGAAGCGTCTTTCCATAAGCTGTTGAGTCGAGAGTAGAGGATGCCATGGCGGAACGATTCATATACTCGTAACGGAAGAGCATGCGGTCGTGCTGAAGGACAAAGACAAGGTCTCGTATGTCTTCATAAATTGATTCACGATAACGGTCGTTTCCAAGCCGCGATGCAAGAACTGCCATCGGCTCACATCCTTCGAGCAAATTTCGACAGCCTCTATTATAGCAAAAGTCAGACACAGTAGCGGAGGTACCGCGCTGTTTGTTCGAATCGAGGATGTTTCGGTTTGTAGATGGCCACGATAGAATCGACACGCATGGCCATGAACAACCGTCAGTGGCGGCAAGAGCCCGTGACAGAATGGAGGAAACTTGTCTGGATTGCAGGCGGCAAATCCCCACCGAGTGGCAATCAGGTCACTCAGATGTGCTCAGACGGGTTTCTTTCATACGCAGTAAAATGATCAGTGCTGAGATCAGCACAATTACGCCGATCATGTACAGGCTGTGCAGCATCCCAATCGTTTGACTGGTGATACCAAGCAACAGGCCTCCTATGGCATAACCACCATCACGCCATAGTCGATATACGCCGAGTACCCCACCACGTATTTCTGGCGGTGCCACGTCCGCCACTGCGGCGTTCAGGTTGGGGTACAGTAGCGCCATCCCGAGTCCCATCACCGCCGCAGTGATCATCCACCAAAGGAAAGAATGGCCCAACCCGAAAGCCAGGATGCCGAGGCCAAGTAGGGTCATCCCGGATAAAATGGGCGGTTTGCGTCCCACCACATCGGACAAAACCCCGGTGCCAAACTGCGCAAAGCCCCAGACCATCGTATAGATACCGCCGATGTACCCAATCTGTGCGATTGGCAGCCGCAAATGCGCCAAATAAAGGGGCAACATCACCCACACCAACGTGTCCGCCAACTTATTGACGAGGCCTGCCTGACTGAGTGCGGACAGTGTTGGATTGGCGATTGTCGTGGTCCACACGATGTGCACAACGCTCACCTTGGCTTTCGCCGTCTGACCCCCAGTCTGTTCGCGATTCCTTACCTCTTGCAACATATGCTCGCGCGTTTCTTTGATAACGAGGACGCTGATGCCAAATCCTAGTAGAACCACCGCGCCACCGTAGAGAAAAGGTGCCTGCACGAGCCCGAAGCGGGCAGCGATGATTCCAGTCAGGACTGTTGAAATCGCTACCCCGATATACCCGGTCGCTTCGTTGATGCCCATCGCAAGTCCTCTCTGTCTAGTTCCTACAAGGTCGAGTTGCTTGGTAACGGTCATCGTCCAGGAGAAAGCCTGGTTCGCACCCAAAAACACGTTCGCCAGCACGACAGCCGACCATGTGTGAACAAACAAAAGCAGTGCGATCATGGGGATGCCCAGTAGCCAACCGATGATGAGGACAGGGCGCCGTCCAACGGCATCCGAAAAATGACCAGCCACCAAATTCAAAATCGCTTTGGTCGCGCCAAAGGCGATGATAAACGCGAAAATGAGCGTCGCCGAAGTGATGTGGTACACGTCTCTACCGAGTAGAGGAACCACAGTACGTTCCAAGCCAACGGTCATTCCGACCAAAATGGTACTGAAGACAAGCCATAAAAACTGTTGTAGATTTGGCCGAATTCCCAGTTCCTTTGTCGTCATGGATGTTGGTACATCTCCTCTATATCGTCAGTCACCGGCTTTTTAGCCGTGCGATTGGCTTGGTTAATTTCAATACCTTCGAATATCCGGATATATGAGCGAATCATAACGTAGATAGATGGCACTGTCAATCAACTATCTCGGGTGGTTTCGACTGTCAGGATGCATCATTCGGCGAAGTGAGCATGATGATGAACTTGGGAATTTAGTGCGAATGAGGTGCCTTTGCGTAGAGTTGGAAATCAATTGGCGTCTTAGCACGGTGGTGCCCGTCCGAAGCGGTGTTGTTCGAAGCCGTGGCAGCGTTCGTCCTTATGTCGTCGCTGTCGTGGGTCAACCCCCCGGGCCGAGTTGAAACTCCTGCAATACGTTGTTCGCGCGGGCTGAAGCTATTCCATTGGCGCAAGAACTGGAGGATGCGTGCCACTGTGAGGATTGATAGGACGCTGCGGCTGCATGGTGAGCCCGTGTGGATAGCGGGGGGCGTCCAGTGTCTCATCGCCGCGCCTAGGTAACGGAGACGGGGCCGTCACTTGGCTGTTGCTCATCGTGGACTTCTCGCTCCACTCGTCGAGCCGTCGTCCAAATTCTTCAAGTGATAGACCAATGCCATTCAGTTGCTGACGCATTTCGTCCAAACTCCGCAGCTTTTGATTGGCCGCGCGCAGTTCGCGGAGTAGACGAGCCTTGCTGTAGATCTGCGGGCCGCCAGACAATGTGGAACTAGATGCTGTAGAACCAGATGCTGTGGAACGAGTGGACGTCGTTCCGGTGGAGGTGCTGGTTCTCGTTTCTGGCTGACGGCGTTTTCCTGAGTGCGCCGCGCGGACTGTTCTCTTTTGGCCGATCCGCTGGCTGGACATGCGCGCTCGCGCTTTTCTTCGGGCCTGTGGGTGATGGGGAGAACGAGTGGAGGTTTCGTTCGGCGCTATACGACCTGTGTCTTGGCGATGTGCTTCGGTGACCGGGGATTGAGGAAATCCTTTCTCCGCCTGGTTGCGTAGGCGCGCCTCTGCATCATAGTAGGCGCGGATGAGCATGGGCACCCAGCGCAGTCGTTCGAATCGAGCCACGTTTATTCCCCCCGAATCCCACATTTTCGATGAGCCTTTTATGTCAAGTGTCCTTTAGTTTCTGTCTCCTGCTTGTGCTGTCATCTTATGCATCAGAGCGGCGTGAAAACGGGGACAGATGTGCCGTGGCCCGATTTATTCTGCCTAGACAGGTAGAGGAACGGACAAGTCATCCCGTGCGACTTGCGTATTGGGGAAGATGGCAGTTGCTTCGGCCAAATAGTTGTCCATTTCGTCTGCTCGATATCTTGAGCTCAAATGCGTCACTATGAGTTTCGTGGCATTGGCAGCTTTCGCGACATTCGCTGCGTCTGCGGTGGTGGAGTGATGATAGCAGAGAGCACGACTGGCATCTCGAACCATATAAGTAGCTTCGTGCACGAGCAGGGTGGAGTCGGCGGCCAGGGCGACGCTGGCAGCGCACGGGCGCGTGTCCCCGAGAATCGTGATAATGCGACCCGGCCGGGAGGGGCCGAGAACATCTTTCGCACGAATGATTCTACCGTCGTCGAGGACTACGTCCTGCCCTGCTTTGAGTTGACCGTAGAGTGGACCCTCGGGTATCCCCCATTCCTGCAGAACGTGGTCTTGCAGCGCTCCGGGACGCGGCTTCTCCTCGAGGCGATAGCCAAATGAGGGGATGCCGTGATTTAAGCGGCGGCAGTGAACGGTGAAAGGTGGGCATTCCATCACGCTGCCCTCGTCAATTTCCACCGTTTCTACGGCGTAGGGCAAATGTGTTTCACTGAGCTCGAGGGACATCTCTACAAAGGACCGAATACCGGTTGGACCGTAAATCGTCACAGGTCCGGTTCCAGATTGAAAGCCACGGCTACTGAGCAAGCCCGGGAGTCCAAAGACGTGATCGCCATGAAGGTGTGTGATGAAAATCCGCTCTAATTTTGCAGGCTTCAACGGTGAGGCGAGCATCTGGTGCTGAGTCCCTTCGCCGCAGTCAAAGAGCCAGAAAGAAGCTGTTTCTTGTTCCATCCGAAGCGCGATGGAGGTCACATTTCTGTCCTTGCTTGGCAGTCCTGCGCCAGTTCCTAAAAAATAGAGTTCCAGTGCACTCATCTCCATTTTGGCGTTGTTTTTGGTGAACTATAAGGAAGCGCCTAGCTTATGCTTGGACCGTATCTCTGCTCCTAGCATACACCGGAGCCAGTCGACACCATACCGAGGGCATACAGGTGGAGGACTTTGGCCGTGCGGCGGTAGCGTGTACAATGTGGACAATAAGTTATTTCTGCGAATTAAAAGGAGGCGATGCGGATGTCGAGCATCGAGAGGGTCCATGTTATCTTCAAAACCCATCTTGACGTCGGATTCACTGATTTAGCTAAAAATGTCATTCAGACGTACGTCGATGAATACATTCCGCGTGCGCTCAACCTGGCAGAACAGCGGCCCGGCGAATTTCTTTGGACCACGGGCAGTTGGCTCATCCATCATTACTTGAAAGTGGCTGGTGCAGCGGATCGAAAGCGGATGGAGGAAGCGATTGAGGCTGGTCGAATCGCGTGGCACGCACTTCCGTTCACCATGCATTCAGAACTGGCAGACGAACGACTCTTCGAGTTTGGCTTGTCGCTGTCGAAAGAGCTCGACAGGCGGTTTGGCAAGCAGACTGTTGCCGCGAAAATGACGGACGTACCGGGGCACACGTTGGCCGTGGCGCGTCTATTGGCGAAAAATGGAGTGGAATTTTTCCACATTGGCGTCAATCCAGGTTCAGCCGTACCGCAGGTTCCCCCCGTTTTCCGCTGGCGCACGGCAGACGGCACGGAGGTCATCGTGGCTTACCACGACTCGTACGGGGAGGCGCTCTGTATCGAGGGTCTGCCGGACGCTCTGGTCTTTGCGCATACCCACGATAACCATGGCCCGCAGGCTGCAGAGGCTTTGGATGCGCTGTACGCGGACCTGGGTGTGCGGTTTCCGGGCGCGGAAATTGGCCCATCCACGATGGACGCTTTTGCCCGAAAGCTGGGGAAGGTCAAAGAACAGTTGCCAGTCGTCAGCGAGGAAATTGGAGACACGTGGATTCATGGAATTGGGACGGATCCGCTCAAGGTTGCGCAATTTCGCGCTCTATTGCGCTGCCGCGATGCTTGGCTCGAGGCGGGGAAATTGGCGGACGATAGCGCCATTTATAAGGAGTTTAGCGAGTGGCTGCTACTCGTGCCGGAGCACACCTGGGGCGTGGATATCAAGACTTACCTGACGGACTATGTGAACTATGCGAAAGGCGATTTTGGACAGGCTCGGAGCGCTGACAAAATACCGGTCGTTCTCGCGCCGAAAGGCTGTGAATACGTCTACGACTGGGCTCGGAAGACTCGAGACGAGAAGTGTAGCTACTCGTTTGTAGAGCAATCTTGGCAGGAGCAGCGCGACTATGTGACAAAGGCAATGCGAGCCTTGCCGCGAGAGCTGGAAGAGGAGGCGAGCGAGGCGTTGGCGGCGCTTTGTCCGAGTGCGTTGCTGGTGAGCGAATCGCGAGCGCAGTCTGAGGATAGGACGACCGGGAAGGCGACGATGACGCAAACCGAGACGGAGGTTGCCAGTGTAAAAAGACTGCCGCTGGTGGCGGGAGAGAGCTACTCTCTTGGCTTGTTTGACGCGACCTGGGACAACACCGGGGCGATATCGCAGCTCTGCGATGCGACTGGACGCGATTGGGCGGGGGGCGCCATTCGCCTTGGCGTGTATACGTACGAGGTCTTTGATGCAGAGGATTACCGCCGCTGGTATCAAGACTACTGCTCACGTGGACGAACGGAATACGAGACGTGGATTACGTGTGACTTTGGAAAACCGGGCATTGAGTCCCTAGAACCTCCAGTGCATCACCGCACAGTGGAGGCGGTGGCTCGTGGGCTCGTGCGCTGGGAGCAGGGAGACTGTGACATCGTGCGTGCAGAATTGCAACTTCCGGAATGGGCGACACTCGATGCGGGTGCTCCGGCGCAGGTTGTCGTAGAATATGCATTTTCAAAGACTTCCGAACGAATCGACATCCGTCTCGATTGTCTGCACAAAGATGCTTATCGTCTACCCGAAGCTAGTTGGTTTTCCTTTGGACTGAATGTTGACCATCCAACCAACTGGCAACTGCACAAATTGGGCGAATGGGTTTCGCCTGTACAGGTGGTCAGAGGTGGAAATCGTAATTTACATGCACTTGGACGAGGACTTCGCTATAACGGGGCCGATGGAAGCGCCTTGATTGAGACTCTCGATGCACCTCTCGTGGCAGTCGGGGCTCCAGGACTTCTCCGCTTCGACCGAACCATTGCCCAAAATCCAGGAATTTTTCACTTCAATTTGCACAACAATGTGTGGGGAACCAACTTTCCCATGTGGTTTGAGGGAGATATGAGGTATCGCTTTCGAGTCTCTTTGCTGCGTTCGACCTGAGTTGTCTGCTGCATTGGTATGGGCGAAGCGGCATGAGGGTTGTCGCTTCGCCATTGTCATCGAGGTATTCTATGGGCATAGAAATTTTTTCGAAAAGGATAGAGAATTTTTGTTGAATTGACTCAATGTTATCGTTATAATGCAGTAACAATAACTAATTCCTTGGTCGCTTGTTAACGGGCTCATCTCGAGCCGTTCTCTCGGACGCTTGAAAGCGTATGCAGGGGAAAAGTGCGGGCGACTGCTTTCTCTCAAGTCTCTTTTTGGAGAGTCGATGGCGTTGGTTCGTGTACTCGCTGTTTTTAAAAGAAAAGGGGGAGGAAATTTTGAATCGAAGAATGAAACGGGTTTCAGTCATGGCGATGTCGACCATTGGCGTGGGCATGTTGGTTGCCGGTTGCGGAACAGCCGCTAGTAACAACACGTCGAACAGTTCCAGTTCGACTCCGGCCGCCACGACCTCGTCGGCCAAGAAAATTCACTTGGTACTGACCATGTGGGGCTCCTCGCTCGACCAAAAGACATATCAAGAGCGGGCTGACCTCTACACTAAGTCGCATCCGAATGTGACGGTATCTGTCAAGCTGTTGCCGAATACGAACTACGATGAAAAGTTAGAGACGATGATTGCGGGTGGCGACTCGCCAGACATTGTCGAAGTCTCTCAAGACTATGCACCGTTGGCTGCAAAAGGAGCCATCATCAGTCTCTCGTCCTACGTCAAAAAGGCAGACATGCACGTTCACCAAATCTACTCCAAGGGCTATGTGAGTGGTTATATGTATAACAACAAACTATATGCCCTGCCAGACCGCGGCGGTTATATCGCGCTATTCTACAACAAGAAGATGTTTAAGAAAGCTGGATTGGCGTATCCGAAGGCCGGGTGGACTTGGTCTCAATTTCTCACGGATGCGCGCAAATTGACGATTGTCAAAGATGGAAAGACCGTTCAATGGGGTTGCGCCGTAGACAACTGGTGGCCTGAGTATCTTGCGTTCACCCACTCCGCTGGCGGACATGAAGTGAACCAAGCGGGAACGAAGGCAACCATGGACAGTGCAGCATTCCGGAAAGGTTTGCAGTTCTACTGGAATTTGATTTACAAGTACCACGTCTCTCCGGATGCTAAGCAGTGGGCAGACTACGGTTCCGACATTAACCGCGACAATCTCTTCTTGGAAAATAAAAACGCGATGAGTATCTCTGGCTTCTGGGATATTTCGTCCTTCTCGAATGCGCATATGGACTTCGGAATTGCTCCAGTGCCAGTGGCTCCAGAAGGGCATCCGAGCATGGTCACAGCGGGTACAGGTCTGGCCATCGCATCGGGTTCTGCACACAAGAATACGGCATTCAAAGTCATCAAGTTTATGACGAGTGCGGCCGGAGAAATGCCGATTGTCACGAATCACGAGGACATTCCTGCGAACAAGGCGGATGTATCGGCTTGGGTGAAGACATTGCCGGACGGTCTCAGCTACAAACAAATGGAGCTGTCGCAGCAAGATATCTTCTCGCCGCGGATTCCACCACAGTGGAACGAAATGCAGACAGACATTTCGGAAGACTTCACGCCACTTTGGGATGGTACCACCACGGTCAAGAAAGCTACAGAAGCCGCGACCAAAAAAGTCGACTCTATTCTCGCTGGCAACTGAGTTCTCTCTCGAGCGGGTGGGCGAGTGCCATGGGCACTCGCCCTCTCTCGGGTCATCGCCACTCGCGAACATCACTGGTACAGGAGGAGGGGAATAAATGAGCTCGGCGAGAGGAATGTCGATGAAGGCGAAAGAAACGTTAGCATTTTATTTATTCCTCACCCCTTGGGGAATTGGATTCATCGTGTTCTTGATGGGGCCACTCCTTGCCTCCTTGGTGCTCAGCTTCACCAATTGGGATTTGCTACAACCTGCTCAGTGGGTTGGGCTCGCCAATTATAAACGGGTGTTGTTTGGGCCGTCGCAATTTTGGCTGGCCATGGGAAACACGGCGTACTATGCACTGATTCTGGTTCCTCTGTCCATTGTGGTAGCGCTTATTCTGGCCGTGTTGCTCAATCAAAATATTATCTTGCGCCGATTTTTCCGAACGGTATTTTACCTTCCGGCAACGTTGCCCATTGTCGCAGTCGTCTTTCTCTGGCAATGGATATTGGCCCCGTCGGGTATCCTCAATGAAATTCTTGGGTGGTTTGGAATTCATGGGCCTGCTTGGTTTGTCGATCCCGCTTGGATAAAGCCGGGCCTGATTCTGATGGGTGTGTGGGCGGCTGGCAGTGGTGTGGTGCTGTTTCTAGCGGGCCTCCAAGGTATTCCGAAATACATGTATGAAGCAAGTGCGATGGAAGGCGCCGGACCAATTCGGCAATTTCTGATGATTACTGTGCCGATGCTGTCTCCAATTGTCTTGTTCAATCTGATCAATGGCATCATTGGTGCCCTTCAAGTATTTACGCAAGTGTATATTATTGCGCGAGACAACAAAGCGGCCGTAATGGCGGTTCCGTACCTGTATCACGAAGCTTTTGGCTATTTCAAAATGGGTTACGCATCCGCCGTCGCTTGGATTTTCTTCATTTTTGTCATGGCTTTGACGCTCGTTGTTCTTCGCTGGTCGAGATCTTGGGTCTATTATGAAGGGGAGGTGCGGTAATGAGTCAGACACTGACCACAACGCCTGGCGTGCCAGCCAACAACGACCGAAACAATCGCAATTACCGGCGCGCCAAATTGGCGAAAGCCGCAGCCAACAAGTTCATTGTCTACTTGGTTCTTGTCTTTGGTGCTGTCTTGATGCTGCTTCCGCTCCTGTGGATGGTCACCACGTCGCTTTCGAACAATGAATATGCTACGTCTTTTCCACCGCACTTCATTCCGACGCATTTTGAATTCGGGAAGTATGTGTCCATCTTTACGAATCACGATATGGGCCAGTTCTTTCTGAATTCCATCATCATCGTGGTTCCGAGCATTGCCGGACAAATTATCTCGTCCTCGATGGCTGCTTTCGCATTCGCGCGCTTGAGGGCGCCAGGAAAGCGTATTTTGTTCATCATGACGATAGCCACTTTGATGATTCCCTACGAAGTTACCATCATCCCGACGTTCATTCTGTTTCGCTACTTCCACTGGATTAACACGTTCTGGCCACTCATTGTTCCGCAGCTGTTCGGCAACGCATACAACATTTTCTTGATGCGACAGTTTATGATGTCCATCCCTACGGAACTGGACGATGCCGCTAAAATTGACGGTCTCGGTTTCTTTGGTATCTGGCGACGTATCATTCTGCCGCTCTCGTTTGCACCGATTGCAACGGTGGGTGTCTTCACCTTTACGTTCAATTGGGGTTCGTTTCTGGCACCTCTCATTTACATCTCGAAGACGCGTTTCTATCCTCTGGCGTTAGGAATTTACATGATGACGCAGACGTCAAATCGCGGTCAAATACCACCGTGGAACCTCATTATGGCGGGCAGTATGTTGCTCACGGTGCCGATGGTCTTGGTCTACTTCTTCAGTCAACGCTATCTCTATGAAGGCTCTAACGTTCTCGGCAAAATCACCTGATACGCTGGTAACCCGAGTGCCGATGCTGGGGTGTGATGAACCAAGATGGGCTGTCTCTTACCCCGGTTTCACTGTGTGGAAGCGGGGGGAAAGGAGTGTCTTGTGACTGTATCCTTTTCGTGCTTGCATGAGAGTCTCTTCTCCGACCCTGCTTCGTGGCGCGAGGCGCGTGCAGGTTATCTGCACCGGACGATGACCCGAAAGCTCACATGGTTGTCAGACACTCCGCTATGTACGGATATCCGCTCGCTGGCAGCGGCGGCGCGGACTGAGGCGCCTCCAGCGCTGTCGTTTCGTGATTTCATTGAATTTGCAACATCGGGCGAGCGGCAGCGCTACGAAGGGCCGTGGCTCTTGCGGCGGAAGTATTTGATGGTGCTGTTCATGGAAGCTTTGGCGGACGAGCAGGCGATGGATGTGGAGGCGATTGAAAACCTTATTTGGGCCATCTGTGACGAGTATTCTTGGGCGGCTCCCGCACACCTTCCGGTGTGTGTCGAAGCGGCGTCTCAGCACAGGTTGCCACCGGACGAGCACGCGGACATCTTCGCTGCGGAAGTCTCCTATCTGCTCGCGGAAGTCGTCAACGCGCTGCAGCATCGACTTCACCCATACGTCGTGTTTCGCGTGCGCGCGGAGATGGAGAGACGTCTGTTTCGCCCGCTCTTTCATCATCCGGAGCGTTGGTGGTGGGAGTGGACTCCGATGAACTGGGCCTCCGTGACTGCGGGTGGTACGGGCATGGCGGCACTGTTGATGATGGACGACCGGGAGCGTTTGGCCGGATGCTTGTATCGGTGCATCGCCGCGATGGAGGTTTTTCTCGAAGGCTTTGGAGAAGATGGTGGCTGCTCTGAAGGAGTGTCCTATTGGCAATACGGTTTTGGTTACTTTGTGTACTTTGCCGAAATGCTTTGCGATGCCACGGCGGGCGGAGTGGATTTACTGGAAGACGAGCGCATTCGTGCCATTGCATCCTTTCCAGCGCGCGTTCAGATGACGTCTGAAACATTCCTCAACTTTTCTGATGCCTTCCATCATTTTCGCCCCATTACGGGCTTGCTGCACCGATTGCATGAACGCGTTGGCAGTCGTGTACCAGCTCTTTCCACGACCGCTTCGCTCATCCACAATCCGGCCGCGGCGATTCACGATGTGTTGTGGACGGACAAGACCTTGTTCGGCCGCGCTTTGCCCGAAGCGCACGAATACTTCTCAAATCTCGGCGTGGTGCTTGAGAGGCACTATGCTCATGGAATCCCAGTGCTCTTTGCTAGCAAAGGTGGGCACAACGACGAGCCGCACAATCACAACGACTTAGGTCATTTTCTGATACAAGTGGGCCACCATGCCTTGCTTGCCGATCTCGGTGCAGGACCGTACACTCGCTCTTATTTCACGGATCAGCGCTATGAGACGGTGCAAGCCTCGTCTCGCGGGCACTCAGTGCCATTGGTCGCAGGTGAGGAGCAACAGCAGGGGCGCGAGGCAGTGGCCACGGTGTTGGAATATCGAAATGATGGTCCCGAAGTCGCGTTCTCCCTCGACCTGTCGGCAGCCTACCGGAGTCAAACCGTGAGGGAGTTTCGGCGCGAGTTTGTGTGGCGCCGCAGCGGATCGCCCACTGCAATCGAGGGCGCCGAACGGTCTTCACGGATGGCAGAACCAGAAAGTGCGAACGGTGTTGGAGGAGCAGAGGCGTCGCGCTCCGGTTTGTATTCGGAGGCCGCCACTCTGACCTTGCGCGACCGCCTGTCGTTAAAGCGGCCTGCAGAGGTTGTCGAGCGCTTTATCAGCACGGTACCTCCCGTTGTCCAGGCGGGCAACGTGGAGTGGCGAGTTGACGTTGGGGCCGTCCGCTTAGACCTACCCTCGTCTGCGGGAGAACCTTTTGTGGAGACGATTCCTTTAGAAAACGGGAGCTTGGCGTATCGGCTCTGCGTGCCTCTGCCCGCTTCTGTGGAGGTCGATGTGTCGTTTCTCTTTCACGCGTTGGTCGAACAGGGCGAGACGCGTTAGCGGCAGTAGATGTGTTTGCGGAAAGGGGAGCAGGCCAGCATGGAACGGGCTGGAGAGAACGACTGGGTGACGTTGGCGCTGGACCATGCGAATGGGAAAATAGAGCGGTTGCTGCAGAGAATTTCGTCGCAGTTTCCGCACGCGGTGGTTCGAGGTGAGTATGTTCTGGCGGAGCCTTCCTGGTGGACCGGCGGCTTTTGGCCAGGGCTCCTCTGGCTGGGTTATCGATATCTGGGACTGGACGCGTACCGTCAAATCGCAGAGCGGTGCGAAGCGGATTTGGTTGGGGTGTTGCGCGCTGATGCCAGGGTCGATCACGATGCTGGCTTTCTCTTTACGCTGTCCTCGGTGCAACAGTATCGGCTGGCCTCTGACCACGAGGCGGCTTTGCATGCGCTCACCGCAGCCGAGCGACTGGCTAGTCGCTTCAATTTGCGCGGGCGTTTTCTCCGCGCTTGGGGAAACACCGAGGAGTCGCGGCAGATGGCAGGATGGGCCATTATCGACTGTCTGATGAATTTGCCGCTACTCCATTTTGCAAGCAACTTCACCGGAGATCCGCGCTTCTCGCACATCGCGAATGCTCATGCGGACACCGTGCTAGCCGAGTTTCTCCATCCACATGGGTGGACGGCGCACATTGTGGCGTTTCACCCGGAGACGGGGCAGCGGCTTGGCAGGCTGTCGGGTCAGGGTGCTCGTGAAGACTCCGCGTGGTCACGCGGAGCGGCCTGGGCGCTATGCGGACTGGCACACCAGTTTCGGCACACAGGCGATGAACGCTATGCACGAGCATCGCGGCGCTTGGCGGATTTCTTCGATGCGTCCTGGACGGCTGGGGGAGTGGACTGCATGCCTCCGTGGGACTTTGACCATCGTGGGGTAGCGAGCGATGCTTTCGACAGCTCTGCAGCGGCTATCGCTGCCTGTGGTCTGTTGGTCCTTGGGGACGCGATGTCCGATGGAAGCCTACTTGCTCGCGGTCGCGAGTGGGTACAGCGCCTGTGGCACCACGTGCAGTGGCATGAGCAAGAAGTTGGAGGTAGGGAGGGCGCGGATAACTTTTCGGAAGGCATTGTTCCGAATGCATCGGCTAATGTTCCAGAAAACTTACACGTCAACACATCGCTCATTTACGGGGACTACTTCTATGTGGAGGCGCTGATGCGACTTCGAGGGACGATGGAGCCGGAGATTTGGTGACGCATCTTTTCAGCCGTCAGAGAAGGTGGAGGCGGACGGAACCAGAGGCCCGCCCGCCGCGTCCTCTCAGCTTGGGGACAAGGCTCGCTTCGCGGACTGAATGACCGCGAGGAACTCTTCTGTCGCGGTCTGCACGAGTTGCGGCATGGTACCATCTGTCGCGGCTTTGGGTACGAGATGACTGCCGACTCCTACGGCGATGGCTCCGGCTCGGATGTAGTCGGCGGCATTGGCCTGTGAAACGCCTCCCGTGGGCACGAGTGGAATGTTCGGCAACGGCGCACGCACCGCCCGAATGTAGGCAGGGCCGAGCACGTCGCTGGGAAACACTTTGACCGCGTCCGCACCAAGAGAGTAGGCTTGCTCAATTTCGGTTGGGGTCATAGCACCAGGGAAGACGGCACAGCCCTTGGCATTCGCTACCTGGAGGACCTGCGGATTCAGGTTCGGTGCCACGAGGAACGCTGCTCCGGCGCGAATAGCGTGCTCTGCATCTTGTGGACTCAGGACGGTTCCCGCGCCAATCCGCGCGCGCCCCTTAAAACGCTCGGCCAGCTCGGCAATCAAATCGACCGCAGACTCCGAATTCATGGTCACTTCGACCGCTCTGCAGCCCCCTGCAATCAGACTCTCCACAATGGATGGCACTGCTCGTCCGGCGTATCCACGCAGAATCGCAATCAATCCCGTTGTTCTGATTTCTTCCAATACCTCGGAACGACTCATGGTTGTTCACTCCTTTTCGTACCGCAAATTGGCTCGCATTCTATCGGGTGATCCGTTCGTTGTCTTCTGTGATATCCTGCCAAGTGGGCAGGCCTTCAACATCTCCGACCCACTCGATGACCCGTGCCGCCACGCGTGTCGCCAGAGCAACCGCATCCGGCAGGGGCTGCTCGCGCAGCAACCCGGACAACAGACCAGCGGCGAAGGCGTCGCCGGCGCCAACCGGATCGACCACTGTGGGAACGGGATGGGTTGGCACAGTGCCTGCTGTGTCGTTCGTGCGGTAGTATGCACCGTCTTGGCCGAGCTTGACGACGACGAGGCGTGCCCCTGCATTGAGAAACTCGGCGGCCATCTCTTCTGCAGAGTCTCGTCCGGTCAGAAGACGTCCCTCATCTATGCCGGGGAGCACGATGTCTGCCCACTGGGCGAGCCTCAGCAGCGTCTCTTGAGCTTCTTCTGCGCTCCACAGTTTGCGCCGAATGTTAGGGTCGAGCACGACCGTCGTGCCATGTTCGCGGGCCATTTGGGCAGCTGTGAAGGTGGCCTCGCGCGCGGTCGCACTGAGCGCGGGTGTGATTCCTGTCAGGTGCAGGTAGCGGGCACTCGCAATGAACTCTTCAGGGATGTCGGATGGGGCCAGCGTACTCGCTGCAGAATGGTTGCGGTAATAGAGGATTTGCGGGTCCCCTGTTGGCTGCCGCTGCTTGAAGAAGACTCCGGTGGGTGCGGTCTTGTGAAAGGTCACATGACGCGTGTCTACACCTTCGCCGCGCAGAAAATGGTGGACGAAGCGGCCGAACTCGTCGTCGCCAAGCTTCGTCAGGTAGTTCACGCGATGACCGAGTCGGGCTAAGCCTACAGCGACGTTCGACTCTGCTCCAGCGACCGTTTTGGCGAAGCGGTGGGCAAATCGAAGCGGATCGACCGTCGTGGGATAGAAGAGGGTCATCACCTCCCCAAACGTCGCGACCTCTGTGGTGCGGGCTTGGTTCACCATTCGGCCACCGTCCCGTCCTCGTGCCTCCAAAGTGGATTGTGCCATGCATGGCCTCGCGCCGCGAGTTCCCGGATGAGTGGTTCCTTTACATCTATTCCGAGGCCAGGACCGTCGGGAATGCGTACAAAGCCGTCGTGGTAGGTAAAGACGCTTGCATCCTGGAGATAGTCCAGTAAATCGTTGGACGTGTTGTAGTGAATGCCTAGACTCTGCTCTTGAATGAAGACGTTGGGGGTCACGCCATCGAGCTGCAGGCAGGCGGCGAGGGCGATGGGACCCAGTGGGCAGTGCGGAGCCACCGCGACGTCGTATGCTTCCGCCATGGAGGCAATTTTACGAACTTCGCTGATGCCGCCCGCGTGAGACAAATCCGGCTGAATGATGTCGACCAACCCGCTGGCGAGAATTTGCTTGAAGTCCCAACGGCTGTAGAGACGTTCGCCTAGAGCGATGGGAATGGAGGAACTGCTCGAGATGCTGGCGAGGGCGTCCATGTGCTCGGGCAACACGGGCTCCTCCACAAACATCAGATGATATGGCTCTAACTCGCGAAGGAGCACTTTGGCCATGGCGCGGTGGACGCGGCCGTGAAAATCGACCGCGATGCCCACACCGCTGCCGACGGCTTCGCGAACGAGAGCGACGCGCTGTGCGACGGCTTCGACTTTGGCATGGCTGTCCACGTAGTGCAATTCGTCGCACGCATTCATTTTGAGAGCTCGGAATCCGGCTTCCACCTGACGTTTTGCTTGATCGCACACGTCTTGCGGGCGGTCTCCGCCAATCCAACTGTAGACCTGCACTCGTTCGCGCACCAGACCGCCGAGCAACTGATGTACGGGCATACCATGGCGTTTGCCTTTGATGTCCCATAGGGCTTGGTCAATGCCAGCGATAGCGCTCATTAAAATAGGCCCGCCTCGGTAAAATCCGCCACGATAGAGGGTCTGCCAGATGTCTTCGATGTTCTCTGCATCTCTATCTATCAGATGCTCACTCAATTCCTTCACGGCTGCGGCAACGGTCTCCGCTTTGCCTTCGACGACGGGTTCACCCCAGCCGAATGTGCCGTCATCGCAAGTGACCTTGGCAAACAGCCACCGTGGCGGAACTAAAAAGGTTTCAATCCGTTCGACTTTCACGCCGATGTCCTCCTTCGGGCAGACTACATTCCCTGACGCGTAGGTCTTCTGTTGTGTTCCCGTGCAAAGACGGACAAGGCCAGCCCGCAGGCTGGCCTCTGACTCTAGGAAAAATGTGCTTCGTAGAGCAGATGGACTTGGTCTGGACTACGCCCTTCTTCATCAAAGATATACAGTTCATTACCTGTTTCAGACAAATAGCTGTCGGGGATGTACAGTGCAGTCTGTGGTCCCGCTGACCAGTACCGTCCCAAATGATGTCCGTTCAGCCACACAGAGCCTTTTCCGAGTCCTGTGAGTTTCAACTTGACCGGATGCCTGCGCACAGTAGGCCCTGCGGGGGCTAGTTTGAAATGGCTCCGGAAAAAGCGCGGCGCCACTCTGTTTTCGGCGGGGACTGGCACTGGTCCATAAGACATTGCGGCAAACGGATGAGTCGAAATCTCAACATCGCCGCTCTCTCCGACCACACCTGCTGCCATTGTCCACGGTTCTGTCAATTGCTGGTCCAAGGCATAGCGGACAGCCTTGATGGAGGGTGCATGTTCAAGCGATTTTGCGGGACGGACTTCCAAGATGTTATCGCCTGGCCGCAACCACTTCGTGACGTTGACTTCAAAGAAGCGGTCGTCATCGTTGTACGAACGGTGTTTATAGATGAGGTGGCCATGCAGATAAAACTCGATGGGAGTCGTGTCGAGTCCAAACACTCGGAGCAAAATGCCTTCGCCGTGTTCCCAAGGAATGCGTAGATTAAGGGCTCCATCGTCTAGCTCACTCGGAGTCCAAGTGGGCAGCGCCAGTTCGTGTCCGCCGAGGTAGGCGTTGCCAAGCAGCCCTTTGCGTTCCCCGAGTCGCGCGGTGAAGCAATATCTACCCAAATTGTCGAGCAAGACGGAGAGGCAATTGACACCCGGAGTGGGTTCGATATCGCATAGCGCGAACGGGGCGAATGCTCCGACCACTCCTTGACGGCGCCCGTTTAAAAAGACCGTGGCGCGGTCATGAACGGATTCAAGAACGAGGCGAGTCGGCGTGCCGTCGCTGACAAACGACGTGTGGTACCAGCCATAGCCCTGGTATGCACCGAAGTCTTCGAGCGGAAGTGGGTGCGACGACTTCCAGTCAGACGTCCTGGTATCCAAGGCGGAGAGAACTTCAGCCTGTTCAAAGGAGAGTGCGGGCAAGGCCTCCTGTTGGTCGTATTGGTTCCAGTCCATTTGCACGGTAAACGAGGCATGTTCTTTCGGTACGCGTACAGAACGTGCGACTTCTCTCGCAAAGACGTAGAGTGTCACGTCGCCGACAGCGTGTCTGGCTGGTTCCTGACCGTTCGGCACTGTGCCTGATAAAACCGTCACGGTACCATCCACAGTCAGATGAAACTCGTACGTGTCGCCCGGTTCACCGTAGAAGAGGTGTTCCTTGCCCAAATTTAAGAAGGCGTCTGCCGTGGCGAGACGTAGTTTCACGGTTGGACTGAGCGCGACGTCAGATAAGAAGATGCGCGTCTCTCCCGCGAGCAACGTACCAGCCTTTGCGCGTACCGAATCATCATGGTTCGCGAGACGAAGAGTGACGGTGTTGGGAGTGTCATTTCGAACAAAAATGGTGCGTCCAGAAGGAGATAGGCGCTCCGTTAAAAGCACGTCAGTCTCTGGCACCCTCCACGTCACAGGCGTTTCGTCACTGTCTACAAAGAGGTCCTGATAGCTCTGTGCTAACCAGTTGACGAGGCGACACTCATGAAATTTCTCGGTGATGACGCCCGTCTCGCCCAGTGGAGCATCGTAGTCATAGCTCGCCGTGATGAAAGCACCAAATTCGTCGTCTGTGGTACGTCCACCGTAGTATCCGAAGTTCGTCCCACCCGACCACATGTAAAAGTTGTAGTGTCCGCCAGCAGCAAGAACTTCCTTCAACGCGTTCCCTACATTTCTGCCAGAACGTGTGTGATGTTCTCCTCCCCAATGATCAAACCAAGCAAGCCACAATTCCGAGACAAAGCGAAACGCATCTGGCTGTTCGTCTGCCAAGACACGCAATCCCTCCCGGAAGTTAGAACCAAAATTTGCGCACTTCGTCGCCCCATCCACGAGCCATCCGTTGCCGGGTAAGTCGCAGGTGATGAGAGGGACAGTCACTCCGTGATGCAACAATTCATCGCGCAAGAAAGTCATGTATTCGATCTCGTCCGCATCGCCAAAATAGCCGTATTCATTTTCAATCTGAACCATTAAAATTGGTCCGCCAGAGCTTACTTGACGCGACACGATTAGTGGCAGTAGCACTTCATGCCAGCGAGAGATATACTTCATAAACACGGGATTGGCCCGCCGATAGGCGATGTCACTCTTCTGCGTCAGCCAAAAAGGAAGACCACCATTGTCCCATTCCCCGCAAATATAGGGGCTGGGGCGCACAATCACAAAAAATCCGCGGCTATGGCAGAGGTCAATGAATGCTGCCAAGTCCCGGTTGCCTGAGAAGCAATACTTTCCTTCGTGATATTCATGGACATTCCATGGAACGATGGTTTCAATGGTATTAAGGCCAGCTTGCCAACAGTCATCGAGGCGAGACTCCCATTCATCCCGTGGAATGCGAAAATAGTGAACTGCTCCCGAGACCAGCTGGAGCCGCTGACCGTCTACAAGGACACTGTGACGATCTATTTGGACGCTCGTAGTCATTGCTTCGCCTCCTATTGTTATTTGTGATAATAAATCTGTTGACACGAAAAATCAATTCTTGATTTGGCCCTTAGCCAGTTTTATGATGAAGAAGCTACATGAAGATATTGAAAAAACACAAATCGGATGTGGAGTTCTATGTTGCAGGCTCAAAAGATGAATATTGAAATGATGAAGCAGTTCAATATTATTTCCGTACTTCGTGTCATTCGTGAAAGAGGGCCAATTTCTCGGTCGGAAATTGCGGAATGTATTGATTTATCCAGACCATCTGTATCAGAAATCGTCAGTGACTTGATTGTCGGAGGATGGATTCGAGAATTGACTGCATCGCCCGGTGGTCGCGGGAGACGGCCTATTCCTCTGGAGATTAATCCGAACGGTCGGTATGTCCTCGGTGCAGAGATTGGCGCGTATCAACTGAGCGTCATCCTCTGCAATCTCAATTCGGAAGTCATCGGTCAAAGCACGGTCCCTCTGACCGAAGGGGTCACGCCTGAGCTGGCACTGACCGAAGTCTGCTCTATGTGCGAAAGTCTGATTGCTTCCTGCCGTGTGGAGCGCTCGCTGTTAGTCGGAATTGGCGTGGCGATGCATGGAGTGGTGCACCCAGGCACTGGCTATTCTGTCTATGCTCCGAATCTCGGTTGGCACGATGTACCTGTAAAGGACTTCTTGGAAGCCAAAATGGGTCTTCCGACTTACGTCGATAGTGATACCAATACGTCCGCGCTCGCCGAGTTGTGGACAGGCGTAGCCACAGGTTCGAGACAGTTCATCACGATGGTCGTCGACTATGGCATCGGTGCGGGCATCATCTTTGATGGCAAACTATACCGCGGTATTGCCCATATTGAAGGACAGATTGGTCACACCACGGTTGATGAAGACGGGCCGCGCTGTGCTTGTGGTAACTTTGGGTGTCTTGAAGTTATGGCGTCTGAGCCAGCGATTGTCCGCCGCGTTTTAAAGCGGCTTCGTGCGGGGGAGCGAAGCGTTCTCTCTTCACAATTCGACCATTGGGATGAGAACAGTATTTCCATTCAAACCATCTACCAAGCTGCGCGTTCTGGGGATGAACTGTGTAAAGACGTACTGCGGTCCGCGGGACGGTATCTTGGTATTGGGATGTCGACGCTCATCAACCTGTTTAATCCACTTTTCGTTGTCTTGAGCGGCGGGATGGCGGAAGTGGCAGATTTGATTTTGCCGGATATTGAAGATGTGATTGTTCATCGGGCACTTGGGGATGCAGGAAAGAGTACCAAGGTTCTCGTATCGAAGTTCGGCAAATTAATTTATCCACTGGGTGGAGCGACTCTGGTTCTGGAACACGTCTTTCAATCTCCAGAAGCGGTGGCTATACCGAAATCCATTCAAGATTGAACCGATGAGAGAGACCGCTCTCGGGATGGTCGCGATGAGCGGCGCAAGCGAGAGCGGGAGCTACAGAAATAGGGGGATTGTTTCAGAACTGTTGGGTGGAAATCATGGGTTTCTACCGTCTCAACCACATTTAGTTATTTGCGATTATGATATAATAGCGACAGTGCGTCGTTTTGGTTTTTTGTACGTTTTGGTTGCACGTCTTGGTTGTTTGTTCGGATAGATGCATTGCGGAGAGGATGGTCGCCTTCATGGAAGTACGCGACAAAGTGGTTATTGTCACCGGTGCGGCGGCTGGAATTGGCAGAGGCGTGGCCGAAGAGTTTGTTCTGCGTGGCGCTATCGTTTTGATTGCAGATATTGATGTAGAGCATGGCGAAGCGACTGCAGAGCAGTTGCGGCGTTCGGGAAACCGTGGCTTTTTTATTCCAGTGGATGTGTCGGATGGACGCCAAGTGCGGGCCATGGTGGAGCGTGTGATTGACAATTTTGGTCGGATTGATACGCTCGTCAACAATGCCGGGGTTGTGTTGTTCAAACCTCTTTTGGACATGGAAGAATCCGAATGGGATCACTTACTATCGGTCGACTTGAAGGGAGCTTTTCTCTGTTCCAAACAAGTCCTGCCGACGATGATGCAACAAGGGTCCGGAGTTATCCTCAACATTGCGTCCAATCACGCGCTTTCAACCCTCCCAGACAGTGAGGCCTACGCCGCAGCAAAGAGTGCTATGGTTGCATTCACCAAAAGTCTTGCGCTCTCTTACGGTCCCAAAGGCATTCGCTCCGTAGCCATCTGTCCCGGTTTTACGGATACCCCACACTACCAGCGTTGGTTGCAAGATGTCGAAGATCCCAAGGCACGAGAACGAGAGACGCTGCGGCTTCATCCTCTCGGGAGGATTGTAAGTCCTGCGGATGTAGGCAAGCTTGCTGTTTTTCTCGCATCTGAGGATGCCAGCATGATAACGGGGACGTCTGTTGTCTTGGATGGTGGTGTTTCAGCTCAACTCTATGTGTCCGAGTGAGCCCGGTGAGGAGACATCACCGAGCGCACCCTTGCGCTACAGAACGCCGCAAGTTTAGGCTCGGCGGGAGGGGGTGTGGGCTGACGGTATTCGCGCGACAGTCGGCTCGGACTACGCCCAACCGGATTCAAACCAACAGACATCAAATGCCGAATGCGGCCCCGCTCCTCAACATGGAAGCAGGTGCCGCATTCGGTTTTGTCGTCAGCCGGAACTGACCACGCTATGCTATGCGTTTCGTGCCTGGGGTCTGTAGTAATTCACTTTGCCACGGAAGAGTAGGCTATAGGGTTCTTCGCATCTTTGAAAGCAGTGTAGACGAGCCGCTTGTGGTGCATATTGAAGGACAGCATGCCCATGGTGGAAAATCCATTCAAATTCTGGTTGTATCCGCCGCGGGTCTTGTAGTCCTTCAAAACCCAATATGTGTAACCGGTTACAAAAGAGTCATTCTGCAGTGCTACATCCCAATTCTCTTGGAAGAGTTTTGCTTCCCATTCTTGCGAGCCGGGTGTATTTGCGGAATTCCCATTGCCTTTGAGCGACCAACTACCATTTTCCGTGACCAAAATGGGTTTGTTCGGATACTCGCTGTGAAAGCGGCTGAGATAGTAGTTGTAGTTGCGCTTTGGATGGTTAGTATTGTAGAAATAGCCGTAGTACTCATTCAATCCGAGAACACTTGCAAGACTGTCGCCATGCCAGTGCCACGGGTCAGCACACCAAGTGACGGGTCGATTTTGCACGTCGAGCTTTTTGGTTGCGTCGACCAATTGCGACATCCAGCGTTTGAAGTAGCCATGGTTCTGTTGAACCTCATCGGACATCGACCAGAGGATGATGGACGGGTTGTTTTCGTGGTTCCATACCATGGACTCTACTAACGCTTTCGACAAGCCGTAAGTCAGTTGTCGCTCTTCTCCTTTGCCACTAAGCCACATATTGGGCGCCTCATCCATGACCATGATGCCATGTCTGTCGGCATAGTGGTAGACAAAAGGAGCACGTGGATAGGAGTTGTTTCGAATGAAGTTTGCATTTAATTTATGGACTTCACTCAGTTCTTCTCGATATTGAGCCTTGGTTATGGATTCTCCGTCATTCCCGAATTCAGAGTACCAATCAAACCCCTTCAGGAAGATGGGCTTGCCGTTCAGCGTGATATGGTCGTTGGCAATGCCGATGGTGCGCATACCATAGTGCGTCGTCAAGCTGTCCAGGGGCTTAACTCCCGGCCCGGCTGGCGGCGTGGGTGGCTGTGGAGGGTTGCCTTTTCCAACCGGTCCTGGCTGTGCGGGGCCGCCCGGTACAGCAGGAGGATTTGGCCCAACGGGCGGCTGCAATGCACCAGCGACGGTCGTGGGGCCATAGACCGTCCCTGTGGTCGATCCCGCTTGCGCACCAGGCCCTGGCCCAGGGGTTGGTGCATAGAGGGACGCGGTGACGGTGTACAGATTTGGTGTGGAACTTGTCCACCACTGTGCCTTCGGGATGGCGAACGTCATTTTGACTACTTGCACCGAATGCGGAGCCAAGGTGACTGTCTGAGATACTGGCTTGCCTCCAGAACCTTTTCCGGGATTGACGACGAGTGTGCGCGTGGCAGTCTTAGAACCATGGTTGTAGAGAACGACGTCCGTGTTCAACGTGTGGTCACCAGTGTTCGTCAAGATTTTGCTGACGCTCATCTGGTCCGTAGCTTCTAAATAAGCGCCGTAGACGATGCCTCCATAGGGCCAGTAGTCGACGCGACCATTGGGAACAGCACGGTCCAAGGTCATGTGTGGATTCGGACGCCAAACTCGGACGGCAATGACATTCTTCCCCGGGTGTAAGTATCGACTCACATCCAAAGAGAATGCGGTGTTGGAACCTTCATGCTCTCCTACAAATTGACCGTTCACATAAATCCAAGCCATGTAGTTGACGGCAAGAAAGTTCAAGTGAACGAACTTTTTGTTCCAGTTTGGCGGCACTTGAACGGACGTGCGAAACCAAGCGAATCCGTCATAGAGGGAGTCGCCACTTCCCCAGTAACTGCCGTCTGTGGACCCAAAGCCTTTTGTGCCATAGAGGTCCATGGAACTGGGAATCTTCTCAGGCGTCCAGTTTTGGTCGTTGTATCCGGGGTCAGCCCATCCTTCAAGGACACCAACATCGGTCGGATCCGTTTGAAACCGCCACACCTTGTCCAATGAAATGAATTGGCGACCCGGCTGTTTGAACCCATCTGTCGCGAAAGAAGGAACTGGTTGGCCGTATTGATAGAGGACATTGACGCCATCGACGTTCTCAATGTGACTGTCCATCGGTTCGGTTTTGCCTAGGTGCGGCGACGGGAAGTTGTCGATCGTGTGATACGACAGCGGCGACGCGTACGCGACTGGAGCCACCAGCGCTGCTGCTCCGCAGAGAAAAATCGCACTCATAGCAGATTTCGCAACGATGGCGCGTTTACTTTTTTCCATGGAAGAGTCAAACCCCTTTCGTTTCGTTCGGCCAAAGCAGAGGTGTGGCGATGAGTGCTTGCCGAGGCCGTCGTCTTTTGTCTAGTCCGGCGAAGATGTGTGTTCTCAGAAATGAGAGGAACAATAAGCTTTCCGTTGAATACCTCAAATTAATAATTCATAATAACAATATAGGCATTCCCCCTTGACACTCGATGGACTTCTGCAAGAGAGTGGAGAACAGTGGCTGGAAGGACATTGTATCGACGAGGCAGAAATCTAGGGAGTATAGGTATAGATTAGTCATAATGCTGCGAGATATCAATATTTTTCTGAACAAATAATTTCTCGTCTTATTTCGCCGAGAGGTGGTTGCGGTTGCAAATTGCAATGCAGTCCGCCAGAATTGATTAAGACAACGACGTAAATTCCATGGCGAATGAAACCGATTTCAGGTGGTGTGAATGTGACGAGACGAATCACAGACCGTTTCCTCTTTATCAGTTCCGTATTCTATTTTCGACTGCCGCAACAGGAGTGGCGAGACCGCCTCGAGAAAGTCAAGATTGCTGGCTATAACACGGTGGATGTCTACATACCTTGGAACTTTCACGAACCTTCAGAGGGTCTCCTGCAGTTTTCGGGAGATGCGGATGTGGACGCATTTTTGACACTTTGTGAGGAGATGGGACTGTTCGTGATTGCTAGGCCCGGCCCATACATCTGCTCAGAGTGGGATGGCGGCGGTATTCCGGCGTGGGTCTATCGAGATGCGCGCTTGGCTGTCCGTCAGTACGATGCGACTTGGCTCCACTGGACGGAGCATTGGTATGAGCAGATTGTCCCCGTGTTGTTGCCGCATCTGTCGAGCCGAGGTGGATGTGTTTTGGCTGTACAAGTGGAGAATGAATTGGACTTCTTCCCATGCGAGAACCCGCGTGCGTACATGGATGCACTGTTTTGGATGATGCGGCGCCTTGGCGTGGACGTGCCCATCACAGCTTGTATTGGCCAAGGCGACTTAGATGGCGCCACTGGTCGCAGTGAGCATCTGTTGCCGATGTTTAACTTTTATCCGCAACATCCGGCAGATCCCGCTCTTGCCACTGCTTACAACCCGATTCTACGCGACCTAGAAGCGCAGGACATCGCCCCGCTGACCATGGAAACCAACCGAGACACTCTGACTCTGAGTCGCTTGGTGGCATCCGGAGTTCAGGGCATCGCGCCATATCTCATGGTGTCCGGGATTCACCGAGGACCATGGCAAGCTATCAACAATTGGCGAGCGAAGCCGAGTTATCTCGCCACCGATTACGACTTTGGTGGCATGGTGACAGCGGACGGGCGCCTACGCGCCACTTTCTATGAAAATCGACTGCTCACCCAGCTTGTTTACAGCGCGCATGACACCTTTCTGTACGGACGGGCAGAGGGCGCCGATCGTCTCAGCGAAGACGGTCGAGTGTATCGTCAAACCATCCAGCGAGATCGAGAAAAAATAAGTTTTTACTTTAACTTGCAAGACTCGCTACATACGATTTCCGGGCAGCAGCTGGGTACCGTGTCATGTTCGCTGACCATCGCGCCGATGTCGTACGGTGTTATGACCGAAAACTACTCAGTTCATGTAGGGAACAGGACTTCTGCGGTGGAACTTGTCTTCTCGACCAATGCGGCCATTGTTCAAAATACGGCGGCGGACGGAGCTACGATGCTCGTACTGGCAGCAACACCGGGCGATTCTGTTCTCTGCGGTTCGGAGTTGTCTCAGCCTTTGCAGAGGATTCTGAATGCGACCGGAGAGGCGCTGGATAAGAGTGCTTGGAGTGATTCGGAAAGCGGAGATTTTGTCCTTGTCTGCCGCGAGGGTATCGAGTTTTTCCAATGCGAGTGGGAGACAGGTCTTCGTCTCCTTGTGGTCGTCTTGCCAGAGGGCATAGCCAGCCACACCTATGTCTCGCCTTGGGGTTGTGTGTCTACTTCCGCGCTGGTTCGTCAGATAGCTTACGATGCAGCAGAGCGGACTCTTTGGATTCGAGCCGACGCTACTTCGGACGGAATCGAGGCAACTTGGTATGGCATGGACGGAAGCGTACAGGAACTGTCTTTGACTCCGGGGCTTTCGGCAGATGGCACCCAACCGACCCATTGGACGGAAGAGGCCGCGATGACGGATTCGACACTGAGTTTGCCGGGCCTCACCTGGTTGAGTAGCGCGATGGTCTTGCCGAAGACCGAGCCACTGGCAGACATAGTGTATTATCATCCGTTGCCGATGGACCTCCTCGGTGTCTATCAAGGTCAGGTCGTATACGAGGCGACTTTGACTGGGGCGGTTCAAGGCATTTATGTGGAGGGCGCTGCAGATCTTGTGTGGGTGTACGTCGATGACCGTTGCGAAGGGGTCTTTGCGGGCGATGGTCGGGCTTTTGAGTGCATGTTTTCGAAGGTCTATGAGGGAAACCATGTGTTGCACATTTGGGTGGAATCTTGGGGTCACAGCAATTTTCATGACGATTCGTGCCAGAGCTTGGTGCTCGGATCGATGAAGGGGATACTCGGTTCAGTCCACGCCATCCGCGGGAAACTGGCGGGAGAGGAGGTAGACAGCGCTTCCGGTAACATATCTGTGTCTCCCCCAAAGGACGGAGAACCATGCGTTCAAGCACCAATTCATGGGTGGAACACCGCTCGCGTCCGGGAAGAGGTTTGGCAGGGTAGATGTGTGCAGGAGTCATCTGTGCAGTGGCCACTTCCGGTCAAAACAGGAGAGCGCTATCTTGTCACCGGAAGACTGTCCATCCACCAGAGGGCTGTGTTGTCCTCCATCCATCTGCGAGTGGCTGGGGAGAACGCTCGGATGGACGTATGGTTGGATCATCACCTGGCTGGAAGACTGTGGTTTGGACCGCAGTTGTCTCCTCACCTCGTGGGGGGACGCACAGATGCGCTGTGGCTGGAAAATTCGCTGCTCGAAGAGAGGCAAGCCGTTACTCTTCGACTCTTCATTCAGGCAACCGCCGATGGATATATTGAAAGACCCGAGATTTTCCGGGAGGGAACAGAGGCAATCCGACGAAATCATTGGATGAGGGCTTCCCTATGTTAGCAGATTGGAGCGAGGCATAGATGTTGGATGTCACCGTTTATGACATCGCACGTGAAGCGGAGGTCTCTGTCTCGACGGTCTCGAGGGTGCTGAATGGAACTGCTCCCGTCAAAGCGTCGACACGTCAGAAGGTTCTCGCATTAATCGAAAAATATCAATTCCAGCCCAATGGACTGGCCCGCAGTTTGTTGAAGAAAGTGACTGGGACAATCGGCATTGTCATACCGGACATCAACAACCCGTTCTTCCCTGAAGTATTCACGGGAGCAGAAAATGCACTCAGAGAAAAAGGATATACTTTCTTTTTGTGCACAACGCATGGTAATTTTGAGTACGAGTCGCAATACCTGGCGCTGTTGCGAGAGAAGCAGGTGGACGGGATTTTGTTTCTCGGAGGACGTATCAATCAGCGGCACTGTCCGCCGGACTTGGCTCAAGAATTAGAAGACTTGAATCGACGAATTCCCATCGTTCTCGTCAACGGCGATTTACCTGGCTCCAGTTTTCATCGAGTTTTCATTGATGAGCATCGGGGTGCCGAATTGGCAACGCAACATCTTATCGATCTCGGTCATCGCCACATTGGCTTCATCGGCGGCGAACCGGAGATTACTGCCACGACGGAGAAAATTGCTGCCTTCGAGCAAACGCTCGCGGTCAACGGTCTCTCGAGTCGACCCGAGTGGATGCTTCTCGGGGACTTCTCGATTGGTTGTGGAATGCGCCGCATGGAAGAGTTGTTGGCGCTTCCAGAGCGGCCAACTGCAGTCTTTTGCGTCAATGACTTTGTCTCGGTTGGAGTAATTAAGACCGCATTTGACCACGGATTGCGCATTCCTGCCGATATTGCCGTGGTCGGCTTTGACGACACAGTGCTGGCCGCCTCGACCACACCTGAATTGACAACCATTTCTCAGCGCAGCAAAGAGTTGGGGGAGACCTCGGTAAGAGTACTTTTACAATTGATTCAAAAGCGCCGCGTGCGCAAGCATACGGTACTGGAGCCAGTTCTCAAAATTCGGCGCAGTACGGTTGACGGGCTGAATGCTGCCGCAGGGCAGCTTAGTCAGCTTTCTGAACCGTGTGGATGAGGAGTAGCGCAGGATTCGTAGAGCAGGATTCGTAGAGCAGGATTCGTAGAGCAGGATTCGTTCTGGCAAGAGGATAGCATGGTCGCGTAGTTGAGACTGCAATCGGGCTTCACCGAGCGCGAGGATGTCCGGCAGCGAGTTTTACACGAGAGGATGTTGAGTTTGGAACTAGTGGCAGATGTTCGCGCGGAATTAGGCGAAGGGCCGGTCTGGGACGAACGGCTTTCGCGGTTGTATTTTGTCGATATTCTCGGTCATACCGTGCATTGGATTGACGGCCGAGACGGACGACTGTCCAGTCTCGATGTGGGAGGGATGGTCAGCGCCCTGGCGCTGAAGGACGATCAGCATATTTTAATTGCCCTCGGCAAAGAGATTCAGCAACTTAACGTGGAGACTGGCGAGCGTACTCCCGTGACCTCGCTAAAGACTGACTTGGAGCAAATTCGTTTCAATGATGGCAAGTGCGACGCGCGCGGGCGCTGGTGGATTGGGACGATGGACATGACGGAGTCTCAACCGATTGCGAGCCTTTATATGCTGTCGAATTCTGGTCCGCTACGGTTATCTTTGGGCGACGTGACGATTTCAAACGGTTTGGCTTGGAGTCCCGACCACCAGGAGATGTACTACATCGATACGCCTAGGCGCTGTGTTCAGACGTTTGAGTTTTATCTAGAGGAAGGGCGATTGGGACCGCTAAAATCGTCGTTCGAAATTCCGCCGGCGTTTGGCATTCCCGACGGGATGACCGCAGATTCAGAAGGAAATATATGGATAGCGCATTGGGATGGTGGACGCGTCTCTAAGTGGCATCCTGGTTCAGGCGCGCTACTCGACGTTGCGACGGTGCCTGCTACACATGTCACTTCTTGCACGTTTGGTGGCCCAGGGCACCGGGACCTCTATATCACGACTGCGCGAGTGGGACTCACTGACGCAGAACGAGCGGATCAGCCGGGAGCGGGTGGTGTCTTTCGCCACCGCACGGATGTGCCTGGGTTGCCAAGCCACCGTTTTCTCGGCTGAATGGAACGGCCGCCCACGTTTCTTGTGTCGGGGGCCAGTTGGGTCGTCTTGCAGAACGAAGGGGCACCCGAAAGAATAAGGATGTCCATCGGCGGCCCCTATAGTCGTCACTCGTCGTGACGCCGGAGGAATTCGCGGATGACGCGAACAAATTCTTCCGGCTCTTCGCGCATCGGCACGTGAGCACTGTTTTCGAAGATGTGGAGTTCCGAACGCGAAACTTGCGCCTTGTAATAGGCGGTGGAGGCGGGAGACGCCTCGTCGTATCGTCCACAGGTAAACAGGCAAGGCATTTCCAGTTTGTGCAGGTCGGCAGTACAGTCGAAGTCTCGCAAGTTTCCAGTGGCACAAAATTCGGACGGTCCCCACATGGCGTTGTATACGTCTGCACCGAACATTCGAGCGCTCTCTGCCCGCTCTTCTGGTGTGCGTTCCAATCTGCAAACGTGGAGCCGTTCATAGGCTTTACTGGCTTCGCGGTATTCCTCAGTATTCGTCTGACCGCTCTCTTCGCAACGCAAAAGGGTGGCCTGAATTTCAACAGGCAATTCGGACCGGTAGTGATGAGCGTCTTCCAACCATCGCTTTGCACTGAGGCATGGGCCAGAAAAGATGGCACTTTGTACTCCGGAAGGGTGTTCTTTGATGAGATAGTCTGCCAACAGCATAGTCCCAAAGGAATGGCCAAAGAGATGAACGGTATCCAAATTCAGTACGCTCCGAACAGTGGCCAGTTCCTCCACAAATCGTTCCATCCTCCAGAGCGAGGCATCCGTTGGCCGTTGCGAAAATCCGCATCCTAATTGGTCATATAGAATGACTGGACGGTCGTCTCCAATCGTCTCGAGAATGGAGAGCGAGAGATGGGAACTGCCTGGACCGCCATGCAGTGCGAGTAGCGGAGCCTTCCCCGTACGCCCTGTCTGCCGATACCATACTCGTCCACCCGTCACGTTCACAAATCCTTCTTGATACATAAAAACATCCTCCCGCTACATCAAACTCTCTCCAGTGTAGCATTCACGCGAGAGATTCGTCTGTCGGCTTGTGCCCGTTGATGCAGAATTTCCGCGCACTCTCACAGAGCCCTTCGCTCTTGTTCCGTTGCGTGGGGAGAATTACCGAGCCATCGACTCTCTCGAGAAGTGGTCGCGAGCGGTCGGCGGATTTGAGTCATCACGGTGCTGGTCGCTAGGAGAAGGACCCAAAACATCTGGGTGTGTAGGAAAAAGAGTTGGGGGACACGATGCGTGACAAAATTCAGCAAGAACGTGGTTGGCAGCGACAAGAGTAGGAATTCAAGAGTGACAAGAGTCCGGAGGGACCACTGACGACGCCTCTTCGCCGAAGGATGCGCAAGATGGGTCGTCTCTGTCTTCGTGTCCAATGCAGTAGCCAATGTTGCCAAGATGGCCGGCAGGGCGAACATCATGTGCATCTCTTCAATGAGTGGGGAAAACAGGAGTGGGGTGAGGCTGGCGAGTGCCACATCCCAACGCTGATTTTGGCGCGTCCGCTGGGTCAGCCAGAGAATGAGGATGCCGCATGTCGCAGCAAATACCATGTAAATGGCTGTCTCTGTGCGGGGAGACAAGAGCATGACGTGGTGTTTCGTTAGCATGCCAAGCACGCCGAGAATCGATTGGTTGTAAGGAGCCGGGCCATTTTTCATGCTCGTCTGTCCGAATGCGACAAAATGGCGTGCATAGTAGACCAGGGACTGCGGGCCGAGAACGGCGATGTCCAGCAGAGATAGGACGGCGGTAAAGGTCAACGTGGAAAAGAACATCTTCCATTGCCGACGCAATAGCACATAGACAAGGATTGCGGCTGGCGTCACTTTGAAGACAATCGCGACCGCCAGAGGTAGCCCTGCCCAAAGAGGGCGCTTGCGCACATAGAGAAGGTAGAGTGACATCGCCACGAGACCAAAGAGGATGGAGTTGACATTGCCAGCAGCGAGATCGATCTGAGCAGGTGTGAGAATGGCAATGACCATCCACAATGCAAATAGTCGAATGCCGCGAAGTTGAGGCAATAAAAGTCGGATGAATAAAAAGACTCCAACAACATAACAAAACACGGATAAGGTCAACCACGCCAGAGCGGACTGAGAAAATGAGAGCAACCCAAGTGGGCTGAACAATAAAGCGAACTGCGGCGGGTAGACGTATTGGTTGTGAGGCAGAAGCAAAAATCCGTGGCGCAGCATAAAGCTCTGTTCTGCGCTGCGTGAATAGAGGCTACCACCTGCGGAAGCAGGGTGAAGAATCGCTAAAAAAGCGCGATAAAAGAATGCGTAATCATAGTGCAGCAGATGCATTCTGGCCATTCCAGACCACTCTGCCACAGTAGAGTACGTAGTCAATGCCACCATCAGGAGGAAGCCAACCCAAAGGATTCGTTTCGATGAGCGTCGTTTTAAATCCGAGGAACTGGAATTCGTGGAACGAGAAAACTGCACGGTGCAGAGGTCACCCTTTCTTTCGAGCCATGGGCGAGTGGAATGGGCAGCCAGACCACTTTAGGATTCAGTATAAACGTCCGCCGGGTAGAATCCGTCAACATTTGTTGGACAGAACATGATGAACTTGTGAAGATATGAGGTTTCATCTCTAAATACCGCCATGTTTTCGGATTTTTTTGGTGTAACATCCTTTTAAAAGGCGGGAAAATCGGGCACGCTGATGGAGTCGTCTCCAAGATGAACTTGTGCAGGGAGTGTTCAGAGTGGCATCGTTCGCTAGGGAATCATTCGGACCGTATCAATTCGCAGACTTACACCCGTCAATAGTTCAGAAGATTCAACAATTTGAAGCGGAGTTGTCTGGTGAGTTAGACGAGTCTTTGGTTTTAATTGCTTACCGTGAGATAGGACAATCCGCCTTGGAAGGAAAATCGGAAGGCAAAACCGTTCCTTTCGCAGACACGGCTCCTTCAGGTTGAAACCATGATTTCGTATCTTGTCATCAGTCCTGTTAGCATTAATTTTCGGGTTTGTCCAAATCAACGCGCCTCCTTTATGATGAGTGTGCAACGGGTCGAGAGCCCTTAAAACTCATCAAGGAGGCGCTACTTATGAAGCATAATCTAAGGGTCACCCGGAATCAACGCGTGGAGAGAATCACCGAGAAAACGTTGGTCCTTGGAGCCGACGGGTCCCTACGGGTTCAACTTAGCAAACTGGTGGGTGGATAAGGGTGTCGAGGTAGTATTCGTGACCCCGATAACGACCCATCGGAGCAAGGAGAACCGGGATAGCCTCCCCTCCAAGAGTGATCCGAAGGATGTGGCCGTCATCACAGACAGTGTGGCACGTGGATATTATAGCCCGTATCAACGAGAGCCCCCTCTCTTGCAGGCCCGACTCCCGGAGACCTTAAGGGGCTGTCCCCTCAGGATGTTGTGAATCGGTGGACCAGGCAAGAAATGCGTCGGCCTAGTGGCAAAAGAGGCCTTGACAAGGCAGTGAGATATTCATTCATCGGGAGGGCGCCGCTCACGCCGTTTGACGATGGTTTGCTCAGTTCAAAGCTGCAGGTGATCAATCTATGCCTGCACTCCTACAATCCTTAGCTCCAACCACGTTTAGGGCGAGATCCACCGCTTCCGAAGTGGTCAAACAGTTCACACAAAGATATACTATGTATATCTTTGTGTGAACGTGAAAAGGGGACATTTCTATGCAGGCGCGTGTATCGAAATGGGGAAACAGCTTGGGAATTAGAATTCCGGTAATGGCTGCTGAAGAAATGAGCCTCTCTGATGGAGAAGTTGTGGAATTGATCTTTCGAGATGGGGAGATCATCATCAAAAAGAAAGAATCCACGTTGGAGGATCTGGTCACACAGATCACGACAGACAATCGGCATGATGAGACCGATTTTGGAACGGTGGGGCGGGAATTACTATGACCTATACTCCGGATCGTGGGGATTTCATCTGGCTTCAGTTCTATCCCCAGGCAGGACACGAACAAGCCGGTCGTCGCCCCGCCCTCGTACTATCTCCTAAAACTTACAACGAGGCGGCCGGACTGGCACTTGTGTGTCCAATTACAAGTCGAGTAAAGGGATATCCGTTTGAAGTTAATTTGCTAGAAGAAGGTCTTGTCTCGGGTGTGGTATTGGCCGATCACGCTCGAAGCGTGGATTGGCTTGCGAGGGAAGCGTCGTATATTGGTTCGGCTCCAGAAACTGTACTGTCGAGCGTGAGACAGAAGCTTATTCTGCTTATCTGATTTTGGGATAAAAATCATACCGTATGACCTGTCACGATGAACCGTTCTATAAGTGAGAATCTTTAAAACCAGATTGCGTTATGCTCAAATTACCATCAAATCTACTTGCGTATACGGGTACGCATGTTCAAGAAGGCTCACACGTCAATGCTTATTGTTATGCTCGTTATGGCATCATTCGTCGTAGTTCGATCGGAAGCACCACTCTACCCAAACTGTCCAATCGCCGAGACACTCCGGTATACAAACTTCCATTTTGGATTTATTCGAAATAGATTTCAGGAGCGACAATAGTGTAGCCGATCACGGTGTTTGACGGTGGTTTGCTCACCGCCATTGACGGAACGGGTACAGCAAGGCTGCCTACATGGTCGTCGGCATCGATCCCGACGGACAAAGAGACGTGCTGGGGGTGTGGATGGCGAGGCTGCTGGCAGACAACCAACCGAACACACGTGAAAATGAGTTTACACAAAATACTTGACAGACCCCGGCTTTACACCGTCCTGGATAACTTCTCTCAACACAAACACGGAAGGTGGCAGACTGAGTTGAGAAAAACAACGTCGAGTTGGTCTGCACAGCAACCATACAGAGTTGGCTCGCGCCATTCAAGCACACCTTCGTTGGCGAAATAAGCACAAGCGGGGCGACCGGATCCTACGAGAGCAAAAGAAGATCAAGGTTGCCTGAAGGGGGACTAGCTCCTGTTTCATGTGCTTTTACGACATCGCTTTGTGCTTAGAAGCATTTGCCTTGACTTTCGAACCATCGATACTCACGCGTCCGGGTGATACATACCCCAGGCGACAGGCGATTCCAACGATGTCCCGAAACAACTTGGGGTAGCAGCTCCAGGTTGTTCCTACGAAAATCGCTGATGGTACGGAAATCAGGTTTGCCGCCTATGCCGCACAGCCAGCCTGTTTGAGCCAACGATTTAGGCTTCGCTGAGTGAACACAAGACTGAAGATGGTCTGAAATACCTCCAGGACAGCGACGCCCGCTTGTTTGCTGGCATGCGATTGCTTCAGGAGCCGTGCTATCCCGTAGTGCTTGGAGAAGGAAGACATCAAAGACTGAAGTTGATCTTGGTGCTGAAGTTCGCGTACCATAAGGCTAAACGTCCTCTTTTCCGTAGATTGTTGTCCTGTCAACATCATTCTACTAGAAAAATGGGGGTGTTTTTCGTTATAAAAACGCCGAAAACCCCAGTTGTACCAATGGTCTATCGGCTCAAATCGGGTGCGAAACTTGAGGTGCTTACTAAACGGCTCCTCCTCAAGCTGGATGAAACGCTGTGCAGAATTGTTACGTCAGATTCGTGGAAGGGGGCAATCGGGAATGCGATATAAGCAATGGCTAACAGCAGGTGTGGCGATGAGCGTTGTGGGCGGTCTTGCTGGCTGCGGCTCAACAGGCAACGATACGTCGCTTTCAGCGAATGTAACCAATGCGGCGACAGTGTCAAACAGTCTTGGGGGACAAGTTCAATCGAGCCATAACACGACAGTGACAAATTTCAAGCTAATGAATCCTACTAATATCCCGACGAACACCACAATTATCAACGGATCGATTGGCAATTCAAGCGTCGCAGACAGGGAGTCTAACCCCGCAGATAAGAGTCCGTCATGGCATCCAAATATGCCGACGAATGAGTCAATGGTCTCTCAAACACTAAGCAATAATGGTGACTTGAAAATCGTTGAATATCAATCGGAGAATAGCGGTATGCCACCTTCTGGAAATGGCTATGTACTGTATAAAGCAAATGGAACGTGGCAACAGTTGTACCATACAAAAATGGGCGAAGGGACATTTGCAGAACCCATGTGGTTCCAGATCGGGAATGTAAATTACGCAGTGCTCGCTGAAAATGTAAGTCCAGGTGACTGGAGCGGAGAAACGATGCAGATCGTGAGATTGACACAGGAAGGGCGTGGATGGAGCACCAAATTAGTGGTGAATCGGGATGTAAACAATGCCATTGTACTAGGAGTTAATTATCGAGACGGAAATTCCTTACTCATACAAAAATCGCATGTGCTAGGTGCATCACCGTCTATATATTCATTCTTTGACAATAAGGTTAATTTAACGCAAGTTTCGATTGATTACCCTAATAAAATCCCGAACAGTAAACTGTATACGCTACATGTCAAGGTGAAGTCCAATACAAAGTCAACAACAGTAAATTTGAGCGGTTCCACACAACCTTTGAGTCTGAAAGCGGGGCAAACGCTCGTTGTCCGTGAAACAGGAGATGCTTATCCGATATATGTGAGTGCAACTGCCGCATCCAACAGATATAGTAACAAAGATCTCAGGAAGGATTTTGAAGAGAGGATGTCTCCGTACCGAAAAGCGATATTGTTCAAAGCAGTTCACCCGTTCAATGGTTACTTATCGTTCTATGTGCATTTTGCGGGACCAAACGACGTCGGACAAACTGGCATCTCATCAGTACCGCTTGAAGTAAAATAAATGTTATTAACTCGCTGGCATCATAAGGTCTCCACTCAATGCTTACTTGGTGGGAGGGCTGACCGTGTTGGGTTTCAGCTTACTCTCTTTGTTTGGACGCGCCAATGATAAGTCTTAAGCAGTCAACGAAAAGGGGGGTTCCACATGTTGAAACGACTTGAAGGAACCGATGCTGAGGAATTTCAGCGTTTCGTTGGCGACGAGAATACCATTGTTCTTGTCGATGGGACTCCGTGTCTTGTAGCACGGTTACCTTTAATGAATGAGGTCGGATTGGAAATTGAATCAGACCGGGAATTGAAGGCATCGATCGAGCGGGCTAAACAAGATATTAAGGCTGGGCGGGTATATTCCACAGAGGAAGCCATTGAAATGTTGGAGCGCGGGGAAATCGAGCAATGATTGAACGAGTACAGTGGTCGTTGGAGTCGCTCCACTTTTTGCAAAACACAGAGAGTTTACATTTCACGGAAGATGAGACATCGGAGTATCGTCGCAAGCTTATGCGCGAGATCGAAAAGAAAATTACTCTCCTCGGAACAAGCATGCCATCCAACGAAGAACAGTATTTCGGTACATATCATGTGCTTGTTGGTCGCCACAAGGTATATTACTCTTTGGACCCCCCTTGGTACGGTTGCCTATATAGAGTCACTCAAACACATGTGCATGCAGTGAAGCTCTTTACCCTATGCTTCTTTGATGTAACGGAACTCGCCCTTGTGAATATATATCCAATGGTGAGGCGATAGCTGTTGCGCGGCTAACGGGCCGCTATGCGCAAGAAGGCATGCCCCGAGTTCACGCAAAAATGGTACAATAAATTCGAGGAATGACATGGGCGGTGATTAAATGTTGTGGTCTGAAGTACGTGAATTGTACCCCGAACGATGGGTGATGGTTACTGCCGTAGAATCACGCATAGAAAACGGTAAGCAGTATGTGGACGAGGTAGCTGTCATCCGACCGCTTCATGATGATAGAGATGCAAAGAAGGTACTCATGCAATGCTCAGGGGATACATTTGTTTACCACACTGTTAATCCGGAAATTGTAATTGAAATCATGCCTAACCCGTTGCTGAGGATCAATCATGCGCATTAAGGAATTGGATAACGGATTACTTGCAGCATCTTTAGAGATTACATATCTGGGAATCACGCATACTGTCGAAGATGTAGTAGTCGATACTGGTGCTGTTCGAACGATACTGCATGTTGATGCGGTCGAAGTGCTTGACATTAATCCCAGCCCTACTGATCCGATTTCTCGATTACAGGGTGTTGGTGGCGATGACTTCAGTTTTCGTAGGCGCATGGATCGCATTCGATTCGTCGATTTTTCCGTTGACGGAATGATGCTTGACTTTGGACGTATAGAGAGTATCAACGGGCTTATTGGGTTAGATGTTCTACGCGTCGGCGGATTCACCTTAGATTTGTTCGAATTAGAGGTTCACCGAGTATCGGGTAGATAAAATAGATAACACTTGAAATACGCATCAAATGCCGGGTATGTTGTATGAATATTCAGTGTTGCCTGGTTGCCCGTTATCGCACATTTGGGCCGTAATACGACATTGCACTGACTCGCTAATCATTGCAAAATGGTATAATCCAAGAAATGAAAACGGGTGGACGGTGATAGGTATGTTATGGTCGGAGGTTCGAGAATTGTACCCGAGCCAATTTGTCTATCTTGAGGATTTGCAGTCTCACATAGAGGATGGAAAGCTTTATGTGGATGAGGTAGCCATCATCCGCCCTCTCATTGATTCTCACGAAGCTCTTCAAGCACTCAAGGCAGCAAAGGCAAATAAGTTTATTTACCATACATCCAACGAGAAAATTGTAATGGATGTCGTCATGAAACCGATGGTTCGGGGAATTCGCTCATGAAATTAAGTGTCGTCAATGGTATTCTGTTGTCTCCATTAACGATTTCCCACAAACGGAAAAGCATAACGCTTGAATCCATGATTATTGACACAGGCTCCGCACATACATGGGTTAATTTGGACGTTGTCGAGAATGTTTTGGATGTAGGTCCCGAGGAAGGTGATCATATTGTCACCGCATTCGGAATTGGTGGTCGAGATGTAGCCAACAGGAAACGAATTGATCAGGTTCAATTTGACAACTTTATTGCCCAGCGATTTCAAGTTGATTTTGGACGGTTGGACGTTGATATCCATGGTCTAATCGGATTGGATCTTTTAACCGCAGGAAACTTCATTATCAACCTTGCAAAGATGGAAGTTTATCAAGAACATTCGTGAATAACTATTCACTTTCCTTGAGATAACCATGTTGAACTATGGGGCCGAAGTGTTCAATTGCAACCCAAACGAAAACGCTAGAAGCCATTCCTGTAATGAATTAATTTCGGGTTTGAAACAAAAAGAGCGCCTCCTGTATGCTGGGTTCCGAATGGTAGACATTCATTCCCTAATTGAGGAGGACGCTCAAGTGAAGTATAAGATGCAGCAGAAGCAAAATCAACGAATTCAACAAATGACCGACGCTACCATCATTGTGGGAGCGGACATTGCAAAGCAAACGCATGTCGCGAGAGCCCTTGACTTCCGGGGGATTGAGCTCGGTAAGGAATGCGTTTTTAACAACGATGATGAGGGTCTGACGAAACTCGTAACGTGGATGAAGGAGTTGCAACCGCTCCACGGCAAGACGGATATCGTCTTTGGCTTTGAGCCGACCGGACACTACTGGTTCCCGTTAGCTGCCTTCATGCAAGACTTAAACGTTCGATTCGTGCTTGTGAATCCGCACCACGTCAACAAGAGCAAAGAGTTGGAGGATAACTCGCCGACGAAGAACGACTATAAGGATGCCAAGGTCATTGCGAATCTCGTGAAAGACGGCAAATACACCGAGCCTAAACTTCCAACTGGTGTTTATGCGGATTTACGAATCCTCATGAACCTGAGAGAAAAGGTCATGGTGAACTTGGGTCAGGTACAGCGGCGGATTCAGAACTGGCTTGACCGGTTCTTTCCGGAATACACAGAGGTGTTCAAGGACTGGGAAGGCAAAGCATCTCTCATTACGCTGCGTCAGTGTCCTTTTCCACAGGAGCTTGTCTCACTAGGTGCCAGTGGGATTGTGAGTCAGTGGAAAAGTGGTGGAATAAAGCGTGCTGTCGGCATGAAACGAGCCCAACGGCTTGTCAGAATCGCTGAAAGGTCGATTGGTCTGAAAGAGGGGCTCACGGCTGCTCGCTTGGAACTGACGGCTTTGCTAGAACAGTATGAGCTATTCACCCGGCAGCGTGATGAAATCATGGTGCAAGTGGAACAATTGCTTGGCCGGATTCCAGGCACTCAAGACATGCTGAGTGTGCCAGGGATGGGTGTGACGACGCTGGCTGGTGTTGCTGCTTGCATTGTTTGTCGGTGAAATTCCCACTGTCATTGTCATCTGGAATTCATGGTCCATTCTTGCGAAAATGGCGGATAGGAGCCCATCCAAAAATAGACGGACTCCGGTCGCCAGCTACCTTTCGATCCGGACAGCGTAGGCTTCTTTCGCATCTAGGATGAATCGGACATCGCCCAGCGTTATATGCCAGGTTTCATCGTGTCCAATCCGCCCTTGCAAATAACGGTCGCCTAGATGAAAGGCTACACTCTCTCCGTTTTTTAGCCACCATGCTCCTTGACTGTCTTCAAATCGCCATTGCAAAACATTCGCGTCATAGAGTAGTTTTCCGAATCGTTTCATCCATTCACCTCCAACCAAGCGCTCTCCACATGGGTCAACCCTACAACCTGCTCACCTTGCATGGCCACGTTCAGTCATGCTGCTTTGCAAATACTATTGACGACACGTGGCACGCCTTTACTTAACTTTGCAATCTGCGCTATGGCATCAGAGGCAAAAACCATACGTTCTTCACCCACTCGAAGCAGTTGTTCTTTCATGTAAAACGACAGCTCTTCATGCGTCATCGGTGTCATCGCGTAGCGCATTTCAATGCGCTGGGCCAGTGGAGCAAGGACACGTAACCGCAATGTTTCGCGTAACTCTGTTTGGCCCACCAACCACAACGACAGCGGAGAGAACGAGTCGGTTCGGAAATTGAGCAGGAACCTCAATTGGCCAAGGAACAGTGGATTCAGGTCATGCGCTTCGTCAATCACCACCACAACTTGTTGCCCAGCCGCATGGTTATCTTCAAGCGCCTGTTGCACGAGCGCATGGTTCTCGGTGTAACGAAATCGAGGTTCAATGTGTAATTTCTCAAGCAAGATACGCACGAGTGTCTGCGACGTCAGTCCTGCGCTTGCCACGTAAATCGGGCGGTAGTGTGCGTTGTCTAAACGGTGCATAGCCGCGCGCACAGCTGTCGTTTTGCCCATGCCTGTGTCTCCCGTGACGAGTGCCAGTTGGCGGTGTTCTGCGGCAAACAACAAGCGTGCCGTGACCTCGCTGTGCGCTTGGAAGGAAACAAGGGAATCTACAGGGATTTCACGGTTAAATGGGTCCGTCGTCCACCCAAAATGCTTGGCAATCCTTTCGAGTCACCGCGCTTTCCGCTGTAGGATGTGGGTCGCACCCGACCCTTGCGCGCCGCTTCGTCTCGTACCTTCAAAGTATCGAGAAATGAACTGCCTGTTTCGTCATGGGCTACATCGACTGGAACCTGGTCGTGAGCCAACTTTTTATCGGTGTGTCGACGCATTTTCAGTGGCGTCGCATTGGCATATCGCTTACCCTCAAACCACACTTGGATGTCGCGTAAATCGTAGGGGTCATAGCGAATCTGCACCTTGCTACGGACGAGTGCGGGTTCCACTTCGTACGTATTGCCTTGCACTGAAATACAGGCCGTTTTGTCTACCTTTGCTTCTGCTGTCCGTAAAAACGCCTGCTGTAAGACAAGTGGGTCGACGAGTCGCAGTGGGCCAGCTTCCTGTACCGCTTGGGCGGGACGTTTTTTGAGCGTACTATGCACACGTTGGTGATACATTGGTTCCAGCCACGCTTGGAAGTAGGCATTCAGTTCATCGAGGTTCGCAATCTTTCCTTGTCGCACGCACAACTCTGCCTCAGGACGAAAGGCACGTTCCACATACCCGAACCATTTTTCAATCTTGCCGCGTCCCTGGGGCTTGTATTGGGTAGAGTGAACCACCTGGAACTTCAAACGAGCAGCAATCTCTGTCAGGTGTGTCGCTTGAAAAACGGGACCATTATCGCAGTAGTATTTTTCTGGCGTTCCGTATTTGGAAATCGCTCTCTTCAAAGTCTCCTCGAGTGTCGGGAGATTCTCGCGAAAGAAGTAAGAGGCTTCGCAGATATACCGCGATTTGTCGTCAAGCACCGCAAACAAACGGGCCACGCGCATCTGTCCGTTCATGTGCGGGTCAGGAACGCGTAACGAATCGCAGACATCGCTTTGCCAGACCTCGTGGACACGCGTGGCCGTGTAACGTTGCCACACTTGGGATTTGCGAATCGCTTTGGCACGGGCAAGGCCTGCTTTTCGTAAGTGCGCGGACAGCGTGCTTCTCTTCAAAAAGCCCGGCGGGACCATCCCTTCCATTTCAAGCATGGTCATGAGTTGTTCCACCGTGCGCGCCGGTTGTTCACGGCGCAATACCAGCGCCCGGTCAATCACCGCTTGTGGCAGAGCGCGTGGACGGTTGCGGTCATCACGTGCTTGGGGATACAGAGCGTCGAGCCCACCTTTACGGTAAAGGGCCATGTATCGCTCGAGCGAACGAATGGAAAGACGTTTTTGGTCCCCACCTGGCATGTCATAGACTCGGCTAGCTGCTCGTTCCAACTGTGCCTGCAGTGCACCACGGTGTACATTTTGTAGGAGTGGTGCAATCAGTTCATAGCGAAACAGAGCGATTTGGCGTCGTTCATGGTCCTTCATGAAATCTCTCCTCAGCTTTTGGGATATTCCCATTGTTGAGGTGTCGCGGCGTGCGCACTAGAGATCACTTTGTGTGGGATGAATGCGCAGTCTACGGAAAATGACCCGGTGTAAGGCCATACGAAACCCTGTTTACCGACACCGATGGGGAGAACAGGTAGACCATGGTGCGGAGTGTGTTCCATGCGGCGCTCATACCGTACCCGCCGACGTCATGCCATTGTTCGCCCATGGCATAGAAAAAGCAGACGGTGCGGTCGCGAACGGAGTGTGGAATACTTGGGATGAGACACGTTGGTTCCGCAGACAACACGAGTGCAGTGAACCGGGCCGTAATGCGTTGAATCTGCTGTGCACCACGAACGTACCATCGTTTCAACGTCTGCGTAGATAGTGGACCCAAGGGAGAAGGAATGGACTCGGTCACTTTGGCATAACTCCGTCCGCTGCCAAGCCTAGACACCACGGCGTCCTGTACCGAAATGGCAACACGTTGGTACGGGGCAACCATTTCCGGCAGTAGACCGAAAGTCTTGTGACAGGTAGGGCAATGGCGACGATGAATACACAGGACTTCACTGAAGTCCTCAAAATGGATGACACGAGGATAGAATCCATGACCATGCGTTCGCGGATTTGCGCAGTGAATACAAGGACTGTCTACAGGGAGAAGCGAGGCCACAAAAGATAGATAGCAATCTTTCAGATGACCCGGCATGATTGAATTGACACGTTGGCCAATGAGACATACGATGGGCATGTACCTTGCCTTAGGGCAGTCGATTTGGATACGGATGAGGCCTCGAAAACCAGTACATCCGTGGTCCAGCCAAATGGAAACGCCACTTGGAACCTACCCGGTCCTAGTGGCGTTTTCTACAATTAACGACAAATTCCTCTTCATCCTACACAAATGTAGACAGATTTCAGTCGATTTGCCCAATCGGTAAAGGGATGTTTTTGTTCTACGCTACGCTTCTAACAAAAACATCCCTTTACCGACAGAGATCTCTAGCAGTTATGCCGTCAACGGTGTCATCTAATGTGAGCATAAACAGCTGGGTTCTTGGCTGAAGTAGGCGACCTAAAGGGATACGACCATGGACAACAAATCATTCGACTTGCTGGACTGAATCTGAAAGAGAACAGTTCCGGCAAGAGAAAAGGGAAAACTGGCATCTCCAAACGAGGACGCTCCCGGTTGAGGGCATTACTCTTCCGGGCGATACTACCGATGGTGGCTATGAACCCAGAGTTCAAGGCATTGCACCATTATTACACGACACGACCGTGCAATCCCTTGAAGAAGAAGCAGTCGTTAATTGCACTATGCGGGAAACTGATACGTGTCCTGCACACATTGGGGACAAAGCAAGTTCAATGCAACGCTGAGGATTTACTGGGACCGCTTCGGAAGTCCCAACTACAGATGGCAGCTTAACCGATTTAAACTCGTTTGTTCGATTGACTCGCTTGTACACGATGACCTACCAAGACAAACTGAAGCACGGATAAGCCGTAGTAACCATTCCATAAGGGCAACGACCCAGTAAAGGAGCAAGAAACGGCATCCACCCCTTGAGAGGTAGTACGAAGGAATGTGAGGGCATAGACCCAGTGTGACATGGGAGGGTAAACCGCAAGAGAACGTGTGGACATCCAAAGGTGCGAACATATTTTTGTTCCACGTATTGGTCACATAACGCCAATCTCTGTTCCTGCAACCGAGTACCCGTTTGAGTATTGGAACATTTAGCATTCCGGCATTCCTCTCAAAATGTCAAGGTGCGAAATCGTGAGAATGAGAGAGTAAATAGAAGAAAACATTAATTCTTAGTGGGAGAATCCTGGATTGAAGCAACAATCACGTCGTCCGGAAAATGTACGATCGATTTCGGAACCCCAGTGATGTGATGTTGTAGGCGTAGGCACTGCATGAATATCGGTTAAGGGACTCGGCGTGCTTACTGCAGTAATGGGCCGGAATGTGCAAGATAATCCGTTTTGACTCTTTACCAAATTCGCCTAACAAGGTACCATATAGTGGTGGAGATGTACGGAAGGAGCATGGACCTTAATGGGAGATATCCTTTAATGGCTGAGTAACTGCATGGATATAGTTGCTTCCTTTGGTTGAAGGGGTTAATTGTGTCCATATTCACTCATACCATTATAGGAACGCTGGGGTCATGTGCTATAAATGCCAAACGCCAAGCGAATGCCTATGTCGGTATTCGTCTTTTTTGTTTGGTTAACTACATCTCCAATAGTGCTTGTTCAGCGTTTCTAAAAAGGGGATGCTTTTTATGAAACGATTAACGAATAAGATTGCGATTGTTACTGGTGCTAGCCGAGTAAACGGAATTGGTACTGCAATATGTCGAGAATTAGCCAGAGAAGGAGCAGATATTTTTTTTACTCATTGGTCAAGGTATGACCGCCAGATGAAGTATTTCATTGAGGATGATTCCGCTTGGTCACAGCATTTGATGAAGGAGATCCGAAGCCTTGGAGTCCGATGCGAATCGATGGAATTGGACTTATCGCAACCAGATGCCCCGAGACAACTGCTCGATGAAGTTCATGAGAAATTAGGTTCTCCATCAATTCTTGTTAATAATGCGACACATTCTGTTGACGTGGATTTTCGTTCGATTAGTGCGGAAATTCTCGATGCCCATTACAGTGTGAATGTAAGAGGAACGTGTCTTTTAACTGTAGATTTTGCTCGCCAAATCGAGGGCAAACATGGTGGGCGAATCATTAACATGGTGTCAGGGCAAGACAAATCACCTGAGCCGGGCAATTTGGCATACGTTTCAACAAAAGGTGCGATTTCCACTTTTACCGAAACAGTCGCTCTCGAATTGGCACCACTTAAAATCACGGTTAATGCTGTAGATCCTGGACCGACAGACTCTGGGTGGATGAGTAGCGAATTAAAAGAGTTTTTATTGCCAAAATTCCCGATGGGTCGAATTGGGGAACCACGTGATGTGGCAAAGTTAATCGTTTTTCTTGCGAGTGATGAGTCCGAATGGATTACCGGGCAAATTATTCACTCCGATGGTGGCTTCTGGTGATGTAGCATTCTCGGTCGCCCCCTGCAGTTTGTTCTTCAACTAAAGGGGGCTGAACTCGAAGCAGGATTTGCTCCCGTCCGTGCATAAATATCGATCAAGGAATTTTCTGGGTTCCAACGCTATCGGGCCGTAATCCTGAAGAAGGGTCTACCTTTAGTGCAACAAAGATGCCACTGTTGATTGCTTAAATGTGGTACCTTTAAGTTAGCAGAGTTGACAGGGAGGGGTTAGGGTGAAGTGGTCCGAGGTGCGTCAAAGCTTTCCTAATCAGTTCGTATTAGTCGAGGAACTAGCGTCGCATATCGAAAACGATAGCGTGTACGTAGATGATGTTGCGGTGGTACGTGGCGTTCCTGATGATGAGGCTACAAAAACCCTAATGCAGTGCAAGGACAAACTGTTCGTCTACCATACAAACAGTGACTCAATTGTTATTGAACTTCGACGAAGACCAGGTCTAAGGGGTCGATTTAGTGCGCATTGAATATTCCGCTGGGCTGTTGCTTGCCTCTTTAACGATCACGTATAGGGGCAAAAGCAAAATTATTGAGCGTATGGCGATTGATACAGGAGCTGCTCACACCATCATCGTGTCCGATGCGGTCGACGATATAGGAATCGCTTTTAAAATCGGAGACCCCATAAATCGGTCTTTCGGTGTTGGTGGAACGGACTACGCATTTGAGAAAACTGTTGACAGTCTGGAGTTCGGTGAATTCCTCATGACAAGTAAGCAATTGGACTTTGGGCAGATTGATTGGGATATTAACGGCTTGATCGGCCTAGATATCCTAATTACAGGGCGATTTATCATCGATTTAGATAATATGGATATTACAAATAAAAATGACTAAGGAACTCACTCATAAAAGTGAAGCACAAACACGGAATAAGGGCTAGCTGCATGAATATTTACTGCTCAAGCCCTTTCTTATTAGGCTAAAGGGCCGGATTGCGACAGAACGCGCAATGGTCGGAGGCGACAGTCATGCTCTGCATTTTTGGCGGGTTGACGAATCAG
>NZ_JAMCCX010000019.1 GCF_024706985.1 Alicyclobacillus sp. SP_1 | reverse complement strand
CACGATGAACACGATGAACACGATGAACACGATGAACACGATGAACACGATGAACACGATGAACACGATGAACACGATGAACACGACGGCACCACCCACGACAACCAAGGAGGCCCCGATGGAGATCGATGCAATTCCGGGAGCAATGCTATCAACGCAATGGCCCTTAAAGGGTACGAATCCTACTAACGTTGGAACCGGCATGTTTGAGGCTGATTACACTTCATCTGGCCCAATGATTGGCGGCGTCCATTGGACTTGGCCCTCTTCTGATACAAATCCAAAGGACTATGTGATAGTCCCGACCACGGTTCAGGGAAAACCGTATCTTGTCTGGTGTCATCTTGCACCTCAGAAGAAGCTTGGTAAGCCTGAAAACGGGAGTGCGGGATACGGCCCGAATCAGGTTGAACCTACTGGCCCATCACAAATGTGGATGACACCTTGGAGCACAAAGGGCGGTTCATTGAGTAACGGCGCAACACTGATTACGGATGACATTCCTCCCGTGTTCAGTACAACCGGCCAATACGTTTTTCCGGCGAATCCGAAAGATACAAGCCCTCAATCACTGGCAAGTAGTGCATGGACCGGATGGTTTCAATGGGGTAAGGTTGCGCATCCTTATACACTTGGGGCACCAAAACCTCCTGTAGAACCAACGGTGGCCGAACCCTACGGACTGAATCCAGCGTACAACGGCGTCATATTAGGTGTGCAAACACAGGTGTTACAAGCAAATCAGGGTGGTGCAATCAACCTGTATTATCTTGACCTTGCTAGTCACAAAATCGTAGGTCTGGCAAGTTTGACGAATGGCGGGGGACTATTTTTTGGCATGCGCGTAGTCTCAGGAATGGTGTTCACTGGTTCAGCCACGGATTTAACTCCGAACGGGCAGACGCAGGCCGCCGCTTTCGTTTATAACGAAGTCACAGGTCAGCGTACCCCAGTGGACTCGTCGGGTGTGATGTCGCAAAACAACGGTTTTGATGATTGGGTGATTCGTGGGAGTAAGATATACAATGCGAACGACAAGCTCCAAGCTGATCTGAAGTTGCCTCCGTCAGTGACTTTGGAACCGTCTGCAGGCACGTTTGGGGTGGCAACTCATTGAACCAAAAGGGGCGAGTTGACTGAGAAAGGGGAATGAGAATTGGATGAGCAGAACATTACGATCGAACAAGCTACTGAGCTTTTGCGCGCGTCGGAACAGACTGTGGTCAAAATTCTTGAAAACGGGGAGCTCCCCTTTCACATGGCTGGTTCCCACCGTAGCATGCTTTTAAGTGACCTGAATGAATACAAGAACAAAAGAGACGCTTAGCGAAGGGAAGCAATGGAGGAACTGTATCAAATCTCCGATGCGGCCGGAATGTATGAAATAATCAAATTTCCGAAAGAAGAGGACTAGTTTTGAATCAATGCGAAGAGGTAAAATAAGGACAGCCGTAGAGTATTGCTAATACGATACGGCAGGTGACAAGTGCACCCTACGGGGCGCGGCTTGTTGATAATACGGGGTGATTGAGCCGTCGGCTTATGCTGACGGCTCAATCTTTTTGTCACAATTAACTCCGCTCACGTTAATTCTCCTAAACATTATCGACGGAGTATCTGCTGCGATCTAGAATGCTTCTCAGATTAAAAGCGGCAGGTGATAAAAGTGGTAACACCGAGACACTTACTCTACACGACGAGGAAAAGTCAAAACCTATCACGACGTGAAGTAGCTGAGGGAATTTGTGCAGCGTCAACAATCGCTCAATATGAACTTGGACATCTAACTCCGACAGATAAGATGCTGGACCTATTGTGCCCAAGATTAGGGATCGAAAGAGCCTACATGGCGTTGGTTGTAGCTGTGCATAGGAAAATCATGAAGGACCTAAGCCATGCGTGTAAGATGGGAGATTACAATACCGCAGGGAGGCTATTTGCCGAACTGGCTCGGCGTGAGCAAATGCCATCTGTAGCAGAACGGTATGCTGAAACTGCACTGTCCTGCATGAGGATCATGTTAAGGGTCGATTAGATTAGTCATGTTCCTCTATTCCTACAGAAGGATGAACGATGAGGTGAAATAAGGGCAGCCATACCGTGTTCGACCACAATACGGCTGAGAAGGTGGCACCCACACTGGGTTGCGGCTTGTTAAGTAAAAACGGGAAAGATTGAGTCGTTGGCTAATGCTAACGGCTCAATCTTTTTTATTAAAAGGATCAGCATCGGTCGGTGGTTTTTCAACGAAGCTAGACTTTTCATCGGGTATGTACTCAAGTAGGTCGCCGGGTTGGATGTTTAGCGCATCACAGATGCGATTCAAAGTGTCGAGATCAATACGCCGTGCGCTACTCTTCACAGCGGGATTATGCGTGTTGCACAAGGCATTGACGGTATTGTGTCTGACCCCTGCCATTTCTGCCAACTGGAGTTGCTTAAGGTGTCGTTCAGCTAGAATTCGGGCTAGATGAATCTTGATCATTTGCCAACACTCCTCCTTTCATAGTTTATCACATGTACATACGTCTGATCTCAGAGCAATAACACCTTGACGGTATCTAATATCGTATATATTATATCTAATAAGCGATATACTATATCTACTAATAGATATTTTCTTTGAGTGTTGAAGATACATGACATTCCGTAGCCATCAGAGATGGAGGAGAACATATGACGTTGACAGTAGAACGCGCAGATGATCGTGAGTGCATTGTGGAGAGCATCTTGTCCAAGTCCAAATGCCCATGTTGTGGCCGGAAAATGGAAATGTCTATCTTCGTCAATCTCGATTCTGAGCGGCCACTGCAAATCACGTGGGTCTGTAGCAACATGGAGCATTCTGATGGGCGACAAGACCTCAGTATGGCAGTCCCCGGCATGACACGAGCAGAGAGGTTGGACAGCGTACTACATATAACCAAGTCGATAGCTGATTACGCAATGAGTTCTAACAAGTTGAGCGCGCTAAACGACCTGTTACAGATCGCTGCCACAGAAGGGATACGATTAAGTTATCTAGACCTTGCATCCACGGGAACGGTACTCGGGGGATTCTTTCACTGTGACGGCGTGCCATACATCATACTCGACGAAGGACTCAAAGCAAGGCCAATGGAGCACGTCGAGGTTCTGGCTGAAGAAATTGGACGCTATTTTGCCTTCAAAACCAACGCATCGCCGAACCACGAGGTATTTGCGCTACGTTGGGCCCTGAAGTTCGTAGCCGCAGTTCCAGAGATGATTGGTTGAGTAAGTTACAGTATGAGTTCGCGAAAGAGGGTGGCTCAACGTTCTATGACCACAGGTGTCAGGTAGAACAGACTACGTATGTCTACTGAAGCGTATGAATAAAATTCGTTCTGGAACGCGCGTCAAGAAAATGGTGAGGTGACTAGTTTTGAAAGACGGGATACAAATTCATAATATTATGACTTCTCTTGTGCGGAAACGGCCCTGTTACCACTCTGAGGACGATTTTAAGCATTCACTTGCATGGGAAATCCATAGTATTTATGACAACTTGCCTGTCAGGCTTGAGGTTCCGTTTGACCTTGGGGATAAACGAGGCTATGTGGACGGAACTGTGGGCAGTACATACATCGAAGTCAAGTATCCTACCATGACGTCCGTTTTGAATCATCGTGATGAGACATACCACTTGCGCGACTGTTCGGCGAATCCGATGAGGTATCAGTTCTGGAAAGACGTAGAGCGTTTGGAGAGGCTCAAGGAACACATGAACATTCGCGGATTGGCGATTATGCTCACAAACTATCATCGACTATGGAGGCCGTCTCGATGGGGAAAACCAACTGCGGACGAGGAATTTCGTATGGAAGATGGATCAATTCGGAAAGGAACACTACAGTACGCAAATTCATCTTATGAACCGATTCATCTTCAAGGTGTTTACGAATGTAAATGGCATCCGTATTCCCGTATCGGCGGGGTCGAGTTCCGATACTTGGTGCTTGAAGTGTAGCCGAGATATTTAGTCCAATCATACATAAATTTACTAGGGAAGTGGGAAGGACAGTAGGCGGGTGAACTAATCACGAAAGCCGAGGGAGCGTTTCGCAAACCACAACTGTTTTGATGGAGGTTACAGGTAACTTGAACACAGTGATCGATGGCATTCAAGTTCTGCCCTACGAAATCAATGTGAACGTCGCCAATGAACAACACCGAGACACATATTATTCCGAATATGCGGTAGAAATCCTTAATCGGTGCGTTAAGTCTGACATCAAAAAAATTTACTTCATAAACTTTGTTTCCGAAAGCCGAATGAAAACCTCGTACCGAGTCATTGGAATGGAATACATTGCTCCGTGCCAAATTGGTCATTGCCGATTGTACAACGGCTACGGCACGGCACTCCAATCGCATGATTATCGCCAGCAAGTTGCGCTGGAATGGCACGATCAGTTGAACAAGGACAAGGCTTGCATTGAAGATTTAACCAATGAAAATAAGACCGATGTCCAGAATATGTTGAAGGTTTACGTAAAGCATGTGCCGAGCGAACAAAAGTCACAGTTCATAGAATATTTGCTGGACACTTCTGACCTCGCGATTCTGAAGGAGGTCGGGTTGGCGTTCATTCGGTTTCTCCGTTATGCGGTGACGATAGAATGACTTCGCTATGCGAACTAACTCAGTAGGGTAGTAACCAAGATGTTTTAGCAATAGCCATGTTGCAAGCCTGAAGTTCATCGGCGTCTGTGTGCAACGTAAGAGGCGGCGGAAGGTTGACGATGGCGAATGAGAGTAGCGGCACATGGCGGCGCGTGCTCAGGCGTCCGTGGACAAAATCGGTCGGCGTGACCGTAATTCCATCGTTCGTTGGACATGCAAATCACATGGGGCTGGCGGAAGGCGATAACAATATAAATTGAGGACTGAGAAGGGGACTTAGCATTGGGATTTTTGAGGATGAGGTAGCAGAACTAGCAGTGTATGCAACACTACTCGATGAAGAGGTGGTGTTGGAGCTATCGTAAAACCCGCGAAGGATGCGCGTCGGTGTGTAAGCAGAAGAGTACGGTGACAAAGGGAGGCCGGATGGCCTCCCTTTGTTTTAGTTGCGGGGGTCGAGAGGGTCAACGTCCGGCACCTGAAACTTCCCAATTGTCCCTTAGTTGCCTAATGTCGCGTTCGCATCGACTGATGCTTGTTGATTCAACCGCCACATATATATTTCACGGTTTTCTTCTCATCTTCCCAAACTGGCCCATTCCCACAGTGCGAACAAACCACCAAAAGGCTACGTGGCCATCGCACCGTTCAAACTCGGCAAGACCATAACTCTTGGGAAGAAGCGAAGCAATTACCCAAAGAAACTTTGAAGATTTCCCTTTAGATACGTCGAATCATGTCGTGAAAATGATCGAAACGAGTAAACTCAGCCACTTTGCAGAGAGCAGGTGGTTATATGGGTTGTCAGGCAAGAGGGAAAAGCAGTGTCGCATACGCTCGAATGAAGGGCGTGAGCGAAGTGGGACAAAGTTTAAGAAGCGACAGAAATCACTTTCGAGTCACGGTTCATGGTTCTGGTGATGGCAAAACGTTGGATCAGTTGTTGCTTGAAATGTCAGACCTCATTGCTGAAACAATGACAAAAGCCTCTAAGAGATATGTTGTGAAAGAAAATAATGATAATCTAGTGGACATAGTAAACAATCAGAGAGATGCGGCGGTGTTTGAATGATTACTTTGTCCATAACAAAGGGATATTTAAATCCCTACAGTGCCCGTGAATTGGACAACTTGGCAGCGACCATAAAAGCATTGATATACGCTCGTGTATCAACTGACGATCAAGCAAGGCACGGATATTCTTTGGAATCTCAGGTGGAACGATGTGCTGAAAAATTGATTAGAGATGAGTCTGTTAAAACTGACGAGATCATTGCATTGGTTGAAATGGGAGAGATGGGGGATGACCCTAATCGTCCTGCACTTAATTTTGGCAAGTGGTTAATCCGACACGGGGTGGGGCAAAAGTTCGCGGTTTTACATCCTGACAGACTTGCACGTAACTTTCGGCAACAGGTTGAATTCATCGAAGATGAACTCTTAGAAAATGGGATTCAGTTGGTAAGCGTAGAAGTTCCTTATGATCCAGACAACGCGGAATCTGTCCTGTTTTTCAACATGCAAGCGGCGATAGCTCAGTACAATAAGGCAAAAATTCTTGCAAATTCAAAGCGTGGTCGTAGGCAGAAGGTCAAGAATGGGAAAATACCCGGTGTGCGACGAATATATGGTTACACATTCGACAAACAAAATGACACTTTGGCTGTGAACTCGGAAGAGAGAGACGTCTATTTATTAATGGTCGATTGGATACTGAATGGTAAAGATGGTCAGCCAATGAACCTAACCTCTGTAGCCCGCGAATTATCCCTGCTTGGAATTCCAGCCCCGAATGGTGACAAATGGTATCAAGCGACCGTTAGTCGTATCCTCAAAAATACGGTTTATGCAGGCCGTTTTTACTACGGCAAGACAGAATACAAGCAGAAAAAAGGTCAAAAAGACATCTTGAAAAAGCCGGAGTCTGAGTGGCAACTGGTTCAAGTCCCTGCTTATATAGATGAGGAAACTTACGAGAGACTACAACTCAAAATATCCACTTTTGCACGTGCAAACCGTGGTGCAAAACCACAAAAGACGTACTTACTCAAAGGAATGGTACGTTGTGGTCGTTGCGGAAGTGCAGTTGTAGCAGGTCCTCCCTCTCGAAACAAAAAGACCGGGGAAATCATGCACCATTATTACATTTGTTCAGGCAAAGGTCGTAAAGTCTTTGAAGTTGGTACTGGGAGGGAAGTGCATCAGTGTAAAGGCCGTAATTGGCGGCAAGATGTGATCGACGATTATGTATGGCGGTACTTGGTTCAGGTTCTGACCAAACCAGACGATGTGTTTCGAGCAATTCTCGAACGCCAAGGTGATCCTTCAAAGTTACAAGAGTTGAATACCAAAAAACGAATGCTTGAATCCGCTCTGGAAGAAAAGCAGACTGAACGCAAGCGATGGATCAATCTCAACGTCAAGGGGCGAATTAGTGACGAAGAGCTCGACGAGGCGTTAGAACCTCTTGAACGAGAAATCGAACAGCTTCGTTCGTCCATCGAACTCGCTATTGATGCTTTAGCTTCGCAGGAACTGGATAAACGACAATTAGACGAGATAAAAGCAACTATTGATGCCCTTCGTGGCTATATAAAAGAAAAAATGCCTGATGAGGAAAAACGCAAGTACGCAATGAAGCTGATAAAGCGCGTTGTCCTACATGACGATGAAATCGAGATTTTCACATCTTGGGACATTACGGGAAAGCCCGATAACCCCGACCCCGATAACGGCGGTACGAAGACCGGGCATTCGTGTGATCATGACTCTAATAATTCAAACGCTGGTCAAAGGCATGGAGGACCACCGCAATCAGTTTGTGGCCATCATCGCGGGATATGAAGCGGAAATGCAGGCGTTTCTTGCGACCAATCCGGGACTTCCTAGTCGCTTCCCACTGCAATTGACCTTTCCTGACTATACGCTCTCGTCGTTGATGGCGATTGCGAAACGCACTGCAGCCTTGCATCAGTATAAATTGTCCGCAGATGCGGAGTTTGTGCTGCGCCGTGTTCTTCAGCGAGCACTCGCCAATCCGAGTCGTCGCGAGCACTTCAGCAATGCGCGGTTTGTGCGGAATTTGATGGAAAAGGCCATTCGTGCTCAGTCGAGTCGACTCTTTGAACAACTCAATCCGTCGCGAGAAGAATTGATGACGCTTCGTCCGGAAGACTTTAGAGAGGGGAGTTTTCTGTGAATCGATACGCACAAATTGTTATCGTCGGCCGACCAGGTTGTGGAAAAACGTCTTTTTTACGGGAGTTTCTTAAAGTTGCGGGGAGGGTGGAGGCAAAAGTGCCGTATGCCGATCTCAACCAGCCCTATCCATCAAGGTGGCTTGCGGAAGCCTCTGGTCCAGTAACAGCACCAGTTTTGGTCATTAGCAAACGAGGCTTTGTGCAAAAGCGTTTCATTTTGCACGACACATTTGCGCTTGATGACGATCCAGAACGCGAAAATCAGCACCGCCAGCAGTTGAGCGACACGTTGCGCACGTTGCTCGCTGCAGACATTGTCTTACATTTAGTCGAAGCATCCGCACTCTTGGATGTTTCTTCGCCTACTTCCTTGCAGGTCAAGTCCATGAAACTGCACGGGATTGATTTGGACCTCTGGGCTTACGGAAGGTCTAGGCCTCGCTACATGATGCTTATCACGAAGTCAGACACTATCCGTAAGCGTTTTTGCAAAAGAGATGTACGCCGTGTGGTCGGCAACATTCCAGTGGCGTTAGTATCTTCGTCGGACGGCCGGGGGCTTCTGGAGGTCAAACAGCATGTCTGGCGGATGGCCTGAATTTATTCGGGTTCTTCTCTCCGTCGCGTGCATCGGAATAGTCATTCAGTGGATGGATGACATCTTTGATGTGGAGCGAGACGTCGGTGCCGGGGAGCGGAGATTCGCGGTCCGCCTAGGACGACATATCTTGCCGTATTCCGTTATCTTGGCCCTGTCTGCTGCGGCGTTCGACTGGCGCCTCGCGGTCGCCATCTTTCTCGGGGCATTTTCCGTCGGCATGTTCGGTTGGTGGAAAGGAACTCCGTCTGGCATTCTCCTTTGGTTAGAGCTTGTTGGGGCAGTGTCTGTCTCAGTCTACGGGGTAGGCTGGTTGCTCACGGGATGGGCTTTGTCTATTGTCATCTTTCTCGATGTTTTTGACGACGTCATCGACCTCAGACACGACGAACGGTTAGGCGCCCCCAACATCGCCGTGCATCTCGGCGTTCCACTCTCGATGCTGCTTGCATTAGTCGCGTTATCGGCCAGTTTTTGTGTCTCTGTTGAATGGACGGTTGCGGTGCTGACCGTGTTACCTCTTTTGACGTTATTCACGGAGTGGTCGACGGATTACATTGAGCCTCCGTCTTGATGAGTGTGCACGAACAGTCTGCTTGTCGCATGGCCCGACACTCTCTATCGCCCCATCCAGTCTCCATCGGGTTACTCGGACGATTCGCCGAGTAACCTGATTTTGTCATTGTCCGTGATACAATATGGACAAAGGGGTGACTCGCATCGCATGTCTATGAATGACAGCCAGCAGCAGGAACCTGTTTCTGTATGGTTAGCCGGAAAAGTCAGGTCACGTGAGACGACAGATGCGTGGCAGCGCCGTTTGAGTGAACTGGAGAGTTTGGTGGAAGCAGCCGGGGGCGTGGTGGTCGGGCAAACTATCCAACAACAATCCGACGTCAAATCGGCCAGTTATTTGGGGAAAGGAAAATTAGAAGAACTTCGCATGTCCTTGCCCAGTGGTGTGTCGTTGGTGGTGGTCGATGCGGACCTAGCACCCTCTCAAATTCGGAATATGGAGTCGGCGCTGTCGTGCCGAGTCCTGGACAGAACGCAACTCATTTTAGATATCTTCGCTCTGCGCGCCAAGTCGCGTGTAGGGCGTCTTCAAGTCGAACGGGCGCTCCTCGAGTATCAGTTGCCGCGATTGACTGGGCGGGGAGTGGAGATGTCTCGGCTAGGCGGTGGAATTGGCACGCGTGGACCCGGAGAAACCAAACTGGAGACAGACAGACGTCGTATCCGGGAAAAAATTCAGACCTTGGATGCAGAGTTGCGGGTGGCTACAAAGACACGTGAGTTGCAGCGGGCGCGCCGGACCTCGTCCATTCCGACCGTTGCTTTGGTAGGATATACAAATGCAGGGAAGACCACTCTGTTACGGCGTTGGAGTGCCGAACGAGGTGCGGGAGTACCGGTCCCCGAGGGACGGAATCGTCTCTTTGATACGCTCGATCCGCTCGCGCGTCGGGTCAAAGCTGGCGTTGCGTCGGAATTGGTGTTGCTCGACACGGTTGGTTTTATTCGCAATTTGCCGCATTTGTTGGTAGAAGCGTTTCATTCCACACTAGAAGAAGTTGCCTCTGCGGATGTCATCGTTCAGGTCGTGGATGCCTCGTATGAGTTGGATTTGCAACTGCGCACAACGTCTCAGGTGCTAAGGGAGGTGGGTGTCGCGGATGTGCCGTTCATCACCTTCTATAACAAATTGGACCTAGTTAGTTCACCACCAGCTCCGGATGTCGCAGCGACCGCAACTGTTTCTGGGAGCGCTTTATCAGGTATCGGATTGGACGACCTCTACCGGGCCGTGGAACGAGTTTTGCGCTTGACTCCGGTGCGACTCACGCTGTCCCCTTCTGTTCAGAAACTTCCGTTTTGGCGTGATGTCCTGTCTCATGGACGGGTCATGAATACTGTCTGTGATGAAAACGGCGAGGTTCAGCTCGTTGTCGAAACCGACGAACGCTATGCAGAGCGGCTACAGCCGTATGTCACGAACATGCACGAATAGGAGAATGTATGTTGAACGAGATCGACCTATTGAAATGGGTAGAACAACAAGAATCGGCAGTTCGAGGAGCGATGCATCGGGTTGAGAAGGTCGCATTGCACAATCAGCGCCGAGTGCTCGAAGCATTTTCGGCCGAGCGCGTCTCTGCGAGTGACTTTGCCGGGTCTAATGGATACGGCATTGGCGATGCGGGGCGAGATAAACTGGAACGGATTTATGCACGTCTATTCGGGACCGAGGGAGCCCTGGTTCGAACCCAATTGGTGTCTGGCACGCATGCGTTGGCGGCGGTCCTTTTTGCGGCGTGTCGGCCAGGCGACCACGTACTGTTCGCGACGGGTATGCCTTACGACACCTTGCAATCGGTGGCGGGAATATCGGATACACTCGGCAGCGCGAAAGAGTGGGGTATTCAAGTCGATGTCGTTCCTCTGCAGGAGAATGGGGCGCCAGATATTGTAGCAACACTTAGCCGTATTCTGCCGTCGACACGACTCGTCATGTGTCAAAAGTCTCGGGGATATGGGGCGAGAAGAGCTCTGACGAACGCAGAGTTGGCTCCTTTGTTCGACGAGATTCGGCTCCACCATCCTGACGTGTGGATCGCAGTCGACAACTGTTATGCAGAATTTGTAGAAGCGGAGGAGGTTACAGTTCATGGCGCCCATATCGCCGCGGGTTCTCTCATCAAAAATCCGGGCGGTGGGATTGTGCCAACGGGGGCTTATATCGTTGGGCCGGTGGACTTCATCGAGCGAGTTGGGGCGGAAGTTTACGCTCCCGGTATTTCGTCAGAGTTAGGACCGACGCATGGCCATTTGCGAGAGATGTTTCAAGGCCTGTTCATGGCCCCACACGTTGTCTCTCAAGCACTGAAAGTATCCATTCTGGCAAGTCGAGTTTTTGAACAACTCGGCTATACCGTCTCTCCAAGGTATGATGAGCCTCGTGCGGATTTAATTTTGTCCATCGATTTTGAGGACCGTCAGGCTCTTCAAACATTTGCTCGAGAAGTGCAAGCGACTGCCGCAGTCGATAGTTTTGCGGTTCCTGAATTCGCCTCCATGGCTGGATATTCGGACGAGGTTCTAATGGCTGCTGGTACCTTCATTCAAGGGGCGTCCCTCGAATTGACCGCCGATGCGCCGCTCCGTCCCCCCTTCCGAGCATATCTTCAAGGGGGATTGACCTACGAACATGGCTTTTGGACGCTCTTTCAAGTGGCACGCACACTGGACCAAAACATTGTCACGAGTGAGTAAGAAAACCTCACAAAAGTTGTTTACGTGAGTTCATCTGGCGTAGTAAGATAGGAGCTAAAGCTGACTAGGGGGAGGGGCATTGCTATGGATCTCAACGAACGTCGGCAGTTGCCTCTCTTTTCCATCGGTACTGTCCAGAAACTCACTGGTCTCAGTGCGCGACAAATCCGTTACTACGAGGAGCAGGGGCTCATTTCTCCGATACGGTCTGAGGGGAAGCAACGTCAATTTTCTTTTGTTGACGTCGAGCGACTGATGCGCATTCGCGAGTGGATGGAAGATGGCGAGAGCTTGAGCGGAGTAAAGCGGCGTCTGTTGGACCCTAGGTTCGGAAAGGCTGTTGTGTCTTCAGACCTGTCCGATGAGCAAGTTTATGAACAACTGCAGAGAGAACTTTTAAAAGGGTCTTCGGCTGGTCTGCAGGCGCTGTTTCAAGGGGATTTATCCCGCTTTTATCGACGTAAGTCGTGAGATTCCCATGGGTTTGGGGGTCCGGAGCAGTAAGTGCTTGCTGAAAGTGCCACAGAGTCGTGGCGAATTGTAAAGAGAGACAGGAAACGTAGCAAACAAGAGGATGGTGTCGTGAATGAGGCGAGAGCACACAAAAGAAGAAATTTTGCGTTTGGCAGAGGAAATGGATGTCCGCTATGTGCGGCTGCAGTTTACGGACTTACTGGGTGTCATTAAAAACGTCGAAATTCCAGTAGACCAATTGACAAAAGCATTAGACAATAAAATCATGTTTGACGGTTCTTCTATTGAAGGCTTTGTTCGTATTGAAGAGTCAGACATGTATTTGGTCCCAGACCGCGCAACATGGTTGGTGTTTCCGTGGGATTCTAACCAAGGACGGGTCGCCCGACTCATTTGTGACATTCACTTGCCTGGCGGAAAGCCGTTTGCTGGAGATCCACGAATGATTTTGAAGAACGTACTTGCTGAAGCCAACAAACGTGGTTTCTCGGCGTTCAACGTCGGACCAGAGCCGGAATTCTTTTTGTTCAAATTGGACGAGCACGGCAAACCAACACAAGAAGTGAACGACGAAGGCGGATATTTTGACTGGGCCCCATTGGACTTGGGCGAAAACTGCCGCCGGGAAATTGTCTTGACGCTGGAAGCCATGGGTTTTGAAATCGAAGCGTCCCATCATGAGGTGGCACCAGGTCAACACGAGATCGATTTCAAGTATGCGGATGCCATTGAGGCGGCGGATAACATCGCCACTTTCCGCTTAGTTGTCAAGACAGTTGCGCGCCAATATGGTTTGCATGCGACGTTTATGCCAAAGCCGGTGTTTGGTATCAACGGGTCCGGCATGCATTGTCATCAGTCCCTGTTTGCTGATGGCAGAAATTCATTCTACGATGAGTCGGATGAACTTGGTCTCAGTCAGATTGCTCGTCACTACTTAGCCGGTATTCTGGCCCACGCAGAGGCGTTTACGGCTATCTGTAATCCTACAGTTAACTCCTATAAGCGACTCGTCCCAGGTTTTGAAGCTCCCAGCTACGTAGCGTGGTCAGCGAAGAACCGTTCTCCCTTAGTGCGCGTACCAGCGGCGCGCGGCGCGAGTACGCGTATTGAGGTACGGAGTCCGGACCCATCCTGCAATCCGTATCTGGCTCTTGCAGCAATGCTCGCTGCGGGTCTGGATGGCATTGACCGCAAATTGGAATTGGCACCTCCTGTTAATCGAAACATCTATATCATGACTGAAGAGGAGAAGGCGACTGCTGGTATTCAAAGTTTGCCTGGCTCTCTCTTCGAAGCCATCGAATTGTTTGCCCAAGACGGAGTGTTGAGGGATGCTCTGGGAGAGCATGTCTTTACGCACTTCATTGAAGCCAAGAGAATTGAGTGGGGAATGTACAGAATGCAAGTCACAGAATGGGAAAAAGAGCAATATCTGGCCAATTATTGAAATCGGTAGAACTCCAGAGTTCCTCTTTGTCAGTCAACCCGCGTCTGTCGACAGACGCGGGTTGACTTTGTGTCTCGGTCGCTCAACAACGGTCCCTGATTGTAAACGGAAAAGTCGTCATTAGAGAAAACCGAGTGGCATACAGGATGTACGGCACGACTCTCTTTGTACCGGTTTCAATGAAAGAATCGATAGACCCCTACAACTTTTCCCAGAATCGTTACCGTATCAAAATAGAGTGGCTCCATCGAACTGTTCTCCGGCTGCAATCGAATTCGGTGCTGTTCCCTGAAAAATCTTTTGACTGTCGCTTCGCCTTCTTGAGTCATAGCGACGACAATATCGCCATTTTGTGCCGTGGGCTGCTGACGCACGAGGACATGGTCGCCATCGATAATTCCTGCATCGACCATACTTTCACCGATGACCTGTAGAGCAAACAATTTTCCATCACCCGTGTGTTGGCTCGGAACTGGAAAAAACTCTTCAATTTGCTCTACTGCCGTAATCGGAATTCCCGCTGTGACTCTCCCTACCACCGGTACCATGGTCACATCGACGGACCGGTCAGTTTCTCGCATCCGACTTGTCTGAGTCGAACTGGAGCGTATCAACAGTTCCATAGCTCGAGGCTTTGTCGGGTCTCTGCGCAAATACCCACGCTGTTCTAATCGAGCAAGATGTCCATGCACAGTCGAACTGGAAGCTAGGCCTACGGATTCGCCAATTTCTCGAACAGAGGGCGGGTATCCCTTTTCATCTATGTTTTTCTGAATACAATCGAGAATGGCTTGTTGCCTGCGAGTTAATCCGGCCATCGTAGTTCTCTCCTTTTTTGACCATTACCATACGCGCGAACCTACCGTCGTTAAAATACTAACACACTTTTTACATTTTGCAAACATGTGTTCGCGGTCGCTTGACAGAACATAAGTTCTTATGGTTTGATTACAGTAGAACATACGTTCCGAACAGGGGTGGGCGCATGGCAAAGGACTTTAGAGAGATGTCTATGAGAAGAACGACCGCGAAGTCAAAAGAGGAAAGGGTTTTCTTTCGCGCAAGCAAAACCGCAGTCGTCTTCATGTGTGTCCTGTGGTTTGTGGCTTTCTTGATTGGGCACAATCCGAATCAAATCATGGCAACAGCGCAGGCAGATCAACCCATGCGAGTTTATGTCGTAAGGCAAGGAGACACTCTGTGGAGTTTGGCTAACCGTTTTGGGGAGGGGGTATCTCCATGGGACTGGATAGACAGTGTTGAAGAAGCGAATGGAATGAAGAGCGGTCATGCTCTGGTGGTAGGAGAAAGATTATTGTTGCCGATGGCGGCCAATCGAGCGCATTAACACGTGTCCCAGGAGGCGCTGATCGCGTGGATTGAAGAGTGCAACTACCACCCCCTCGGTCTGCCGTCCTCGACTTCGCAGAGATTGAAAGTATCCATCTTCCAAAAAGCGAATTCTCGATGGTGTCAATACGGTCACGGAGATGAGTTGCTGCGTTTGTTCAGATTAAGTTGAGCTTGTGCAATGCATTATAGACGCCATTCTCTCTGGCTTCGGTGGTTGTCCAATCCGCTTGCTCCTGCACTTCTCTCGGTGCGTTACCCATGGCCACGGAATGCCCCAAACGTTGAAACATGCCTATGTCATTTCCTCCGTCACCAATGTGCAGCGCACTTTCCGGCGCAATGTCGAACTGCCGCAGAAGTGCCAGTGCTCCATGGGATTTGTCACTTTTCGCGCGTTGTAAGTCCACTGCATACGCGTCCCATCGATACACAAAGCATTCATTCGTAAGAGATTGGAGGGCGTGGTCCATTTCTTGTGGAATGAACGCGTTCATTTGAAAAATGGGCGTCTTCGAGATATTTACATCCGTGTCGCTCAACACATAGACTGGCGGAAAGTCAAAGCTTCGTAAGATGGATGTGAAATGGTCTGGCACGGGATGCACTGTGAAGATCCTCTCTTGACTGTGCAACAGGTAACTTCGCTCCTCTGATTCTAAATATGACATCAAAAGCTCTACCACATGGGGTTCGAAAGGAGAAGAGTGAACAATGGTGTTGTCCGTGAGCGCCAGACTTCCGTTGAAGTAGACGCCATGGCGAATTCCCAAGCGACATTGGAGCGTCCGTGTATGTAACAAAGACCTTCCCGTGCATAGTGCAACTGGAATGTGATTGTGCTGGAGTCGTTGAATTGCCTTGACAGCACTTGGCACTAGACGTCCATGAGAATAGATGGTGCCATCAATGTCTAGGAACACAAACTGAATGGGCATAATTCCATTCCCTTCGGATTTGTTACAACGGATAGACGATGAGATGGACTATTGACGTGACCATTGATTATGCAAGCATGTTGAAGTTGACGTCCGCCGCTGTGCCGAGGGACGGCCCCTGCTGCACCGTACACATTATATCAGCAACGGGAAGGGATTATCTTTCTCACGAAGGTCTTACCGAATGTTCCTGTGTCGTTGCGTTCGCATAGATGCTCCAGTATGATAGCAACAATATGGCTGGGAACGGAGGACAATCGACATGGCGAGTGCAATGGAACAATTGGTCTCACTGGCAAAGCGGCGGGGATTTATTTTCCCTGGCTCAGAAATATATGGAGGTCTGGCGAATACCTGGGACTATGGACCTCTTGGAGTGGAGATGAAAAACAATTTAAAGCGATTGTGGTGGAAACATTTTGTTCAAGAGTCGCCCAATATGGTGGGGCTGGACTCAGCCATCTTGATGAATCGACAGGTGTGGGTTGCATCTGGGCATGTTGGTAACTTCAATGACCCAATGGTGGATTGCCGTAGCTGCAAATCGCGGTATCGGGCGGACAAACTGATCGAAGACACTGCGACTGCACTCGGTAAGGAAATTTTTGCGGATGGACTTGACTTTGCGGAGATGGACCAATTATTGGCAACCTTAAACGTTGTTTGTCCAGACTGCAAAAGTCGCGACTTCACACCAGTTCGTCAGTTCAACATGATGTTCAAAACCCATCAAGGCGTTACGGAAGAGGCGACGAACGAGATTTATTTACGACCAGAAACTGCTCAAGGTATCTTTGTGAATTTTGTCAACGTCCAGCGGACGATGCGTAAGAAACTTCCATTTGGGATTGCTCAAATCGGTAAGAGTTTTCGGAATGAAATCACGCCAGGAAACTTTACGTTCCGCACTCGCGAGTTTGAGCAGATGGAAATTGAATTTTTTTGCAAACCCGGAGAGGACAAGGAATGGTTTTCGTATTGGCGGCAGTTTGTTTATGACTGGTTGCTGCAGTTGGGATTGTCACAGGGGAATTTGCGCTTACGAGACCATGAGAAGGAGCAGTTGTCCCATTACAGCTCCGCGACGACAGATGTGGAGTATCACTTTCCTTTTGGCTGGGGAGAACTACTCGGCATTGCGGACCGCACGGATTTTGATTTAAATCAACACGCGAAATTTTCATCAGAGGATTTTTTGGTTAAAGAAGAGAATGGTTCGTCGTTTATACCATATTGCATCGAACCTTCTATGGGTGTTGACCGATTGTTCTTGGCACTCTTTGCGGACAGTTATTCCGAAGAGGAAGTGAGTGAAGGAGACATGAGGACAGTCCTTCATTTACACCCGCAACTGGCACCGTATAAATGCGCTATTTTACCATTGTCGAAAAAGTTGTCGGATGGTGCAGAGCGGTTGTGGTCGGACATTCGGAAGTCATTTTCCTGCGACTTTGATGACTCCGGGTCAATTGGCAAGCGTTATCGCCGTCACGACGAAGTTGGCACACCCTATTGCGTAACGTACGATTTTCAATCGGAAGACGATGGGATGGTTACCGTTCGAGACAGAGACACGATGCTACAAGAGCGCGTCTCTATGACGCAATTGTCTGCTTGGTTGCGAAGTCATATTGAGTAAGGTCAAGTGACGGCGCGGTTAGGACAATTCCATCGCCCCTCATGTGACCATGGCACAGGTCTGTGTGGATAATGCGAAGACGGTCAGGGAACACATTAGGCAGGGGGTGTTCCATATGGCAAATCAGCACACCGAGAACCATAATGAAGCGTTTTCCATGCCGGGAGCTTTGAAAGCGAATCGTCGGTTCGAGTCTGTTGTAAGCCAGCGCAATGAGGAGATGGACAATGCGGAGTGGACGCCAATTCCTTGGAAAGCGTATCACCGGGTGAATTTGCGGCATACTACCCGCCACTCTTCATAACGGGACATACCTGACGTGTGCAGGGGCAGAAGCCCCTGTCACGCAAAAACACAACCTCCGGCTTTGTTCCTTGAATTTTTAGCAAAATGTTTTGTTTGTACGAGATCGAATCGTGAACAGTGGGGGAAGCAGTCATGGATCTGATGATGAATGGGAAAACTGCTTTAGTTCTGGCAGGGAGTCGAGGGCTCGGATTCGCAACGGCTACAGAACTAGCGCTTCACGGAGCTCGCGTGGTCATCGTCAGCCGAAGTGAGGAGGCCATTCAGCGCGCTGCGAAAGAGCTGATTCTTCAAGTTCCACAGGCGCAAGTCGTTCCTCTCGCGGGAGATGTTTCGTCGGCGGAAGATTTAGCCCGAGTCTATCGGTGCATTCAATCGGAATGTGAAGGTGTGGACATTCTTGTAAATAACTGTGGAGGCCCGAGTCCCGGAACTTTCTTGGAGTTGACAGACGATGAAGTTTGGGAACAGGCTTACGATTTAACATTGATGAGTGCGGTTCGGTCCATTCGCCATGCTCTCCCCGCTATGCAGAAAAAAGGTTGGGGACGAATTGTCAACATCACATCCTCGTCCATGAAGCAACCTATCCCTAACTTAGTGTTATCGAATGTCTTTCGAGCGGCTGTGGCATCACTCACGAAGAGTATCGCGTTGGAAGTCGGAGCTTCCGGAATCCTCGTCAATGCTGTCGGACCAGGTCGTATTGCGACGGAGAGAGTGGCCTCTCTAGACTTGGTTACAGCGAACGAGACGGGATTGTCGTTAGAGGAGGTTTCTGCACAGTCCGCCAGTCGCATTCCGGTTGGACGTTACGGCACTCCACAAGAGTTTGCAAAAGTGGTGGCCTTTTTGGCATCTGGAGCAAATGGATATGTGACTGGACAGTCTCTTTTAGTGGATGGCGGCTTGGTTTCCTCCATGTAATGGGAAGTAGGTCCGTTCTCCATTTTTGCGTGACATGGTTGGCCGGATTATGCTATGCTGTTCGAAATTACTGGCATATTCGTCGTTCCTTACATTCTATTACATGATGCATCTTATGGTTCTATGACTTTTTTGCGATAACACGGTTTGTTGAAACCATCCGACCACTTGAAGTTCTCATCAGTCGGAGAAGCGCCATCTGACAATTTAAAAGATGAAAGACACTCTTATCGAGAGAGGCAGAGGGACTGGCCCTATGAAGCCCGGCAACCGCATTTTCGACGTGCGCGGTGCTAATTCCAGCGAAATCGACTCGATTTCGAAAGATGAGGGGAATGCCAGTCGAGTGCGGCGCCCTCCCGTGAGGGCGCCCTTTCTATAGAAACAGGAGTGGAGAGAAAAACATGTCAGAACGGCTCATACGTGCCTTACAGTCGAAAATTCTCATTCTGGACGGAGCCATGGGAACCATGCTCCAAAATGCTAAACTCACTGAGCAAGATTTTGGCGGTGCAGCTTTGGATGGTTGCAATGAGTTGCTGTCGAAAACACGGCCAGATGTGGTTGAAAACATTCACGCGGCTTATTTGGAGGCAGGAGCAGACATCATTTCCACGAACACCTTTGGTGCAACACCACTCGTTCTCAGTGAGTATGGAATTCCTGAAATGGCGAGGGAGTTGAATGAACTCTCAGCCAAGCTGGCGCGTATGGCTGCTGCCCGCTATGATTCAGAGGCAAAGCCTCGTTTTGTGGCGGGTTCTCTTGGCCCGACGACAAAAAGTCTGTCCCTAACTGGCGGAGCGACGTTTGAGGAAGTGTCGCAGTCTTACTTTCAGCAAGTGCTTGGCTTGATGGACGGTGGCGTCGATCTTCTGTTATTGGAAACGTCTCAGGACATGCTGAACGTCAAAGCGGCGGGGCTTGCGATGGAACGCGCCTTCGCAGATTGTGGACGTCGGGTGCCAATCATTGTGAGTGGCACCATTGAAGCCATGGGTACGACGCTCGGTGGACAAACCGTCGATGCATTTTACCATTCCATCGAGCATTTGCAGCCTTTGGCAGTGGGGCTCAACTGTGCGACTGGTCCCGAGTTTATGCGCGACCATATTCGCACTTTGGCGTCTCTCGCCACCTGCCGCGTCTCGTGCTATCCCAATGCAGGATTGCCCGACGAAAACGGAAATTACCACGAGACACCTGAGAGTTTCTCTCGGAAACTTTTAGACTTCGCTGAGGCTGGTTGGTTAAACGTCGTGGGTGGTTGCTGTGGAACCACACCCAGTCACATACAGCGACTGGCAGAGCGCATGAACGACCTTCCGCCGCGAGCGCTTGGGACGAGACGCCAGATTGCCGTTTCAGGACTGGAAACGGTCCAGGTAGAGCCTGAGAATCGTCCCATCTTGGTGGGAGAGCGGACGAACGTCATCGGATCGAGAAAATTCCGAGAACTGATTGCGGCCGGAGACATGGACATTGCGTCCGATCTCGCTCGTGCCCAAGTCCGAGCTGGTGCACAGGTGGTGGACATTTGCTTGGCAGACCCCGACCGAGACGAGCAGGCGGACATGTCTCGGTTCCTCCCCAAAGTCGTGCGCAAGGTCAAAGTGCCGCTCATGATTGATTCAACGGATCCCGAAGTCGTCGAACTTGCTCTCCGTCAGGTTCAAGGAAAACCCATCATCAATTCCACCAATTTAGAAGATGGGGAGACCCGCTTGGCCCGGTTCGCCAATCTGGCTCACCGCTACGGCGCAGCCCTCGTCGTTGGAACCATCGACGAAACAGGCATGGCGGTCACACGTGAGAAGAAACTGGAAGTCGCAGTACGGGTAGTCGGCCTTCTTACCGAGAAGTACGGAATTCCCAGGGAAGATATTATTATCGATCCGCTGACTTTTCCGGTTGGAACTGGTGATCAAAAGTATATTGGGTCCGCTTTGGAGACCGTGGAAGGCATTCGCCTCATCCGCGAGGCACTTCCTGAATGTTCCCAAATTCTCGGCATTAGCAATGTTTCCTTCGGGTTGCCGCTGCCGGGAAGAGAGATTTTGAACTCGGTATTTCTCTATCACTGCACCAAAGCTGGACTGGACTATGCCATCGTCAATACTCAAAACTTGCGTCGATTCTCTACCCTATCATCGGAAGAACGGGACTTGGCAGAGCGCTTGTTATTTCAGACCTCCGACGAATTGGTGGCCGAATTCACCTCGGTCTATAGGCAGAAAAAAGCAGTTCAACCAGTTGCCAAAGCTGAATTGCCACTTCCTGAGAGGCTTGCGCGCTATGTCGTCGAGGGCACGCGAGATGGGCTTGTACCCGATTTGGATGCCATGCTCTCCGAAATGGCACCACTCGAGGTCATCAACGGACCGTTGATGGAAGGGATGACGGAGGTTGGCCGGCTTTTTAACGACAACGAGTTAATCGTAGCCGAAGTCCTTCAAAGCGCAGAGGTCATGAAGGCCGCGGTGTCCTACTTGGAAACGTTTATGGAGAAGTCGGAAACGAGCACTAAGGGGAAAGTCTTACTCGCCACCGTCAAAGGAGACGTACACGACATCGGCAAAAATTTGGTCGAAATTATTCTCTCCAATAACGGATATGAAGTCATTAATTTAGGTATCAAAGTGGCTCCTGAAGTGTTGATTGCGGCGTATCGTGAGCACAAACCGGATTTCATTGGACTGTCTGGCTTGCTTGTGAAATCGGCTCAGCAAATGGTCGTCACTGCTGACGATTTGGCCAAGGCGGGTATCGACTGCCCACTTTTGGTTGGAGGCGCCGCTTTGACGAAAAAATTTACGCTGACCAAAATCGCGCCTCAGTACCGAGGCTTCGTTTTCTATGCTCGAGATGCTATGGAGGGACTGGAACTCGCCAATCAATGGTCGAGTGATGTGACTCGGCCTGCATTGTTGACCCGTCAGGAACAAGACATGATGCGCTTTCAAGCGGAAAATTCGGGCGCCAGCCCGTCGGTTCCGGAGGCATCGGGCAAGACGTCAGATATTTCCACCCATGCACCAGTCTTTGTCCCGCCCAATCTTGAGCGGCATGTGTTACGCCATGTTCCACTTGCGCACATCATCCCGTATATCAACTGGCAAATGCTGCTGGGAAAACATCTCGGGTTAACCGGTAATGTGGAAAAGAAGTTGATGGAGGGCGATGAAAAAGCCTTGGCCTTGCGGGAGCTCGTGATGGAGTTATTGCAGGAAGGGGAGAGAGGCGGGTACTTAGCGCCCAAAGCCGTGTATCAATTTTTTCCTGCCATCGGTGACCGCGAAAAAGGGCAACTTCAATTGCTGAGGCCTGAAAATCCAACCGAGCCCTTACACGCCTTTCTGTTCCCTCGCCAGTCTAGTGGGTCGCATCTATGTTTGGCCGATTTCGTTCGGCCAACGGGATCGCCCGAGCACGATTACGTGGCGATGTTTGTGGTCACGGCGGGATCGGGCATTCGGCAGATGGCAGATGAATGGAAAGAAAAAGGCGACTACTTGCGCTCACACGCGCTGTCTGCGACTGGGTTAGAGTTGGCCGAAGCGTTTGCCGAACGCCTGCATCACATGTTGCGGGATATGTGGGGATTTCCCGATAGTGCCGAAATGACCATGCGTGAGCGATTTATTGCGCGCTACCAGGGAATTCGTGTCTCATTCGGATATCCGGCCTGCCCGGACCTTGAGCAACAACGCCCGCTCTTTGACATTTTGCGGCCCGAAGATATCGGGGTGCAGTTGACCGATGGATACATGATGGACCCAGAAGCGAGTGTTTCTGCTCTGGTGTTTTCGCATCCGGAAGCGCGCTACTTCAATGCAGACAGTGGGGGAGGAATTTAAGTGACCGTTCAACGGACTGCGTTTGATGAAGTGCCGTCCGCTCTGGTTGATTCATCCGGGCATCGAACGATTCTCCTCGATGGTGCGATGGCGACTTTCCTTCACCAAGTGGGTGTACCAGTCGGCACGGTCGTAGAACGTCTCAACGTGGAGCGACCAGAGCAGGTTCGACATGTGCACCGAGCGTATATTCAGGCGGGGTCGACCCTCATTCAGACCAATACATTTGGGGCAAATCGCAGCGTGTTGGCCCGGTCAGGTCTTGACGTGGCCAGCGTTGTTGAATTCAATCGATCCGGTGCAAAACTGGCACTCGAAGCTGCGGGAGAGGATGCGAAAGTGCTGGGGACGGTCGGTCCTGCGCTATCGTTCGCATCACCACACATTGAGACTCTCTCCGAGAACCAGTTGCGGGCGGTTTTTCGCGAGCAGATGGAAGCGCTTCTCGGAGAGCCGGTGTTTGGGCTCATCTTGGAGACCTTCGCAGAGTTGGAGACGATGTTGGTAGCGCTTGACGTGGCTAGGTCACTGACGGACAAACCAGTCATTGCTAACCTGTCTCCGGATGAAGTAGGCGTGACTCGAGACGGTTATCCGTTGGCAGAAGCATTGGGTCATTTGCATACAGCAGGAGCGGCGGCCGTAGGATTGAACTGTAAATTGGGACCAAACGGCATTCTGCGTTCCTATGAACAAATGCAGAGATTGCCCGACATTCTCTATACCGCAGTACCCAACGCCGGTATTTTACAGTTGGAAGAAAGCGAGTACAGCTATAAAGGGAACGCGTCTTATTTCGCAGCGACGCTGGCACAGATGCATCGGCTCGGAGTCCAACTTCTCGGTGGCTGCTGCGGCACCACGCCTCAGCACATTGCTGCTTTGCGAGATGTGTTGAAGACTGAGTGCAGAGATGGTGGCCCCGCCTTACCATCCGTTGGCGCTGTTTCTCCGGCCCATGAGACGAATTCCCTTGTTACCGTCAAAAATGCCGCGGATCGAACGGAGACGCCATCAGGTTTGCTGCAGCGCGTTCAGCGTGAAACCACCGTGATTGTCGAACTCGACCCTCCAAAGACACTTCAAGTCCATCGTTTTCTGCAGGGTGCAAAAGCACTGTCTGCAGCGGGGGCCGACTACATTACATTGGCGGACAACTCTTTAGGCTCCATTCGGATTTCCAATATGGCGATGGCTGCTTTGTTAAAGCAGAGTGGAGTGGAGCCTCTCGTTCATGTCACCTGTCGAGACCGAAATTTGATTGGTCAGCAGTCCCATCTCATGGGCTTACACGCTCTGGGTGTTCATCATGTGCTCTTGGTAACGGGCGATCCTTCTCGGTTCGGCGACTTGCCGGGAGCCACGTCTGTCTACGACGTTTCGTCCATTGAATTGACGAAAATGGTGAAGCGACTGAATGCGGGGATTGGGTTCTCCGGAGTTGCGATGGATCCGCCAGCCAACTTCGTGGTTGGCACGTCTTTTAATCCGCACGTTCGCCATTTGGATAAAGCTTTGGAAAGATTGCGGCGGAAAATCGAGGCAGGGGCTGACTTCGTGATGACGCAACCTGTCTTTGAGGAACGTCTGGTCGAACGCTTGGCCCTCGCCACAAAAGAATACGGGGTTCCTGTGTTTGTCGGTGTCATGCCTCTTGTCAGTTGGCGCAATGCGTCATTTTTGCACCACGAAGTCCCAGGTATTCAAATTCCAGAACATGTGTTGAATCGCATGGCCAATTGTTCCCCGGACCGCGCAACCGACGAAGGGATGGCGATTGCCAAAGCCACCATCGATGAAATCCGCGACCATTTTCGAGGGGTCTACCTAGTGACGCCCTTCCTCCGTTATTCGTTGACGGTGGAGTTGACCACTTACATCAAAGGACAACAAGCGTAGATGTGGTGCAGGACGTGGCAATCGCAAGTCCGCAGGTCTAAAATAAGGCTGTGATTCGGATAGAGTCCGTTGTTGGAACTCGTATACAGAAAGAGGGATATTCTTATGGCGAGATTTACTGGGAAAGTGGCCGTTGTGACAGGGGCAGCCCGTGGTATTGGGGCGGCTACGGCAAAATTGTTGGCAAGGGACGGCGCAGCGGTGGCGGTTCTCGACATGGACGAGTCGTCGTGTCACGATGTCGTATCTGCCATTCGAGAGTCTGGAGGCACTGCTGAGGCATTTTCCTGCAACGTGACCGACTCTGCCGATGTAAGCAAGGTCTTTGAACAAGTAGCCAATCGTTTTAGTGCCGTTCATATCCTTGTGAACAACGCGGGCATTATTCGTGACAATTTGCTCTTCAAAATGACGGAAGACGACTGGGATTCCGTGATGAATGTGCATTTACGCGGGGCATTCCTCTGTAGCCGAGCCGCTCAGCAGTATATGGTTGCTCAAAAATACGGGAAAATTGTGAATACCAGTAGTACTTCGGCGCTTGGCAATCGCGGTCAAGCCAATTATTCGACGGCGAAAGCAGGATTGCAAGGATTCACGAAGACATTGGCCATTGAATTGGGTCCGTTTGGTATTTGTGTCAATGCAGTTGCACCGGGATTTATTGTAACGGATATGACGAAAGAGACATCGCGCCGAATTGGTGTAGACTTTGATGAAAATCAACGACGGGCGGCGGAGCGAATTCCTTTGCGACGCGTTGGCCGCCCAGAGGACGTCGCGAACGTGTCCGCATTTCTCGCAAGCGACGATGCGAGCTACGTGTCCGGACAAGTCATCTACGTTCACGGGGGTGGCTTTTACTAAGCCGTTCTTGTCGTTGTAGCGGCAGGGGCAGTGCCTGATGGATTTTGTTTGAACTCGTTCGAGGAGGGACATCATTGGATTATTCGTTCGATACCATCATTGAGCGCCGCAACACAGCGAGTTCCAAATGGGACAACTTGCAAGCTCGCTTTGGACGCGACGACGTTTTGCCGCTGTGGGTGGCGGACATGGATTTTGAGGCTCCGAAAGTGGTCATCGATGCACTCCGGGAACGCGTGGAACACGGTGTCTTTGGCTACACCATCCGTACTTCTGCCTACCAAGAGGCGATTCGCAATTGGTTTATGGTACGCCATCAGTATGCTCTGGAGCCCGAGTGGTTGGAGTATTCTCATGGAGTCGTGCACGGACTGGCGATGATGATTCGAGCCGTCACCCAGCCAGGAGACGCAATTGTCATTCAGCAACCCGTGTATTTTCCGTTTAAAACGGTCGTTGAACGTCAGGGACGCCGACTACTTGTCAATCCGTTGCTCGAAGAAGCGGGACGTTATCAAATGGACTTAGAACATCTCGAGCGACTGTTTCAAAATGAGAAGCCAAAGTGGATGATTCTTTGTAGCCCTCACAATCCGATTGGACGCGTTTGGTCGAAAGAAGAACTGACTGCATTGGCGAAACTGTGCACTGCTTACGACGTCTCGGTTTTGTCGGACGAAATTCACTGCGATTTCGTCTATCGCCCTCATCAGCACCACCCATTTGCGACTTTGTTGCCGGAAATGACGGATCGCACCGTGACGTTTGTTGCACCGAGCAAGACTTTTAACATTGCCGGACTCCATACGGCGGTTGTCATTATTCCAAACGAGCAGTACCGTCAGCAGTATCGGGACACGCTTCAAGAAGCATTTATGGGCGATCCCGATGTATTTGGGCCAGTTGCACTGGAGGCAGCGTATCGGGGCGGCGGGGAATGGCTGGATGCCCTTCTCGTCTATCTCGAAGGGAACTATGATTTTTTGCGTGAATTCTTACGCACAGAACTTCCTGACATTAGCGTGTCTCCACTCGAGGGAACTTATCTGGCTTGGTTAGATTTTCGAAAGTTGGGAATGACGGATGAATCCTTGAAGGACTGGATGATTTCGAAAGCACGACTGGGACTCAATACCGGTGAGACGTTTGGCGTTGGCGGAAGCGGCTTTCAGCGCATGAATTTAGGTTGTCCTCGTCCGATTCTGGCCGACGCTTTAGTGAGATTATCGGAAGCAGTACAACAGCTATAAATGCGTAGCGGAGAGGCGAATTTGTAGCGGGTGAATCGTCAGTTCAAAGCGTAACTTTGTCTTAAAGGTCAACAATGCATAAGTTCAGGAGGCTTCATGAATTATACGAGTCGTTTTATCAAGCACATCGTGTACCCCAGCATGTCCCGTTGGAGAGGGAACCGCGTGCTCGAAAACGTCCGGACGCTAAAGGCGTCCGAACGTTTTTCTCTGGACAGGCTGGAAGCTTTGCAACTGGAAAAACTGAAAAAACTTTTGAGACATTCTTTTCTCCACGTTCCTGCGTATCAAGATTTCCGTCATCGTCTGGAAGACGTGGAGAGGAATCCGAGGTCTGTTTTTGCGGAGATTCCGATACTTCGCAAAGCAGCTTTTCGGGACAATCGCGACCGCTATTTGTCGGATGAAGCCAATGAGAAGGAGATGTTTTTGAATCGCTCTGGAGGGTCCACAGGTGAACCGGTCACGTTTTACATGAATCGGTACGCCGTGGAATTTTCGGAGGCTGCGCGGTGGCGTGGGTTGTCGTGGTCGGGCATTCAACCTTGGGATCCTTGCCTGATGATATGGGGCTCACCCATAGAGTTGGCCCAACATCAAATGCTGTCGTTTCGGCTGCGGGAGCGATGGCTGAAAAATCGCGTTTTAATTCCTGCATTTGCGCTTGACCAACAGAAAATTTCGGAGTATCGCCGACGTATTGAACGTTTTCAGCCGGCTTACATCTATGGATGGCCTTCATCGATGTCCATTCTTGCACAACTGTTGCTGTCGTCTGGGGGGCCGCTCCGAGTTCAACTGAAAGGCGTCGTTTCGACTGCAGAGACCTTATCGGATGCACACAGGGATTTGCTCAAAGAGGCTTTTGGTGCGCCAGTCATCAATGAATATGGGGCCCGCGAAGGTGGTATTCTTGCCTACGAGTGTCCTGCTGGGAATCTGCATGCAACGGCCGAAAATTCTTGGTTGGAAGTGGTTCATCCGCAAACATATCAACCAGTTCCAGAGGGCGAGTCCGGGCTGTTGGTCGTGACTGACTTAAACAATTTTGTCATGCCACGCTTGCGCTATGAACTGGGGGATTTAGTGTCTCTATCGTCCCGTACATGTCGTTGCGGGCGTACATTACCCATTTTAGAGGCAATCGACGGGCGGTCCGACGATACGTTCATTACCGACCAGGGTATTTTGGTCAATGGGCAGTATTTTACGAACATCGCGAGACTTCTTCCCAGCGTCACGAAATTTCAAATCGTTCAACAAAGCCCTTCTCAGATTTTGCTACGGCTCAAGGACGTCGGACTGACAGAACAGGATGTACAATCGTTTTGCACCCAGATAAGAGACAAAATGGGCAACGTCTCCATCGAAGTGGAACGGGTTACGGATATCCCAGCTGCCGCATCCGGGAAAGTCCGGGTGGCTATGCGCCAATTTCCGCTTCCCTCAAAACATGCAGATTAGCGGCTGTTTGGAAAAGTTCCGAGTGTAATCATCACGTTTTCCGCAGTTGCATGGCGGTAAATGGTCACTTGAATGCGTTGACCGATGGCGTACGCTGCAATGCGTGAAGTCAATTGGCCAACGGAGGTGACCGACTGCCCATTGATTGCGGTAATGATGTCACCATCTGCGAAGGACTGTCTGGCAGACTCGCTCGCACCACGAATCTTCGCTTGGCTGGCTGGACCGCCAGGAACTACGCTTACGACGAATACGCCGCGCGGAACAGGTAGATGATAGCTCGTGGCTAATAGGGGGGTAATGCTGAATCCTGTAATACCAATCCATGGGTAACGTACTTCTTCTCCGGCGATGAGGGTAGGCATGACTCGTTTGAAACGGTCGATGGGAATGGCGAACCCAATCCCTATAGATCCCTTAACAGGGGAAACAATCATGGTATTGATTCCAACAACGCGGCCTTTGTCATCAAACAGCGGGCCGCCTGAGTTTCCTGGGTTAATCGGAGCGTCCGTTTGAATCAAGTCGCTCATTTCCCGGTCGCCGAGAGATGGCATGGTGCGGTGTAATCCGCTGACGATGCCGCTGGTAACCGTATCGGTTAATTGAAAGGGATTGCCGATGGCAACGACGGGCTGCCCGGGCACGAGCGTCGTGGCTGTACCGAGCGTGAGAGCTTGTGTTCGGATTCCGCTAATGTGGACGACCGCCAAATCATCCAATCGGTCTGTACCCAGCACCTCGCCGTGGAATGTGTCCTGCCCTATTGCAACGACGACCGAGCGACTACCATCGACCACGTGGTCATTGGTCGCAATATCTCCGTGACTATCGATGAAAAAGCCAGTGCCTAAGTCCTCTACAGGCTCGTTCGTGGAAGAGGTTGCGTCATGTACACTGGTGATCGTGCACACGCTCGGTACGCTGCGCTGATAGATTGTCGAAATGTCGATGCCTGTATTGCTGCCGTGACGAGCAGGTAAAACGGGCTGCACGGCAGACGCGTAGTCTCGATCGTTGGACTTACCAAGGTTGGTTACTGAAGATGCAGAATCGTCGACCTCATTGCTATCTACTGGAACTAAGGTACATGCGGTGGGGAGTAGCGCGATGGTTGCAAGTAACGTCAGATGAACGACCTTTCTCGTTTTCGTCAACCGTATAGGCATCAAAGTCACTCGCGCTCTCTCCCTTACAAATGGCGTCTTCACCGCATTGTGTCTTGTATCGAATGTCTTTATGCAGCGATGAAGGATTTACACCAGAGGACGTCATGAGAGTGCGGCCCTTCGAAAAATGCACAAATTATAAAATAGTGTTCGGCGCAGAGGAAACCGATTGAATGTAACCGTTTTTAAGGGCGTATTCGACAAGTTCCGCGCGCGTTTTGAGTGCCAGCCGGCGCATGATGTTGGCTCTGTGCGTTTCGACGGTCTTGACACTGATGTGAAGGCGCGTCGCAATTTCTTTGTTCGTAAATCCGTTAGAAATGTACACTAAAATTTCTGTTTCTCGAGTGGATAAGGCTGAGTGAACCGATTCAGAGTGAACTTTGTTGTGCATCAGTCGTTCTCGAACTTCGCCGGATATTCGTTTTGGCAGATACGGAGAGCGGGGGGAGCCATACTGTATCGCTTCTAAAATTTCGGAGCTCTCATCGTGTTTAAAGAGAATTCCACTGACACTTGCGGCGAGCATTTTTTCCACATGAACTTCGTCGTCAAACATGGTTAACATGAGCACGCGAATGCTTGGATTGGACTCATGAATGTGACGAGCGGCGGTGATGCCATCAATACCTTTCGGCATGTGAACATCGAGTAGCATGACATCCGGATGCAATTGCTCCGCAAGTGCAATAGCTTCATCCCCACTAGAGCCTTCCCCTACGACGACAGTATTCGGTGCACTGTTGAGTATGAGTTGAAGTCCGTGGCGAACCAACGCGTGGTCATCGACTATGACGACTTTCACTTTAGACATGTTGTTCCCCTCGCTTTTGAAGCAAACTGGCCTCTGCCGAGAATGCGACTTCAATCGTCGTGCCTTGGAGCGGAGCGGACCATATGTTTAAGCGGCCTTGCAACGCACTCGCTCGCTCGCGCATGTTGCGAAGCCCATATCCCGGAGTGGACGCTAGGCTGTTCAGATCGAAGCCTAGGCCGTTATCCGTGATGCGGAGCGTGCAGTCTTGGCCGCAGACAAAGGACACTTCAATAGACGTTGCCTTTCCATGATGAACCGCATTGTGTAAGGCTTCTTGGACGATCCGGTAGACGTGCACCACACTGGGGTTCAATTCGTCCTGCACCCAATTTTGTTGTATATTAACAGAAACTTTTCGAGTCGGGGCAGACATTTGCTCTGCAAGGGTGCGGATGGCCGCCGTGAGTCCGAGGTCATACAAAACCGCTGGGTACAGTGTTCTCGACATTTGTCGAACTTCCGTCGCGCATCGTTGGACTTGTCGGTATACCTCGTGAAGCTCTTCGCCTTCGGCAGGGTGTTGGTTCATCCAATGTTCGAGACGAAGATTGATGCCATACAATGTCTGCGAAATGCCGTCATGCAGTTCTTGCGATAGACGTTTTCGTTCCTCTTCTTGGACAACGAGGGTATGATGATTGATTTGAGACCGCAATTCCAATTCTTTTGCCTGTCTTTCCACAGTCACATCGCGAATAATGATGACCATGTCGCGAGAGGATGAATGGGTACCACTCGATAAGAACGTGCGGCTCATCCCTACGGGGATGGGAGCTCCTCGCTTTGTAGGCATCTCCGACTCAAAATAGCTTTGTGTCGGTTGGCTGGCCAGAAAGCAACGCTCCTCTCCTTCCGCAACGGTTCTCTGTTGGCAATATAGGCAATAAGGGATGACGTCACCAAGAGACCATCCTGTCATTTGTGTTGCAGCCGGATTGACAAACACGATGACGCGATGCTTGTCCATCACCACGATTCCATCGTTCAGAACATTGAAAAGTTCTTTCAGACGTTGAGTTTCCATGTCCGAAGCGTGTTCTATCACTGACTCGCCTCCATGTCGAAGAAAGTTGGATTTTTGCGCAAGAATCAGGGGTTTCCCCGATATCACCGATTCCTTATCCATCTTACACTGTTTCCTGTGAAAGGAGGAGACGATATGACGTCACTACAAGTTGTTTTAGCGATTGCATCAGGTGGGGCCGTTGGATTTGCACTCGGGTTGCTGGGCGGAGGAGGCTCTATTTTAGCAGTGCCGCTCTTGTTGTACGTGGTGGGCATCCATGACCCTCATGTGGTCATCGGTAGCACAGCCGCCGCAGTGGCAGCGAATGCTTTTCTCAATCTTATCCCGCATGCTCGGCAGAAGCATGTCAAGTGGAAAATTTCTGTACTCTTTGCTCTTCCGGGCGTGTTAGGTGCCTATTTGGGTTCCGATTTAGGAAAACTCGTTCCGGACAAAGAGATTTTGTTCCTCTTTGCGATTTTAATGATTGTCATTGCCGTTCGGATGGCTTTCCCAAAGAAGAAGTCAGAAGACCTAATGGCTCCGGCGAAGTTGCGACTCTGGTTGGTCCTGCTCATTGGATTCTTGGTGGGCTTCACGTCTGGCTTTTTTGGAATCGGCGGCGGATTTCTCATCGTCCCTGGACTCATTCTTGCGACAGGAATGCCCATGATTGAAGCCGTCGGTACGTCTTTGTTTTCCGTAGGAGCGTTCGGTCTGACAACGGCAGTAAACTACAGTCTGTCCGGCCTTGTCAACTGGTGGATTGTCTTAGAATACGTTGCCGGCGGAATCGTCGGTGGAGTGCTCGGCACCATTCTGGCAACTCGTCTGAGTACAAAGCGAAAGATGCTCAACTACATTTTTTCTGGGATGGTCTTTGTGGTGGCCATTTACATGTTGGTTCTCAACGCCGAGGCTCTGCATCTGTAACTACTCTATGGCGAGAAGTGAAGAATATGAGTATCGAGTTACTTGTGAATAATCAGGGTTTTCCCTGATGGGGCTACTCGCTGCTTAGGAGTACCATGAACGAAGAAGATGGTTTGGAATATTTTCAGGAAAGCGATTTCAAATCTCGAAACTCTAGGGAAAAGTGAGGTTGATGAATGATGCATTATCGAGTCGTCGTTGTTGGCGGAGGTAGTGGCGGAATCACGGTTGCTTCAAGATTGTTGCGCGAAGCTCGGCATCTTTCTGGGCAGGTGGCGATTGTTGAACCGGCCACAAAGCATTACTATCAGCCACTTTGGACGTTGGTCGGTGGTGGCGCCGCAAAGCGAGAGGTAACCGAACGCGAAGAAGCAAGCGTTATCCCTGAGGGTGCGGTGTGGATTAAGGATGCTGTGCTAGAGTTCAACCCAAAGGAAAATCTCGTGGTCACGGCAGGGGGATCGACCATTTCCTACGATTTTTTGGTAGTCGCTGCAGGGATTCAAATCGATTGGGACAAAGTGAAAGGTTTGAAAGAGACCATCGGTAAAAATGGCGTCTGTAGTAATTATTCGTATGACTACGTCAACTCCACTTGGGAAAACATTCGCAACTTTACTGGGGGAACTGCAATTTTCACACAGCCGAGCACCCCGATTAAGTGCGGTGGAGCACCGCAAAAGATTATGTATCTCGCCGATGACTATTTTCGCAAGTCGGGAGTGCGAAGCAAGTCGAAGGTGATGTTTTATAACGGCGGTCCGTCTATTTTCTCCGTCAAGAAATATGCGGATGCGCTCAACAAAGTCGTGGAACGTAAAGGGATTGAAACTCACTATAAGCATAATTTAGTCGCTGTCGACGGAGAGAAGAAGCAAGCAACCTTTGAAGACCTGAATACAAAAGAGCAGCACACGGTCCAATATGACATGATCCACGTCACGCCCCCAATGAGTGCCCCGGACTTTATCAAAAAGAGTCCGTTGGCCAACGCAGACGGGTGGGTGTCTGTCGATAAGTTCACGCTTCAACACACTGCGTTTTCTAATGTGTTTGGCATCGGCGATTCGAGCAGCCTACCCACCTCGAAAACTGGAGCGGCCATTCGGAAACAGGCGCCTGCCTTAGTTCACAATTTGCTCAGCTTAATGCGGTCTGAACCGATGGTCAATGAGTATGACGGCTATACGTCCTGCCCACTTGTGACGGGATACGGAAGTCTTATACTGGCGGAGTTTGACTATAACTTGGAGCCGGATGAAACGTTTCCTTTTGACCAAGGGCAGGAGCGCTTTAGTATGTACCTCCTCAAAAAAGAAATGTTACCCATCATTTACTGGGATGGAATGCTCAAGGGCTTGATGTAAGGCAGTCCTGCCTACCCGATGAGATAGGCTTTTGCACCTTAGATGCAAGAAGGTGCGGAAAGGAGTGACCGATGGTGACCGTAAAAGCTACCGATTCTGGCAAGAGTGTCGATGATGCCTTGAACGCCGTGTTGAATAATCCAGACGTCCAAGCCAGTTTGGTTCTGGCCCTCGAAAAGCTTCCAATGGTGATGGAACAATATGCTTCTATCGAACGGACACTTGGGTTTGTGACAGCTGTCTTGAAGGATAAGGAATCCTTGACCAACCTGATGGGTGGGCTGAAACAAGAATTGCCTCCTGTGACGTTGGACCACGAGACGCTCGTCGCTTTGTTGACTTTGTTGGATAAACTCCCTAAGTTGGTGCGTTATTTGGAGCTTTTGGAAACAGGCGCCGATTTCGTCGAATCAGTCTTGACGGACAAAGAGTCCGTGAAGTATTTGTTGGACAACGCCAAGGAATGGGTGGAACCATGGGAGTCCAAGGTGCGCCAGACATTGTCTCACGTCGAGACAGCCCGCAAGAGAGCGGAATCCGACAACACACCAGTCAGCGTCTTCTCGTTGATGAAACTGCTCAAAGAGCCAGCCGCCCAACGCGGGGTTCATTTCTTGAAAGCTTTCTTAGAAGTGGCCGGAGAGAGCTCTTGATGGCCTGAATGATAGCCCCATAGTGTCGAATCGAATGCACCGAAATGGAGGTTCTAGTATGCTGCTAAAATATTTCTACGATGACAAGTTGGCACACGCTTCCTATCTCGTTGGTTGTCAAGCATGCAACGTAGCACTGGTGGTCGATCCTTCTCGAGATGTAGAAAAGTACATTTCGGTAGCGAAAGCCGAAGGACTGCGTATCGTCGGCGTCACGGAGACACACATTCACGCCGATTTTTTGAGCGGATCAAGAGAGTTAGCCAGTCGAACGGGTGCCACACTTTACTTGTCTGCGGAAGGTGGTAGTGAATGGAGCTACCCATATGCTGCATCCTATGCCCATCAACCGCTGCATGATGGAGATACTTTTTCGATTGGAAACATCCATATTCAAGTGTTGCATACACCTGGGCATACGCCGGAGAGTATTTCCTTTCTTGTCACGGATGGTGGTGCAAAGGCACCGAAACCCATGGGCATTTTTTCGGGCGACTTTGTATTCGTAGGAGACATTGGCCGACCCGATTTGTTGGAAAAAGCTGCCGGACAAAAAGGAACTTCGGATGAACTGGCGAGAAAAATGTATCACTCTTTGAAGCGGTTTCGAGAACTGCCGGATTTCCTTCAAGTGTGGCCAGCCCACGGGGCGGGAAGTGCTTGCGGCAAAGCGCTTGGAGCGATTCCGTCGTCTACGGTTGGATATGAGAAGATGGTCAATTGGGCGCTCAATGAGCCGGATGAAGATGCGTTTGTCGCGGCGCTGCTGGCAGGACAGCCGGAACCTCCTCGGTATTTTGCTATGATGAAGAAGTTGAACAACGAGGGGCCAACCTTGCTTGATGAAGTGGCAGCCTCCAAGCATGTGTCGGCCTCTTCCGAGACACTGGCGGCCTGGTTGAAGGAGGGCCAAGTGGTCGACGTTCGCAGCGCCCATCAATTCGCTGAAAAACATGCCGTTGGAACGCTCAATATTACGCTCAATAAGTCGTTTGTCAATTGGGCGGGTTGGTTGCTCGATTATGATCGCCCCATTTACGTTCTGTGTGATGAACAGCAAGCGGGTGCGGTTCGCAAAGACTTGCAGTCGATTGGGTTGGATGGCTTGGTCGAGACGATGGATGTGTCCGTGTTGAATCATCCGGATGTGTCTGTTGAAAGCTATGGGGAAGTTCGTGCCGAAGACATTGCTGGCCCTATCGAGCGTGGCGAAGTCTTTCTGCTCGATGTGCGAAATCACTCCGAGTGGGAGGAAGGGCACATTCCGCAGGCGACGCACGTCATGCTCGGTCAATTGCCGGACCGAGTCAGGGAGATACCTACGGACAAACCGATTGTCGTACAATGCCGAACTGGTGGACGGTCAGCCATAGCTGCAAGTGTTCTCCAAGCGCATGGGGTCTCTAATGTTCAGAATCTCCTTGGCGGATACGAAGAGTGGTTGAAGCTTGGTCATGCCACGACGGTCTGATTTAAAGCAGATGACTGTCCAGTAATCGCTTTGCGGGGCCCTTTGTGGAAAGGGCCCCTTTTTCTCATGTCGGGAACCGATTGCGGGGCGGTTGCCTTCAATAGTCGCGTATAGTATAACTGCAATATACCCAATAGGGTATTTAGGAAGGTGGAGTTTGGCGATGTATGATGTATTGGTTGTTGGTGGCGGCGTGGCTGGTCTAAGTGTTGCGATGTTTACTGGTAAAGCAAATTTAAGAACTGTAGTGGTGGATGAAAGCGAATCACAGCTCGTGAAAGTTAAAGAAATCCGTAATTTTCCTGGAGTTTTAGGCGGCATATCTGGGGAAGAGTGGATTGCGTCCGCACGTCGGCAAGCACAGTCTGAAGGAGCCGAATTGGCGTTTGCCAAAGTGACGAGATTCGAAAATGTCCATGGCGAGTATTTTTCTGTGCACGGGGTTTCAGTTGGCGGAGAGGCACTCGAGTGGCGGTGCAAGTATTTGGTGATCGCGGTCAATCTGGGGTATGCTTTGTTAGCGGAGTTAGGTTTTGAGGTGCGCGTCAATGAGCACGTGCCAAGCGGGAAGATACGCTTTCTCGATGGCGTTCAATATGACGGTCGCACAGAGGTCGACAGACTCTATGTGGCTGGGCTGTTGGCCAATGTTCCGAGTCAATCGGTGGTGTCTGCAGGCCAAGGTGCTTTTGTCGGCATTCAAATTGCGAGTGAAGTTCTCGGAAAGCCGTTTATGTGGCATGATTGAACGGGGATGGAGGGGGACTATAATGAGTGAGGGTTTGATGGCATCGCAATTGGAGCGTTCGCTTGACCCTTCGTCGGGCTACATGGAATTTGACTTGGCGAACGAACTTGGGTATCAAGAGTGGCGAGGCATGTTTGCAGAATTAGGCGTTAAAGCATGCTTGTTTAACGCTTACTGTATCCAGAAAGATGACTCTGTACGCGTTTCTCAAACGCCCGTCCAGCTTCACTTGTTCAATCACGCTATGTACTTGTCTCCTCCCTTTGAAAGCGAGCAGTTTTACGTGGAGATGACAAGGTCTCGACTCCTGCTGGGTAAAGTTTATTTTGCGTTTCCCGAACACATTCCCGCGAGTCTCATGAAAGGATATAAGCCGAAGCGCGAAGAACTGTCTCTTGTGGACATTTGGTTGTCGCAGGCGGATGGGTCACACGAAATATATTCGCTGGTCTATGAGGCGTCTATTGAAACAAGCCGGGGAACATACCAAATTTCTCGGTTTACGGTCTGAGGAGGATTATCGTGGAAATTATTCCTGAAGCGATGGGTCAATCGGACAATGTCTTGGTTTTCTGGGACCCCCATCCGGAGATTGGCGTGGTGTGTCCTCGGCCAGTGCAGTCTGTGTCAGAAGTCACCTTTGGCCTCGGCAGTGCCAATACGGAGCCTTGCCTGACGATGTTCTTGTTTGTGGGAGACACCGACTTAGAAATTTATTTACCAGAGAACCTGCAAACGGATGAAGCGAGCAGTGTTCCGGTCTGGGAAGTTCTGTTGGAGTGGAAACCCGAAGTGTTGAAAGTGCGCTATGGAGAGACTCCTGCGGACCGTTCGTCGGAAATCACTTTTTTGCTACCCACGCTTCCGGGGGAGACCGTTCATGAAAAATTGAGAGATATGGTGAAAAAGTCGGAATCGTGGGACAACAGTGTGGATGGCGGAGAATTGTGGAAAAGTGTGATGTCGAAGATCACGGCATTGGTACAAGATTGATTTTTCTGTACAAAGAGCTTGCGTTGTAAAAGGGGCGCCTTCATGCACATAGAGAGTTTTGAAGTGTTTCGGACGGCGGTGGAGTATGGTAGTGTGACCAAAGCATCGCAAGTCCTACATATGACACAGTCTACCGCCAGTCGTCATTTGCAATCGCTCGAAGATGAGTACGGGGGACTACTGTTTGAGAGAAGTGCCTCCGGACTTCGATTGACTGCGCTTGGACAGGCGCTCTACCCGTTCTCGTGCGATATTTTGTCGTGTGCAGCACAGGCCAAGCAAGAATTGCTAAGGATTCGTCAGGAGGGCGGGGGAATGGCGGTTGGGGCAACCCTCTCCATTGGCGAAACCGTTTTGCCGAAAATTTTAGGTGCGGTTCGGCAGCAGTATCCACAGGCGGAAATTCGGATGCGAATTTCCAATACTAGCGATATACTGGAAGATTTAGCTCGGCATCGCATTGACGTCGCCCTTATTGAAGGAATGGTCGACGCCACCGTGGACTTTCAGGTGACGCCATGGCGAGATGACGAACTCATTTTGGTAGCCTCTCCACAACATGAACTTGCTGGTCATCCCTTTATCACATTATCTGAGTTGCTCGGTCAACCTTTGCTCATTCGTGAGGAAGGGTCAGGGACCCGTCAAGTGACTCAGCATGCATTGGAAGAGCACGACCTTCTCTCGCATGTCACCATCACGATGGAACTTGGTAGCAATCAAGCCATCAAATCGGCGATTGCGGCTGGGCTTGGTCTCGCATTTTTATCGCGTCTGACTGTTGCGGAGGAATGTCGTCAGGGGCAGTTAGTCCATATTCCTGTTCAAGGTTTTCAGATACATCGAAAGCTGTCAATTGTAGAGCGTCCAGAACGTTATCCGAAATATTTGGTCAAGTCCCTCCTGCAAGTATTGTTTTCGACAAAAGTGTGAATACCTCCATGCATTCTTTGCATTACCGCCACGGCTTCCTCCGGTGTTACGCTTTGATTAGTCGCAAAGCGTAAAGGAGGAATGACGATGCTGGATGTAGAGTCCGTACCCCGTTCGACGGATACGCCCATCCGCTGGGGAAAGGTCATCAATCAGGAGACTTGCATCGGATGTCACGCGTGTTCGGTTGCCTGCAAAATGGAGCACGATGTGCCCCTCAGCGTCAATCGGACATATGTCAAGCAGGTTGAAGTAGGCGTTTATCCAGAAGTCAGTCGGCAATTTCAAATTACTCGTTGTAATCAATGTGATGACGCACCGTGTGTTCCCATCTGTCCGGTAACCGCTATGTTCAAACGGCCAGATGGTATTGTGGATTTTGACCGTGATGTATGTATTGGTTGTAAAGCGTGCATGGCAGCTTGCCCTTACGATGCTATCTACATTAATCCAAACGTGCACAGTGCCGAAAAGTGCAACTTTTGTGCCCACCGGATCGATCAAGGACTGGAGCCTGCGTGCGTCATTGTTTGTCCGGTAGAAGCCATTGTGGTTGGCAATTTAAATGACCCGGAGAGCGAGGTCCTGCAACTCATCTCTCGCCACAAAGCAGACGTTCGCAAGCCGGAAAAAGGAACAAATCCGAAGGTCTTTTATGTCGGGGCCAGCGACTATACCCTAAATCCGTCCAAAGCTGTCTATGAAAATTCCCACATGTACGCAGATGAGAAAACAGGGTACCCAGTCCACTCGGAAAAAGCTGCGCATCCGAAACACAGTGTTGCCGCAGCGCGATTGGCTTACGATGTACCTCATCACAGTCCGTGGCATTGGGAGGTTTCCCTGTACACATGGACGAAATCCATCGCTGCGGGTTCGTTTTTAATGTTCGCTATCCTCATTTTGGCCGGACTGTCGCTTACTCCTGCGTGGGAAATTACGGCCTCTCTTGTCGGCCTCATCTTCCTCGGCATAACCGGAATTTTGTTGATTTACGATTTGGACCACCCAATGCGCTTTATTCGCATTTTCACGAGACCGCAGTGGCGTTCTTGGCTGGTGCGTGGCTCGTTCATCATTGCCGGATATGGCATTGTCCTCCTCCTGCTGTTGATTGAAGGTCTGATGGGAACCACTGCATGGAATGTCCCGCTGGCCGTCGCTGGTGCGTTGCTCGGTGGATTCACAGCGATGTATACGGCGTTTCTATTTGCTCAGGCGAAAGGTCGCGACCTCTGGCAAAATCCCTCGCTTCCGCTTCACTTGCTGTCGCAAGCGACCGTCGCCGGTGCTGCGGCTTTCACGCTCATCGCGCTGGTTCTACCTCTGCCAACCGTGGCAATTGTCTGGGTTCACGTGACCTTGTTGCTTGCGGTCGCTGTGCACCTTGCATTGATACTCAGTGAGATGGCTATTCCACATACGATTGCGGACGCAAAGAGAGCCGCTCACCAGATGATCTACGGTAAGTATCGCGGCTATTTTTGGACTGGACTGCTCGCTGGAGCGTTAATTCCCTTTGTACTTGCCTTCTTCGTTGGTTCGACAGATACGGTTGCCGTTGCGTCGGCGTTTGCTTTGCTTGGGCTGCTCGCTTACGAACATGCCTTCGTACAAGCGGGGCAGTCTGTGCCCTTGAGTTGATAGGGCATCCAATTGAGCAGCGTGCGCGGTGTACTTAGAACATGTGTGCGGCCGTGCGATGAAGACCATAGGGAGGTCAAAAGATGAGCATTGAAGAACAGCACCTACAATTGACAAAAGGGTATGGACATCTTCGGTCGCATCCAGAACCAGCCAAATGGGATGATTGGACCGAACTGGATGCCAAAGCGTGGCCGAAGAAGAAAGTCCATCATTACGAATTGATTCCGACAGTTTGTTTCAATTGCGAAGCAGCTTGCGGTCTCCTAGCGTATATCGACAAGGAGACGGGCGACATCAAAAAACTAGAGGGCCATCCGCTTCATCCTGGTAGTCGTGGTCGCAATTGCGCGAAGGGACCGGCTACGGTTAGTCAAGTGACCAATCCGGAGCGTATCCTCTACCCGCAAAAGCGCGTTGGCGAACGGGGCGAGGGCAAATGGCAGAGAGTTTCTTGGGACGAGGCGCTAGACGACATCGCGGCTAGAATTCGCAAGAGCATTATGGAAGACCGCCGAGACGAGGTGGTCTATCACGTCGGGCGGCCGGGAGAAGACGAATACACCGAGCGCGTTCTGAAGGCGTGGGGAATCGATGGGTTGTCCAGTCACACCAACGTATGCTCTTCTGGTGGCAGAACGGGATATGCGTTCTGGATGGGCATGGACAGACCGTCTCCGGACTATGCTAACGCCCGTTTCATTCTGATGATGAGCGCTCATTTAGAGGCTGGACACTATTTTAATCCAAATGCGCAACGCATTATCGAAGCGCAGCAAAATGGGACGAAAGTAGCCGTCATTGACACGCGACTGTCCAATACGGCCTCGAAAGCAGATATTTGGATATCCCCTTGGCCAGGAACAGAAACCGCTTTGTTGCTCGCCATCGCGAATCAACTGATTCAAACGGAACGCTTTAATCGCCAATTTGTTCGAGATTGGGTCAATTGGAAGGAATTTTTGGCCGATCGCGCTTACCTAGCGGACTTACATCGTCGAGGATTTCTTCATCATGTACCGGAGTCTCAGACATTCGATGATTTCGTTGCCGTTCTCCAGCAGATTTACGGGCACTACACGGCGGACTGGGCGGAGGCTGAATCCGGCGTTCCTGCGGCCACGGTCTACGAGGTGGCGGACGAGATTGCGAAAGCTGGTAGTGCCTTTGCGAGCAACATTTGGCGCAATGCTGCGGCTGGACATCGTGGGGGCTGGATGATCACTCGGAGTTTGATGTTTCTCAATGTCTTGATGGGAGCCGTGGGAGAACCGGGAAGCATGATACCGAACGCTTGGGTTAAATTTATTCCAACTCGGAACACTACTCCAGCCCCCATTCGGGTTTGGAACGAGAATCATTTCCCACGGGAATTCCCACTGTCCTTTTTCGAAATGAGTTTTTGTCTCCCGCACATTTTGAAGCAACGAAATAAGCGCCTGGAAGTGTATTTCACGCGAGTGATGAATCCGGTCTGGACGTTCCCTGATGGATTTTCGTGGATCGAAATGTTTCAAGAACCGGACCGAGTCGGCTGTCATGTCACACTTTCGCCAGTGTGGTCAGAGACATCTCAATTCTCGGATTACGTACTGCCAATGGGTTTGGCCACGGAACGTCACGACCTGCACTCGTATGAAACGCATGCATCGCAGTGGATCGGCTTTCGGCAACCCGTACTCCGCGTTTCCAAGGAGCGTCGCGGAGAGGCGATTCGCGATACGAGGGACGCGAACCCAGGCGAAGTGTGGGAGGAAAATGAATTCTGGATTGAATTGTCTTGGCGGATCGATCCCGATGGTAGCCTCGGAATTCGCCAGCATTTTGAATCTCCGTACCGACCGGGCCAGAAGATCACGGTCTATGAATACTATCAATGGATTTTCGAAAATGCGGTACCAGGTGTACCGGAGGCTGCGGCGAAAGAAAACATGACACCGATGGAATATATGCAGCGGTATGCTGCATTTGAAATTACGAAAGATGTCTACTCTGTCTATCGCCGCCCGGTGGAAGACAAGGTATTGGCAGAGGCAGTTTTGGTTCCGGAGCCGTCCGACGGTCGAACGCTTTCTGGTCAAGAGTCGGGAGTTTGGGTGGATAAGCCAGTACATTCTGCGAATCATGCGCCGTACCCAGGACCGTTTCGGAATGCCCAAGGGCAATTTCGAGCGGGAATAGTCGTCGATGGAAAGCCAGTGAAGGGATTTCCTACTCCTTCTGGACTGTTGGAATTCTTCTCGACGACTCTTCGAGATTGGTCGTGGCCAGAATATGCCATTCCAATTTACCCGCGGAATGCAAAAGAACGGGAAGAAATGGTTCACATTGTTACACAGGTGCATCCGAGTACGATTCACCAAGAAGATGGCGAATACATGCTGCTCCCAACGTTTCGTCTGCCGATGTTAATTCACACGCGTACGAACGGAGCAAAGTGGCTCCATGAGATCGCACACACTAATCCTGTCTGGGTGCACCCCAAAGACGCACAACGCCTGGGTGTCAAGACTGGGGATGAAGTTCGCATTACAACCGAGATCGGCTCACTTGTTGATAAAGTCTGGGTGACGGAAGGCATCAAGCCCGGTGTCATCGCGTGTTCTCATCATCTTGGGCGTTGGCGTCTACACGAAACTACGGGAAGTGACCGGTGGAGTTCTTCCTTGGTCAAAATTGGGCGGTCATCCGAAGGGATGTGGAGTATGCAACAGATTCACGGACCTACGCCCTGGGAAAGTTCAGACCCGGATTCGAGTCGTGTTTGGTGGTCGGACGGTGGTGTGCATCAGAACATAATTTTTCCTGTTCAGCCAGATCCGATTAGCGGCATGATGTGTTGGCACCAACGCGTTCATATCGAGCGCGTTGAATCTGGCCGGCACTATGGGGAAATTCAAGTGGATACCGCTAAGGCGCATGCTGCCTTTGAAAATTGGCTCAAACTGACTCGCCCTGCTCCTGGCCCTGACGGCACATTTCGACCCTACTGGATGCTTCGAGTACTGAAGCCTCATCCGGATGCCTATCAAGTTCCTGAGGCCTCCCAAGGGATGCGTAAAGAAGTGGGAGAAAAGGGATAACGTTTTGTGAAGTAGCCCCACACATTCTGGATGCGTTGAATCTCCGTTCCCGAGACGGGTATAATGAAGCCAGTCTTTGCTCGATACTTGCGATTTTCAGCCGATTTGAGTCTGGCGGGAGGTGTATGAAGTGGTTCGAGAAGTTCAGGATATTTTTGAATTATTAACCGCGGTTCACAGGACCATGGATGGCATGGTGGAGGATTTAACGGATGAGCAGTGGATGAAGAAACCTCTTCCGAATTTCAACAATATTGTTTCCGTGTTCGACCACGTCAATCGCGTGGAAGCAAGATTTCTCTCCATCCTGTCAGGTGCTCCGGAAGCTATCGACACACAACTGCCATTCCATACTGATACGTGGGATTTAAAGGAAGTTCGTGACGGTTGGTCCCATGCATTGATGAACGCAGAACAAGTCTTTTCGTCATTGACCGTTGTGCAACTGGAAGAAGAAGCGGTCACTCTGGGGATTGGTAAACTCAACAAACGACAGTTGCTCGGTTACATGGTTGCGCACACTGCACATCATCGGGGGCAAATACCGCTCATTAAAAAACTGTTGCTTTCGTAAAGAAGTTTTCGATAGATGTTCACGGAGGGGCGCAATCGGTGCACATTTTGTGCCCTGCGCCTCTCTTTCTCCGTAGCTATCTTGCTGAGGATGTCAGTGGCATGTGGTGTGGGCATCTGTCTTTGGACAACATCGTGAAGTTGGAACGGTTGACAGAGGCCCGCAGTTTGGTTAGACTCCTGATATACCCCAATGGGTATGGAGGTGAAGCAAGTGATTCAAGTGTCTTCAGCGGCCGCCGAACAACTGCGCACCTCTCTTGAGAAGCGTAAAAAGCGCTTTATACGATTTAAATTAGAGGCAGGTTGAGGTGGACCAAGCATTCGATGGACTCTGGATGAGTCGATTCGCGAAGGGGATGAAACGGTAGACGTCGAGGGTATTCGGTTTGTTTATGCGAAGATTCACCAAAAATACATTCAAAATGCACGCGTAGAGACAATGAAATCTTGGATGGGTGAACGTGTCGTAGTTCGCTCTCTGCATGGAGGTAGCTGTTAAATGCCGAGAATTGACTTCATCTGTACGACTTGCGGTCAATCCTTTGCTGAATTTGTTCGATTTGAGGAAAGAGACTCCGTGAAATGTCCAAGTTGCGAGAGCAGTCACGTGAAACAGGACTTTTTGGGACGCTGGAATGGCGGAGGAAGTGGTTCGAGTGGAAAGACCGCAAATGCAGTCGGTGGACGTCCACGGTTTACGTGAGGCGGGGGATGCTAAGGGGAAGCAGGTGCTTCCCTTGACTGCAAGTGAGTTAAATCGACATACTTTTTCTTACTCAACGACTTTTCAGCAACAGTTCCATCGCTTGTTTGACGGTTTCGTGGGAATCTAACTCTCCTTGTATGTCTTGACGTAGGCACATTTCGAGATTTTCGACGACAATCGTTGCGATGGTCTGGTCAACTGCGCTGCGAATGGCGGACAATTGGGTGACAACATCTTTACAGTCCCGTTCGTTGTCCATCATGGCCATCACGCCGCGCACCTGGCCCTCAATCCGCTTTAGTCGATGTATCATTTTGTCATTATATTGCATATGTCCTCTCTCCTTATAGTCAATCGCTATATACCGTTAAGGGTATTGTAGCGCTGTTCGAGGATGTGTCAATGTGGAAGGGTGGTGGAAAGTATGCAGTGGCTATGGCTTGTCATCGTTGCAGCGTTGCTTGTTTACTTTGTGTGGAACAAGATTGGAGGGCGTGGTATTCGCAAAATCACTGGAGCGGACCTTCAAGAAAAGATGAAGGCTGGAGGTCAAGCGTTGGAGATTGTGGATGTGCGAGAGCCTTCTGAGTTTAAAGGTGGACATATTGTCAAGGCCAAGAATATTCCGCTCGGGACCTTGTCATCGAAACTCGGAGAATTTTCGAAGGATAAAGAAATAGTCTTTGTCTGCCGAAGCGGCACGAGAAGCATGATGGCTGCAAAGAAAGCGAAGAAAGCAGGTTTGAACGTGTATAATTTGAATGGTGGTATGTCTGCTTGGCATGGACCCGTTCGAAAATAGTAGTCGAGACTTACCGCTCGCGATGCGGTTAATGAGGTTAATAACGAAACACATGAATGAAAGGGGCAACTTGATATGGAGATTCCACAGTGGGTTTCGACAGATTTGCAGGTGCAAATGAAGCAGGGACACAACATTCAAATTATTGATGTTCGTCAACCTGAAGAATTTTCATCAGGTCACATCCCTGGTGCCAAATTGATTCCTCTGGGAGAGCTCGCCGCACGTTTCCAAGAAATCAAGCCAGATGTGGAAACTGCCATCGTGTGTCGGAGCGGCGGTCGCAGTATGAAAGCGTGTGAATTTTTGGCCAGTGCAGGATACCAAAAAATTCACAATCTCTCAGGGGGAATGCTGGCCTGGGATGGAGATGTCGAATAGCTGACCCTTACTGACTGCTTTGCGCTCAGAAGGTAGCACCCTCATACATTCGCTTGAAGAGCGCCGGATGGCAACAATGACCTCGCATCGGAATTTCAAGCTTACAGATATGGGGGCGGTATCATGCGATTTTGGAAACGTCTGTGACCATCGCAAAAATTGATGCTCTTGGTGGGAGCAGTCGTTGTGTTAGTGATGGTCGGAAAGCAAATTTTTTGAAGCTGTGCAGAGGGTAAACTGGACATAGGCTCCCTATATGCGGTAGCCTATGTCTGGGCTTGTTGTATGAAGTGAATAAACATGTTGCGTAAGCGGTGGTCGCGTGAAAGTAGCAAAGGGCTCCTTTTGGTGTCAACACGAGCGCTTGACGAAATGAGAATTGGCAGATTTGACTGTTTGCTCAATGTCATGATTATAAGACTGTAGGGGGGATGACGAGTGCATGAGCGCAGATTCAATCCAGAACATTTGAGCCATCTTGACAGTCCTGAAAGGCGCAAAATGTTGCCACCCGAAAAATTGCTCGAGTATTTATGTATAGGACCAGAGGATACTGTATTAGATTTGGGAGCGGGAACAGGATATTTTACTATTCCGGCCGCAAAACGGACCGAGGGACAGGTAGTAGCACTTGATGTAGAACCACGCATGTTGGAAGTTCTAAAGTCCAACGTTGAGGAAAATTTGTTAACCAATGTTCGTTACGAAACGGGGCAAATTGAAAATATTCCACTTGAGGGTCAGTCGATGAAAAAAGTCATCGCGTCACTTGTACTGCATGAGGTTGAGCCACTGGAGAAGGGAATAGAAGAAATACGTAGAGTCTTGACCGCAGATGGAAAACTCTTTTTGTTAGAGTGGGAAAAAACGCCTTCTGAATTTGGACCACCATTGCATCACAGAATTGCCTCGAAGGTCATGAAAGAACAATTAGAATCGAATGGATTTCAGGTGCTTCAAACAGAGTTTCCTACCTCAAGTCACTACCTCATGATTGCCTCGTTGGCATGAGTCTACATAACCAAGATGCAGAAGGATATTTTCTGGACGGCTGTTGTTGTGGTTCCTGCGTTTTTCGCGTTTTGGACAATTCACACCTATTTTTCATTGGTTGTTGAGTCGTCTCGAAATGTCGACAAGCTCACAATTCGCGTCAAAGTTTTAAGAGACCAATGCATGAATTTCCCGCAATCATCGGTAATGGCCGAAAAATTGCGGGAAATTTCACATCTTCTCAACCAAATTGAAGAGATAAAGCAAGTTCGTAGGATTCGGCAAAGAAACGCACTGTGTAAGTCTTTAGAGGTGTTAGTAGACCAATTGGAAGAAGACATGCAGAGACTTTCGGAGTCCTGTAGGTGACAGGGGCCGCTGTGTGTCTTAGAACATGCGGTCGGTGTGGTCAACCGCCTCTTTGCGAACTGCACATGATTTGACGCTCACGTCGATATGGGGTTCCCTCAGCCGCAGTGCCTATGTTTGTCGAGCGACGGATCAGATGAATTGTAGTGAGAAGCCTGGATAATAAAGACTTAAAATACTGGTAAATGGCTCTTGAGCAACACTTGCCCAATATTGCGTGCCCCATTGTGACATGATACCAGAACCCACAAAGCCCCAATTTGGTCCACCGGGATAACCTGACCGGTAGTCTAATGGCGTGATTTCTCCGTTAGATGGCACAAACGTGACATTCCATGTAGATTGGACCGCGGAGTCCGTCTCCGGAGTGCCGCTAAGATAAACGAATTTTTGGAAATTTGTTGTGTTGTCTACGTCATATGTCCAACCGCCTTCAGTCGTTGGATGCAGCGACCAATACCAGGCAAACATTTTGATGGCAACAGCGCCAGCTTCGAGCGACTGTTGGTTCCATGAAGGTATCCACTCATTTGGCAAGACGTCTTCACAGTACTCTTCGAACCCTACGGTTTGCACGTAAAGAATAGGGCCAAATGGGTTGTTGTAGGCTCGAATGGCTACTCGAATGACGGACGGAAGGGCTGTATTGTAGATTGTTTGCACGGGTTGTGCGTGGACGTTTGGATAGAACGCTGTTGGAACTGTCTGTTGAGAACTCGCCTGGGGATCGGATTCGGCGTAAGCCGTTGTACAAGATGTGCTGAACGCAATGAACATGGCTGTCAGTGTTGAGCGGATGAAGCGTGGCAATGCCAAAGCAATGACCTCCATCTTTGTGGTCTTCGCCGGAAATGTGTATTATTTTGGCGACTAGAACTCACGGTGTGTTCCCTGTAGGTCATCATCTCCACTTTTGCGAGTTCCATGCGTACGCCGGTGCGGTGCAACGGGGAGATGTCAGGACTCGGTGGAAAATAAAAACGTCATGTCATGAATGTGATATGATGGATTGCAGTACGTATGTTTGTGCGAGTGCGGGTCTGACGAGCGCAATGGAAGGTGGATGTCATGTGCTACAGACATTGAGCCAATATGAAAGTATTAGAGAAAAGCTACTGCGCGAGATTCAAGGATTAAGTGAACAACAGTTGAATTGGAAAGCAGATGATTCATCTTGGAGTATCGCACAGGTTGTGGAACACATCTGTAAAGTGGAGGATTCGGTTCTGCCACTATTGTCTTTGAGCTTGGCTCAGTCTCCCGAATTTAAACAGCGGGATCTTCCCCTACAGCAATTAATTCCTGACCGTTCTACAAAAGTACAGGCTCCTAGTGGTCTCGAGCCTGCTAACCGGATGTGGACCTACGACAGCCTCATTTCTTTACTCAATGAAAGGCGTCATCGAACGGTTACCGTTCTTACAGGGATTACGGATACCTCTCTGTTGTCGGTAACTTCTCCACCATATCCTCACCCGGTTTTTGGTCCGTTGAGTACAGGGCAGTGGATGGAATCCATTCCTCTTCATGAGCTGAGACATATTCATCAAATTGAAGAATTAAAGCAGCGAATGGACGAAAATGAGGGTTGAATGGTGATATATGGGTACAAATGACGCTGTAGCGTGGTTTGTGGCGCAGGATTGAGGGTCTCGTGTCGAAAGGTTCAGACCAACATTCTTTACTCCGGATTGCTCCAAGCTCTCTAAACTTAGCACTCAGAAACTCGGCTTTGGTCCCATCTGGTCTTGGATGATTATTGAACTTGGTTGGGTGGATAAAGTCGATGAACTCGTCGATGCCGCGCTTGCTCCCGCCGTGGATGTGATTTACGAGCTTGGCGTTGACGGTCGATTAAGCACCTGACGGTCGATTAAGCACCGCCTTGCGCTCTCTGCGTTGGATTTTGCGTCTGTGGCCTTCAGTCGCTTCGAATACACAGCGCACGCATGTCGTTCTACGACCGTTACTCGAATGCTCTAGGCGGACGGGACGACGAGGAAGGCGTTCATCCTCCTAGGACGAGGGAATATTCACAAGACCACAAGCCCGACTTAAAACGAATTATTTTGGATGGTCACCATACCACACGGCACTTAGACGTAGACCTTCACCGGGATGCCTCACTTCTCCAGTTCTGCAAAAAGAAACGGGTACAGGACTTCGGCATCGCTTCGGGGGAACATCCGTCCTCGTTGGTCAAGCGGGAGGGGTATTTTATAGAAAAGGCGTTCTAGGACGGTAGCGAATATCCATCGTGTTGGTTTCGTGGGAACCGCCAAGCTCTCTCTTGGAGGACGACGTAGTTGTGCTAGACTGGGGATAAGCACCGAAGAACTTGGGACATCTCCTGCCCGCACGTGTTGCGGGAAGGAGGTGGGGCCGATGAGTATCGCCCGTACGCTGACCCTCATGGTCCAATTTGGACTCTTGATTGTGTCGCTTTTGGCGGTCATCGTCGCCGTGGTCGCACTTGCTCGGAAAAGCGACAAGTAGCCACCCCTCATAGGTTCACGCCTGTCGGGTGGCTACTGTCTGCTACTGAAATTTTGGCGGGCAGGTTCGTGCCCAAGGCTTAGGTGCCCGAGAGTTAGAGGTGGCCGCCTCTAGCTCTCTTTTCATTCTTAGTGTAGCATAACGGGAATATACGTCAATCCGGAACCAAGTATCCCACGTCGGCCATTCTGCAGACAGGCACGACAGCGCTTTGTCCCGACGGGAAGCCAAGATAACGCAGATGTCGGTATCCCGTCCGACCTATACTCATTCACGGTAAGCGTAGGAATGCTTTCTCCATGGAATGATCAAAAACGAACAACATTTCATGCTCTATCTGATTTCCAGTCAACTGCCATACGTAGAACTCCAACTGCCTCATTAGTCTCGTTAGCCCCGGCCATGGATACGCGGATTATATATTTTCCCTGCATAAAAGAGGCACTTGAATAGCTCCCGTGGACGCCGTTTTGTACCGATGCAACACCCGGGCTTGGGGGGAGTAACCGTACATTCATGTAACTCACCATAGCACGGGCAGCTTGAAGTTCCGTACTTGATAAACTATTTGGCAAAATAAAAGTCCAGTCTCCCTCGTCCCAAACAAGGGTTGGACTGTAGTTCTCCAATTGATACATTGTTCCAACAATGCCGTGGCCCAAACTAACATTGTGGTGCGGCCACGACTTCCAGGGTTCCGTGTCAGTGTTTAAAGACACACCGCTCAGTAAATTGTTCATTCTTTTCGAATGCATCGCAGGAATTCTCGTCTCGTGTCAGTGATTTTACTTACACTGAACGACCATGAAGGACCTAGTTCCCAATCAGTCAAATTTTGCAACACCCCATTTGTTGACTTTTTGAGAATTTGTGGGCTATTTGTCTTGAACGGATGCGTAGTCAGGTACACCTTTGCCAACCATCCGTCTGAAATGGTTCGTACTATTGCAGAGGGAAATCCTTTTAATTCTGTGTGTGGCAGCATCGTTGGGGCGCCTGGTATGTCCTGCGTATGCCTGCCTACTCATTCGATGACACCGCGAAGCGGCGTTGGATAGAGATGCAGGCTTCGTTGCAAAATAGATTTGTGCATAGCTGGAGCGGAGGGGGGGTTCTTGCTGTCGGATTGGTCGCTGTTAACGTTTGAAGGCGGATAAGTGGTTATGGTAGGTGAAGAGTTTGACGTAACCATTCGCGAAGTTCCGGTAGCGGTTGTAAGTGGTGAGGAAGTCTCAGACGTCCCACACCCCGTCACGGTCAAGCACGTCAACGCCAGCGCAGCTGCGCTAACTCCCCGCAGTCGTTTTTGCATCGTCACCACTCCTCATGACTTATTGTAGACTACCGCCCATCATCCTTCCGTCTCCTTAGACGGAGTAGCTTCGGGAAATGTGACATCGCGGCACGGAGACAGCCGTTTGGGCCGTGAGGTCGCCGTCGTTCACGGGTGGCGTCTCCTTGCTGCTTCACGAGGTACAGAAGGCGCTGTGGGAGTCCTGGAACGGCTTGGAGTGTTGGCCGAAGGTGGTCCAACGCTGCTGGGTGTGACGGCGACGCCGACCCGAGCGGACAAGCGTGTGCTGGGGGATATCTTCGAACGAGTCACGTACGAGGGTGCGATTTTGCAGAGGATCCTGGGCGGCTACAGGATGAAGCGTCCAGTCAGCACAAGGTACTCCACGTGCCCATCGGGGATACGAAAGGCGGGTTATCAGTTCACGTATCGTATCTGCTGTCAATCAACCAGCGGACGCTCGCAACTGAGAATGCGAGATGCTTCCAACGATACCCTGCGGCCAGATAGGGCAACCGTCTGCATCCTGTCCGATATGTACCTGTGTCATACTGTCGCCGCATCATGCACGTAGCGCCAAGAACGCCGCATGACGGCCAAGGCTACGCTCCAATTGTCGTTTGCGCTGTAACTTTTGTGGCTCTTCGTCATCTGCAAATTCTGACCACGACAGCCAAGGACCTGTGTATGGTGCGAAATCCAAAATCGATTCGACGTTCTCCTCGCCTTTCATACAGTTCGCTCCAAGATCGTCTCTTGTTTATTCCGCAACATTAACTTTTCGTCAACGAGTGCCACTATGGCGGCTAAGACATAGAAGGCGCAGCCGATTTCACTCATAAGCCAGACGTACTGTGCCGTCCAGTGAATCCCGAAGAGATGCGGGAGATAGTCATAGTTGAGCGGAGGCGTGCTGACAAATGGCAGGTAACCAAGCAAAGCAAAGTAAATGACATCCTCGACGAAGGTCACATGGAGACCTATGACGGCTACAAAAAGCACTATTTTACTATGACCGAGTTTGACCCTATCCAACAGAGCTAATGTGCGATTGGGCACCGCAATGCCCCACAAAAAAATCCAGTAAATGATTGTCCAAGACTGTCCTGGACTGGCAGATCTCCAAGGCAGAACCCATGGAGCATGAATCCAGTGCGGAAAATGCAGGCCCATTGCGAATACATCCAGGATGCTGTCTGCTATAATGAGAATTATATTCCACATTACAAAGTTTTTAGCATTATGTGTATTTTGTATAGAAAATATGGACAGCACAAACCAGCCTAAAAGAATCGGCAAAAACAGATCCACACCACCTTTTTGAACGGTAACTACAACCGCAGAACCGATGGTCCCCACCAACAGATTTCGAAAGTGTACGGTAATGGATTGCTGGTTGCTGCTTAAGGTGTTCATGAACGTCCCCCTTCTGCTATCGAAGTGAATAACTCCACCGTCTACCACAAGTACTTGGCCACGAATATTTTCCATGTTCGCATTCTTCAGGGTTTCGCATATGTGTGCTGTGCACTTCGACATCTCGCGCCAGAGGCTATCAGTTCATACTGTGCCGCTTCTGCTGCTTCTGTGTTTTACAAGTAAGTAAGGATGAGTATTGTTTGAATCAGAGCGAAGCGACTCGAGATGACACGACCGACACCCCCTATACCACCTGTAATGAGTACAACTTGGTTCATATGGAATCCTCAGTTCTGTTACTTGCAGATTTCTCTTGATTCTCTGCATGCTATTCAGTTTATATCTGCGCCGCTCTTGCATAGCTAGTCTTGTCTTGAAGAAGTGACGGCATCTGAAACAAGTATGTGAACCAGCGATTCGCCTCTGCTGAATGGCCAAGCCGGTGCTGCAGAAGGGCGAGGTGTATTACACAGCGGGGCCCCTGTAGATGAATGAATGCCGCGACTCGATGCCCGGTGTTTGCAGAGGTTACTCCACAAAGCCACTTGAGTAGCTGTTCCATCAATGTCGCCCACGCATACCACGCCAGCGGCTCAGGGGGGATTTCCCGCACGGACTTCCAAAGCGCGCGCCGATTATTCATAGCATATAAAATCTTCGCGAAGGGGTTCCTATAAGGCTTTGCCAGTTTCCCACAGGTTCTTCCGCGTTAAAGAACGGCATACGCGCTGCGCTCTTTGCTTACAAGCGATATGGTCTGCCATAGCGCTGGTAGCGCGGCTTCGTCGTCACTGTAAAAGACATTTTGACTTGTTTGGAGGCGGTATCAACAGCTGGTTCCAGCGTCCAGATTTAGGTTCAAACGAGTGGTCATGACGTTCCGTATACCGTTCATGGCGCATTCTTGCCGAGCAGTCATATCTGTCATCTTCCCCAAATGCCGAGTAGAACGAAAATTACAAATCAAATGTACATGGTCACTTTCAAAATGAACCTAGTAAAAATAACAGGTTTTTTCCCGGTAATTCTGACGTGTCGGGCTCATCTTAATGTCAATATCATAGGCAATGTATACATTCATGGAGGGTAGGAGATGAAAGTGACAGTAGCGTCAGAAGTGTCGTCGGAGGCGAGTCTTAGCACGGTCGGAAGAGCATTGGTGCTCAATGGTGTAACCAAGAAATACGGACAGTCTGTCGCGATAGACGGCGTAAATCTAATGGTGGAGCGAGGAACGTTTATGGGGCTGCTGGGCCCAAATGGTGCTGGAAAAACCACGCTCATTTCACTTATCTCTGGGCTTATCAAGAGCGATAGCGGGGATTGCCAAGTGGTCGGCTATGATACACGCCGCAATGCTGCACGCGTCAAGCAGATGCTTGGCGTGGTTCCACAGGACCTCGCCTTATATCCAGAACTCAATGGTTGGGATAATTTAATGTTCTTTGGATCCATGTATGGATTACGTGGAAGAGTGTTGAAGCAGCGAGTACAGGATGCTTTGGTGCGGGTTAGCCTGCACGAACGCGCGAGGAAACTTGCTGTAGGCAAGTACAGTGGAGGACAGAAACGCCGTTTGAATATTGCGGCTGCATTGTTGCATAGACCACAAGTGCTGATTTTGGATGAACCGACCGTAGGTGTAGACCCGCAGTCGCGGAATCATATCTTTGAAACCTTACGGGAGCTTAATGAGGAGGGCATGACGATCCTCTATACGACGCACTACATGGAAGAGGTAGAGACGCTCTGTAATGAGGTAGCGATTATCGATCATGGGAAAATTATTGAACAAGGCAAACTCCGCGACATTCTAGAACGCTACGGTTCATCGGTTGTTCGTTTAAAACTGACCGAAGCAGAGTTGGCGCGCGCAGTGCATCTGCTGCAAGACAAGTCGGAAGTCAGCTGGCAACAGCACGAAGCGTATTTGACGATTTCAGCCAGACATCTGCAAAATGCGGTGAACATTTTGACGACGATTCTGAGTGATATAGCGCCGAATCCGGAATCCTGTCAAATTCTACCCCCATCTCTAGAAACCGTTTTTATTCAACTTACAGGAAACGGACTGCGAGACGAGTAAACATCTGAAAAGATCCTAATCATTGAAATGGAGGAGAAATGAACTTGAAGACGATACGTGTATTTTGGAAAGACTTTCTTATTTTGATGAAAGACCGTGGTACCTACATCAACTTGTTTGTACTACCTATCATGTTTAGCGTCGTACTGACCTTTGCGCTTGGCGGCGTATTTGGCGGTGGAGCAAACAAATCACCCGTAAAAATACCGGTCGTTGCATCGTCGTCAAGTGCCACAAGTATAGTTACGGGATTGGAAAAGATACCTGGTGTAAAATGGCAGAAGGACACTCAATCCAGAGCAAAGTCTCTCGTTCAGGCAGGAAAGGTTGTTGGGGCAGTACTGGTATCGAATAATGGACGGACTATTCAATTCTATGAGGATCCAGATGAGCTCACAGACGCAAGATTAGTACTCGGTGAAATCAACTCCTATATGGCTGCTCAAACACTCGGTACCCGGCAAAGCGCGCTCGTGCATGCTGCGGCTTCATCAGACTCCGTGCAGTTCAAGAGAGATCTAAGCGCAATTATGGCGACTCCCGCTACACAAGTCGTGCCAAGACAAGCGGATCGTAGCAACAAGTCGATTCAACCGACTGCGTCCGAGCAGTACATTCCCGGATTCACGGTCGCGTTTTTGTTCTTCATTGCCAGCACGATTGCACAATATATGTTCATGGAGCGCGAAAGGGGAACGTTACGGCGCTTGTTGACGAGTCCAGTCAGGCGGTATTCCATTCTCTTGGGCAAACTTCTTCCCAATATTATTATTGGATTTGGGCAGGTTGCGGTTATCTTCGCTGTTGGACGGTTGTTGTTCCACATGCACTTGGGCAACTTGCCCGCTCTATTCTTGGTCTCTTGTGCAGCAGTAGCTGCTGCAAACGGATTCGGTTTGATGATTACGGCACTAAGCAAGACGCAAGCACAGGCAACTGGCCTCGCAACCTTATTCGTCTTCACTTTGGCTACACTGGCCGGCTGTTACGTGCCGTTGTTTCTAATGCCGGGATTTATGCAGAACGTTGCGATGGCAATTCCACAGGGATGGGCAATGTCCGCTTACCAAGACATCATCATCAAAGGAGCGAATGTGGTTCAAGTTCTGCCGAACATTGCCGTCCTCTGTGGATTTGCCATCGCGTTCTTTCTCGTAGGGCTCTCACGGTTTCGCTTTGATACATGAGGAGGTGCTTTCAATGAATCCGGTGTTAGACAGCCTGATATCCACATACTTTCCACATCGTCACCCATTTTTGTTGATTGACAAGGTGGAGTGCATCGAAGACGGGCGTGCAGTCACACTTAAGTCCGTGACTAGGACAGAACCATGGTTTACAGGACATTTCCCCGACCATCCTGTTTTACCTGGTGTCATACTGCTGGAGGCCATGGCGCAGACCGGACGTTCCACTAACAGATTGGAGCGGGTACGGATCGGCTCATGGACGGATACGTGCAGGGAGAAATGTCTTCGGATCATTAAGCAAATTTGACGGTGCAAGGTGCGGGATTAACAGTGCTGTAGAAATCGAAAAGACAGAAGTGATGCGCGCGCATGAGGTGGCGTGTCCCTCAAGATGACTGCAGTCTGCCGCAAATAAAGCCCTACAAAACAGTGGGATTCCCGTTGAAGACTTGTTTCAGCGGACAGCACTGGTCTTAGGGACGACGTTGGGATCCGTCGAGTCAGCCACGCCATGTGATAGATGAAACACGGCGAGGCTCCCAACTTGACTGCCGTCATGCGTTCAATGTGCGAGTGCGGCGGTCACTCTTTGGCGAATAAATGTAAGATTCCAGGCCCAATTCTCACGACTGTCACGGCTTGCCCAGCAGGAACGAATGCGATTGGACTCGGAATGGATCGCATTCGGCGGACACGCGGCAAGCATTGCATTTTTGGCTGGGCCGGATAATGGTCAATCGCTCAGCCATCCAGCCTCTTTCGCTTTGATGACGGCCTCCATCCGAGACCCCGCATCCAGCTTAGAAAGTATGTTTCCCACATGGTAATGAACCGTTCGTTCACTGACGTACATGTGGTCAGCAATTTGTTTGTTACTCAGACCCCGCGACACCAACGCCAGCACTTCCAGTTCCCGTTTTGTTGCTTGAACGGGAGTCGAGAAGAAGGCTGTACGGTTATTCCCACTGAGTAAGTGGTTTGAAAAGACCATCTGTCCTGCGTAAACATTGACAATGGCCTGAACGAGCTCTTGGTGACTACATGTCTTGCACAGAAAACCGGAGGCGCCGATTTGAAAGGCGGTCCGAACGTACTTTGCGTCATCGTATCCACTTAGTATCAAAAACTTAGGAACAGGAGTTTGAGTGGAGAGTTCTCGAACTAGGTAGAATCCATTTTGATCGGGCAGGTTGATGTCTACAATCATGACATCTGGATGAATCTCTTTGAAGAGTGCCATTGCCTGCGCTGCGGTGTCGGCTAATCCGACCACTTCCATCGCAGGTTCAGCACTGAGCAATTGCGCCGTCCCTTCTCGAAACAAGCAATGGTCATCGACGAGCATTACACGTATTCCCATAGATCCAGACTCCTTCGCGATTGATGTGTCATCCCGTCTGCCGGGCGCGGGACAGACACTGCGACAACCGTCCCTCTCTGCTCTCCCTTCGATATCCTCAAGGTTCCATTGATTCCTCGGATGCGTTCGAACATACCGACGATACCCATGTGACCACCTTCACTCAGACGAATGAGATCGGATTCTTGGACGGCAAATCCGACACCATTATCGGATATATTCAGGTGAATACTGTTGATTTCATACTTGAGCGCGATTTCTGCGCTCGTGGCTTGCGCATGCCGAAGCACATTGGATAGTGCGCTCTGTACGACTCGGTACAGCATGACCTCAACTTTCTTATCGATTTGTTGAGGTAAGCTCGGTCCAGCCGATATTGTCTGGAAGTCGATTTCGAGGTTAGAATGACTCTGGTAGCGCTCAATCAAACTCTCGAGGGCAAGCGGCAGCGGATATTGGTCGAGTACGTGTGGCCTGAGGTCGGCACAAATTTCGCGAAGCTCTAACACAATATCCCGCCCTAGCTCAGAAATCTCGCTGAGGAGAGATGATGGTGTCTCTGAATCGATTTCGCTTATTCGAATGAGATGAAATAGGGACTGCAGCGCTCCATCGTGAAGCTCCCGTGAGAATCTGGCAAGGGCCTCCTCTTCGTTCTCTAAGAGGCGCCGATACAGGATACTGCGCTCCGCCTCGGTCTCTTGGAGTTTTTGGACGCGGGCGTTGAGGTCTTTAACCAACTGATAGTTGTCCAGTACAACCGCCGTGTGATGAGCGATGGTATCCAGCAAGTCTTCGTCAATGGGACGAAGTCTCATGTGCGAACGTTTGCTAGCAAACACAATTTCGCCAATCTGATGCTGATTAACTTGAAGTGAAATCCGTCGAGAAGATGAAGAGACTTTCAGGCAGTCCATTATCTTGCCTGTATCCGAAAATCCAGTTGCGTAAATCGGCTTCATCTCTCCGGAGACAAGGACCGCGACGGTACACCACTCGAGATTGAGAGCCTGTGTCAAATGAATACAAACATACTTTCCCAATTCTTTAGCGTCTTCCATGAGTGGAATGGTAACAATCATCTGGCGCAGCAGTCCTCGAAAGTCATAGTGGTCCCGATAGATGACAAAGTCTGTTAAATGATGCGTGGTCCGGACAAGCGGAATCAAACAAATGGATAAAAGTGCGATGACCAACATCGAGAGAACTGTATGATGACTGCGAGGTATGCCACTGGAAATCAAATAAAAAATTATCAAGTATGTTGAGGAGATAGCAGCTGTCAGCAAAATGTAAACGAATTGACGACTCAACTCAATGTCCATAAAACGACCGCGCAGAATCGATAGAGATACAGAAAGCGGAAGAATGACGGAGGTAATCGGCCAAAGCCAAGCTAGACCTTCAGAATAGCCGATTATAGAAAGTGTGAATAGGACTAAGAACTGTATTAGGCTACCGAACATGACCGTCCGAATCTGGTTTCGTCGTTCTACTGAGTCCTCCTTCATCCACAGACCACCAAGCACGACAAGCGCAACCGCCAATTCGAGGCTGATGAGCGTGAGAATGATGACTGAAAAACCAGTGATTCCCGAATAAACTCCTAAGACAGCAATGATGGATAAAAGTAGGGCAGTGATATCGAACAGATACACGATGCGTTGCATAACTGTGCTTTGAAGCGAACTCAGCGCCAAATAAGAGCGAATTAACAGACTTGGAAGTAAGATAGCCGTCAATTGTACGATGAGTCGCAACCACGAAAAGGTTACATAAGACGAGTCTAATGCAGACAAGATAAGAACAAGACCAGCCACGTTGAGGGCCAAACATCCAAAGGATTGATGGTTGGACGAATACAAGTAGACTGACGCCCCTGCAACCCAATATACAAATCCAGTAACATAAATAGAAATTCTTAACAGAAGGGAACTTCCTTCAGGAATTTTCCATTCCGTATAAAGGATAGTTACGATGACCATGAGTGTAGAGACGTAAAAGACCGACCACTTCAGATGTGTCAGTATGGTCACCTCCGACCGCAAAATCTAGCGGATGGCAATGACAGTTTATTCATATAATTAGTATGAATTTTACATTAAATGATCGTCATTGTCAATAAAAGTGACGGCTCATGTGAAACTTCAGCGTGAGCGTCAAACTCCGCACAGCGCGCCTAGCCAAGCTAGGCACAACTAACCGGTGAGAGTCCGGTCGAGGTAGGGA
>NZ_JAMCCX010000018.1 GCF_024706985.1 Alicyclobacillus sp. SP_1 | reverse complement strand
TGGTTTCGTCACCTACCACGATACCAGGAGGTTTTTTAATCTAGCAAATCTTAAATTGCTTCATTACAGGACTGCTTTAGTAACAAAGAAATATCGATTGCAACAATGATAGCAATCAATACCAGCCCAAAAATTGCGAGAACTTTCAGAGTGGACATGGATTGTGATGACTTTTTGCGAAGTCGCCAGCGCCCAGCAAATCTCCCTTCTGCTATCATGCAGGTTGAGTTTGCCTCATCTACTAGAATGTTAAGCACGTTCCTGCGGTAAGACACGTTCTGAAGAGCCGGGAGCCATACCAAAATGACCATGCAGAGCGACGGGATGTCAAATTGAAACCAATTTATACCGTCGTGGCTGGTCCATGGTATGCGAGCCATAATGGTCAAGTCCCATAGAAACAGCCCTATGACTAAAATAGCGTAAGTCACGACATACATGAGTCTTGCGTACGAGTATATGCGAGCTGGCTTCAAATTGTCCATCATCTGCGCCCCTTCCTAAGGGTGGTTTAACCATCACGCCTTACAAAATGAAACCAGCACCCCATCACACACCCAACCTACAACGCAGAGCGGTCTGAACGTATACGTCAAACAGCAAAATGAACATCCACGTCTGAGATTTTATACATTGGAAACCTTGCCATGTCGTTGCTAAGATGGCATGAGGGCCTAAATTGAAATCGGCAACGTCCGCACCACCGATGTCTGACTGCTCAATCGATAGGCTTTAGATTCGCAACAATTTCAGCGCGCCGAGTTTCTAAAAATGGCGGGAGAACCACTTTTTCACCAAGAGTCTCTGCGTCTTCGTCCACCGAAAATCCGGGACCGTCCGTGGCAATTTCAAACAAAATGCCATTCGGTTCACGAAAATACAGGCTACGGAACCAGTAGCGGTCGATTTCGCCGCTATTGGGTATACCCTTTGAAGTAATGAGCTTCGTCCATTCATGAAATTCTTCGTCATTCGGCGTTCGGAGTGCCACGTGATGTACCCCACCCGCGCCCATCTGGCATGGTGGCAAGTCTGGTTGCTCAGTGATGTGCAACTCTGCGTGTGGTCCACCCAATCCCATTTCATAGACATGGACAATACCTTCGTCCGGATGCGCATATTGGCGCACTTGACGCATGTTTAACACATTGGTCAGCATCCAGTCGGTGTGGTGTAACTTCGGTACGCTCAGCAGAATCGGACCTTGGCCACGAATTTGATTTTCAGCAGGAACAAAACTCCGTTCCCATGGCTGATGGAGCGCGCCGTCTCCACCGTCGTCTATCAGTGCAAGTCTTTGCCCCTCTGGGTCTTCAAAGAAGAGAGTAGCACGACCGTCCAATTCGCCAATACCAGCATGGTCGATACCGTGATCGGCAAGCCAATCTGCCCACCAACACAGGGCATCATGCCCGCTCACCCGCAAATACGTCCGAATAATACTGCGGGTGCCTCGGTGTTCTTGCGCGATATCCCAGTCAAAAAAAGTTAAGTCATTGCCGGGAACACCACGCTTGTCTCCACTGTAGAATAAGTGATAAGCACTGACGTCGTCCTGGTTGACGCTGCGTTTGACAAGACGCATGCCCATGACCTTTGTGTAAAACTGATAATTATCGCGAATGCGAGCCGAGACCGCGGTCAGATGATGAATTCCTGTTAACTCCACCGGTGTGCCTCCTCTGAATCGATTCGTCTTTATTCTGATTTTTAGGAAAAACCAGGAGCCGCGTTGACGACTATTTGCCCGTGGTCAGTCACACCCATCATACCTTGTAAATAAGCATCTGACTGTGATGTTCCAACCTTACCAAAGAACCAAAAATACCCATTTCGTATTGGGGCTTGTTTCACGCTGCCATTCGTAAAGGTGAGAACCACACGCTTCACACTTGGGTCCTGCACCACCACTCCAGCAACAAAGTTATAGCCATCTTTGCCCACTAATTGACCTGCTTCTAATGGCTGTCCCTTGACGTGTGTCACCGACACAATTCCCATACCAGTACCTTGCGATGGTGAACGGAAAACAACCGCATACTTCAATTGTCCGTTCTCTTGAAAAGACAATAGGGAATACGCTCGAGTGCCGACATTTTTCAGAGTAATCATATGAATATCATGAAAGACATTCGCACTTGTCTGCCCTTCTAACTCTTTCGTGACGTCGGTTTTTGTCAATGGTGCTATCGCCCTATGCGTTTTGACAACAGTATGAGTGACATGAGTGGATTGAGTAGCGGAAGTGGAACAACCTGTAATCGCTGTCGTGACGAGCATAGTGACGCCGATGATTCCAAATACACTGTCTTTCACAGTAACACCCCTTCCCCCAATTCTGCACTGTCTATCCAGCGTATGAGGTCCTCGTGGAAACAACAAATTTACAATAGCACACTCTTACATTTTGCTCCATGTCCAAATGGGTTCTGGGACCAAAGCGCGCGTCCTCTGGACTAGGTAGCCTGTCACTTGCATCGCTTCCACTGCATGGTATGTCATCGCTCCATTGGCCCGCTACATAATGTGGATGTCAGGGCCTGCAAGCTGTCCAGTCCCTTGACGGTCTCGGCCCAACCCTTCTCTGTTCTGTGCACGGGACAGGTTTAGTTCAGCACAAGCTACCACTCGCATGATTCCTAGACTTGCTAGTCCCTGCAGACAAGTATCCGGATACGCCCCAACAATGTCGTCGGCGTAAGCACCTCCATGCCGGACCGACATGACATCCGGTTAGTCCATTTTAATCCATTTTAATCCTTTTATGCAGTGTAGCGCACGGTGGAGCGCGAAGAAACTCAGTGAGGTGGACAGATAGGCTGTGACAGAAGACTCGAAAATGGTGCGCGCATGCGTGGCGTTTCATCAGTACCTGATTGACTCCACAAACGGTCTATGAAAATAAGCAGGCCCAATTTTACAAGACCTGCTTATTCTTGATGCTTTAACGAAAGGCCGCCCTGTTGTCCATCACCCATTGCTCAAACGTGTGTGCTGGCATGCCAGTGACGTCTTCCACGGTCTTTGTAGGGGGCTTAGGGTCTGCAAGCGAATCTGCCGACAAGGTGAACAACGCATCAACGATTTCCTTTGGAGCGTATTGCAACATTTGCTGCCGAGCCATCTCGCCAGGAATGTCGATAAATTCAACTTTCTTGCCGAGCACGCCCTGGATGATTTGAGCTTGGTCTTTCGGTGTGACCGTCTCTGGTCCAGTCAAGGTGTAAATTTTTCGTGCATGTCCCACAGAACAGAGCGCTTTCACGGCGACCGCTGCAATGTCTCTCGGGTCTATCGGGGTGGACTTCACATGACCAAATGCTGCTCTTACAACCCCTTCTTCTCTGATGGCCTTTGCCCATTGAAGCGAATTTGACATAAAGGCATCCGGTCTCAGAAATGTCCAGTCCACATGCGATTCGTCAATCAGAGACTCCGTATGGGCATGCATGCGTCCGATGGCATTTTCTGTCGCGGACTCAATGGCACTCGATGAGAGGAAGACAATGTGCTCAACTCCCATCTCGCGACAAACCTGTGGAAATGAGTCGGCACCGGGTACATGAATGAGAAAGACCTTGCGAACTCCTTTGAGTGCCTCCTTCACCTGGATTGCATTTGTCAAATCTCCACCGACAACTTCCACATGGTTGGCAAACGTTACCTTATCCACATTGCGACTCATGACGCGAATTGCCTGGCCCACGCCCAACATCTGCTTAACAATTTCACGACCCACGTTTCCTGTTGCTCCAGTAACCAAGACTTTCGATTCATTCTGCATTCGTCAATGGCCCACCTTTCACAAAATGCAAGTACTTGCTTGCAACGTTTACGGTAACCTGATAAAATAAAAATGTCAATGTTATGATTCACGATGAACCTAGGCAGACTTTTGAAATACTTTTAATGAAATCCCGCTTTTGAGATTCTGTTCTTTGGTTTACCCGATGCAGTCAACATTGGCAGTCACGATGGATGAGATGCTTCAAAAGTTTACCCTGACTCAACGATTGTATGACGATACGAGGTGCCCACATTGGAGAAGTCGAACACACGTGAGCGGATTATGGAAGCGGCTCTGTCGCTGTTTTCTATCAAAGGATATGACGGAAGTGCAACGCGAGATATTGCGCAAATGGCGGAAGTTAATGAGATTACTTTATTTCGTCACTTTGGGTCAAAGGAGAATTTATTTCGCGAAGTCCTCTCTCATTATGCACCCACCTCTATGTTATCAGAGAAACTAAATGCACAACTACAAGGGAATTTGCGTGAGGATTTGACTCTCCTCGCTCACACCTATTTAGAAGCCGAGTACAAAAATTTAGACTACGTTCGCATTGGAATCATGGAAATACCAAGGAATCCATCCCTTGCAGACCTAATTTACACCATTCCAAGGCGGCTAGAAGAGCACTTAGCGGAGTATCTAACAGACTTAGCTCAACAACAGAAGATTGACGAGAGAAATTTCAAGCTCATGTCACGAATGTTCTATGGACAACTATTTCATCACGTACTGATGATTTGCAGTTTTAAAGATAATGCCGCCTTGCTGCAAGCGCAGTCTGATGAGATGGTCGACACACTAGTTTCAATGTTTGTCCACACACTGCGTTACACCGAGAATGAGGAATGAGCAACAAGGTCGACACCGACCCCAACCGTCGTTGAGTTCTGAGGAGCGGTCTGCGATTTAAAACGACTTTCGTGTTCCCGATGTACATTGTTGCGGAAGGAGCAAGTCTGTGACGGAACGACGGAGTGCCCATCCCTGTATACATGCTGAGCGATGATCTGCATTCGCAGTGACAGGCACTTCGTTTGCATTCCTAGTCACAATTATCCGCCGCGCCATCAAGATGTATTTTAATCGGCAAAGAGTCAGTCAAACTTCAGACAGTTGCTGCCAACGCTATCTCACACGCACGTTCCAATCCAGCGTCAAGAGCATCAGAGCCAAAAGCCGGGTTCCACGCATGCCACAACTCATCACTCACGGCCAGCACGTTCGCAACCTCTACGCCGCGCACTTGTCCTAGCGCGTACATCGCGGAGGTTTCCATATCTACTCCAAGAACCCCAGACTCGCGATGACGATGGATGTCGCTCACAGGCTCTCTGTAGATAGCGTCCGTGGTCCAATGACGCCCGACGGAGACCGAGTATCCGAGCGATTGGGCACAAAAAACCAGCCTGCTCTGCAGTGTGGGTGTAGCACATACGACCGCATCTTCCGGTAGGTAATGCCGAGATGTCCCTTCGTCACGAACACACTCATCGGGAATCAGCAAACTTCCGATTGGGTTGTCCGGTTGCAAACTCCCCGCTGCTCCAATTCCGATAAAACGGCGGGCTCCGCAAACAATCAACTCCTCCATATGGGAAATGGTACCCGGAGCTCCGATTGGACACTGCACGATGGTTACGGGAGTCGAATTTATCTCCCCAGATATGGCGTGACGAAATGGTGCATTGGATAAGACACAGCCATTCACCGCGCTAGTGAGTGACTCCCGAATTCGCGTAAACCACGTCATGATGACAGTCGGTGCAACACCAATATCTTCAATTTGAATTCCCATACGACGTACGTGATAGTCCATATACATTTCTGGAGTGAATCTCATAACCCGTGTGGTTTCCTTGGTTGTCACTGTTCGTCCCTCCGTTTCCATTTTCCTTCTCTATCCGACGATCCGGTCTTCCGCCATCGTTTCGTAACATGGCGGAATCTAACTCTGAGCGGGCCTGACTAACTCGGCGGTTACGTAGGCCAATCGAAACCCCATCCTTTCCGCGTTGCGCTGTGAGTTTGAGCCGGGGTCAGTCTCAATGGTTGCTATAGTAGCGCCATTTTCTTTCGCAAAACGAAGCCTCCAATCCAGCAACGCTGTCTGCAACCCCCGCTTTCGATACGACCGACGAGTACTGGTTGCAAACAGAGCGGCAACTTCATCGCCTAATGCAACGATTCCTCCGGCGGCGGCAACTCCATTTTCGAAAGCTAGGACGGGTACACTGTTCTGCATGCGAAAAAATGCTCTGTCTAAATCAAGGTTTTGGTCAACCGGAACTGCGTCAACATCGGCAAACCCCGCAGCAACGACACGCGCCCACTCCATTTCTTCCTCTTTCGCAGCCATCCGGACGCGCGAATCCGCCACTTCACACCGCGGCTCCCAAGAATTTAAGTCGAGAATCCAGCGATACGAGAACCCATTAAGAACGTACCCTCGTTGGCGTGTTAATTCGATGAGCGAAGGATGAGCTAACGGACATACTCGAATGACAGATGCGTGATGATTCGCATGATAAAAGCGCTCAATTTCTTCGATTGTTGACTCTGCAACTGGAGAAAACATTCCAAGGCCTACTGTTTCATTGACAGGGCATTCAGCGCCACCATATATAGCGAGAGCGTGATTGAACTCTTTGGTCATCACCGTCGTTGAGAATCCTGATGAATTCCAAGCCTCCACGAGATCTCGATTCCCTCGAACGACACCATATTCGATTTTACGCGCCAGTTCTTGATTCAGAAATACCGTCAACTGTCTCACCCCTAACCATCCCTGATGAAGCGTCAACACGCGCCAGACATAACCCGAAAAATTCTCGCCCTATACTTACACACAGTGGAAGGAAAATCCTGCATCGAGATCGTCATTAGACCAACCACCCAACCATCCTAGAGACCGTCGATTCGAGGCACGAGAGATTCGTCACCTATGAGCGGCGCGATTTTGCTTGGAGATAACATAAGACGATACTGCGCCCATAATGGACAGCGCCGCTAGAACCATCCAAGTTACATGGCTACCCCAGATATTTAACAAACTGCCAACGACGAGGTATCCAATGCCTCCCATGCCGAGAGTAGCCGTCGACGTGACCGCATAAACGCGCCCGACTACCTCTTCGGGCACTCTGCCTACCCGATAGGTCAAATAAATAACTAAAAGCAACCCTTCGCCAACCCCCAGCATGGCTGCGCACCCAAACACTATGTCAATTGATGCAGCAATAGAGAGGAAGACGGCACCGACAAACATGCACAGCTGCGCACCCATGCCTACCGCCATGCCCAAATGCGTCGGTATTCGCGAGCCAATTAAAGTTCCGATGAGAGAACCGACCGCATATAAGCTAACGGCCACGCCGACCTGGAATGAATCCCCATGAAATGTCTTAAGAACAAAGAATGTGAGAGCCGGAATGAGCGCCGCAAACACAAAGCGGTTGCTCCCCCAAAGGAGAGTAACCGCACTCAGAACCGAGTCCTTCAAGACTGTCTGAACTCCCACTTTCATTTCCAAGAAAAAACCTGCAGTGGTTTTCGAACCGGGCGTGCTCCGTTTGTCGACACTACGTAACCCAAGTATGGATATGGCCGAAAACAAAAACGACAGTGCATCTATGCCGATGGTATAAGACGCTCCAATTTTCGATGTCAAAACACCCGCGAATAACGGCCCCAAACCATACGCAATACTCTCAATCGCTTCAAAATAGCCATTGGCGCGTCCCAATTCTCCTTCGCCCACAACTCGCCGAATCAGTCCCGTGTAAGCTGCGCCGAAAAACACTGCCAAGGTCCCGCTGACGATTGCTACAACCACAACCACCGGCATCATCGGCGCGTGGGCTAAAGAGGCCGCCGGGATGAGCCCCATGACCAGCGCTCGGCCGAAGTCCGATACGAGCATCACTTTTTTGCGGCTCCATCGGTCGACCCAAACACCAGCTGCCAACCCGATGACGAACACCGGAACAACTTCTAAGGCACCGACCAAACCCATCAAAAACGCCGACTGCGTGTAGGTGAGAACTAGGATTGGGATGGCCACAGCAGCGATGGAGTCCCCAAAATAAGAGATGCCTTGGCCACAGAACCAGAGCAAAAATCGCTGATTCGAAAACATCGACTTCTTGAACCAATTCATTGCGGACCCCTTAATTTAGCCGACTGTTTCAGGCACATTCAGATTGATAGATTTTAGTATATCAACGCATAAAGATTCAAAGCTTGCAACCCAATTATGAGCCAGGTTCCAACTGATATATCATGGAAATCAACCCATGGTTTGATTCATAGCGCGTTGAAGATACTTTATCCTCGAAACTCCAAAGAAGATGAACATGAGGATGCAATATACTGCGGCCACTATGGCGAGAATTCCCCATTCACCTGCACTCAGTAGCACAAGATGCCCGAGGTCGATGATAGCGACTGTACTGTGCACTAGCGCAACACCGACAGGAACAAAGAACAGTAAGAGTAACTCTATGGAAAGCAAGCGACCAATTTCTTTTCGTTGTAAACCCAACCTTTGAAATGTGCGAAACTGTTTGCGGTCCTCTTCGAGTCGTGAATCCAGTCGAAAATAAATAGAACCGCCAGCAGTAAGAAAGAACAGAGTGCTGATGAAGAAACCTGAGAACAGCATGACGGACAGTAATTCTTGTGTTTGTTTGAAACCCGTCACGGTTGCCGACACAGCCAGGTTCCTGGAAGCAACAGCGTCTTGTATCTGACGCACCGCGGAGCGTGATTTTACCCAATGAGACAACATCGCGCTATAAATTGTCCATTTCATGGACTTGGGAATATCAAGTTCCCATTTTCTGTAGTCCTCGTTCGAGACCACAAGTTCAAAATCAGGAAGCTGGTTCGATTCGTCCACAACTCGAACATTCGACTGTTTCTGGATGTGGATCGTTTCGACCGCGCGACCTATCTTTAGCTCTGCACGGATAGGCGTAAGTCTTTTGGACACAATAAGGGGATATGGTACCATCAATTCTGCGTGAGCCGTACGAATCCTCGGAAGAGCAGGAATATATTTTTTCAACCGCGAGTCGGTAAGAAACTCGGCTCGTAGCGAATTGTATGTGGACAGGGACATAACTTGAACCCCCACCCACTGTCCAGACATTGTGCGAAGTGTCGCAACGAAGATGGACGACGTATTTTCTGCCGCGATTCGGACTCCGTGAGTGTTTAATATATGACGCAAACGAGTGGCTGAGAAGTGTGTAGAGTTAGCCGCATTACTGGCTATCATAACATTCATCGGGTTGACCCTCAGAGAGTTTTCCCCCACGATTTGCTGCAGACCTAGCACGGAGCCCATACTCGTCAGAACGACCGCGGTCAACATCGTGACCACTGTTAATACCCGGGCGTTGTCTTTAAGGCGATACATCAATCGACTTACAACCAAGAGACTGACCCCGCTCAGCGCACGACGCCGTAGCACCGTGAGAATCATGATCAGTACTTGACTGTAGAGAAAGTATGTCCCTGCGCTTGTCAAAATGAGGATAGGTATCAAGTCTCTGATAAATTCACGACTTTCCGAAACAGCCATATAATATCCTGCTCCAAGACAAGTCAACCCTATCACAATCCACCAAACCGAATACCTTGGCACCTTTTGAGCTGACCTCTGTTCCACGAAGAGCGCTGTCGGCGACAATCCCATCACACGCCGCGAAGCCAAATAGGCTTCGCACAGAAATAAAGCTCCGAAAAATACTGCTGTCAGTAGCACAGAAGCCGGCGGCACTGCGAATGGAATTACGTGTGGTAATTGTAGAGCGGCTGCCATAGTCAATAGAAACAACTTGGAGAACAAGAGGCCTAAAATCATTCCAGAAACGATCGATACGAAACCGAGTATCAAGCTCTCGAAAAATATCCATCGTCCCATCTGCTTGGGGATGATGCCCAGTGTTAAAAGTAGTCCAAATTCTTTGCTGCGCAGTCGTAACAGACCGCTGTGAAAGAAGAAGATGAAGAAAGCGGCGAAAACTATCACAATGAATTGGCATGATGCAAGCACCTGCTGAGCTGTATGTGTCATGTATCCATGGTGAACTGCAGGGTTTAATACAAACGCAGAAAACATATAAAATATCATGACAGCGAATGAGCATGCAGCAAGGTAATTTACGTAGCGGCGCAGACTCCGCACACTATTTTTGAACGCAAAGCTAAGCCACATCATTGCTGCGTCCCCTCCAGCACGCCAAGCGTATCTAAAATTTCTCGGAAGAAAGATTCTCTCGAGTCTGCTTTTTCTAAGTTTGCAAACACACTACCATCACGGATAAACACGATTCTTTGGCAGTAACTAGCAGAAAACGGGTCATGTGTAACCAAGAGTATAGAGGTTCCGTTTTCTTGGTTTAACCGCTGAAGCAGCTCTAGTAAGGACCGAGCCGATCCCGAGTCTAAATTGCCCGTAGGCTCATCCGCCAAAATCAACGCTGGATTATGAATTAATGCCCGCGCAACCGCAGTTCGCTGTTGCTGTCCGCCGGAAACTTCATATGGATATTGGCGCATGACGTCTCTCAATCCAAGATATTCTAACAATTCCTCAGCTCTCTGATTGACTTTTTTCCCTCGTTGACCATCTAAGGCTAGCGGCAGTGTCACATTTTCAAATAGTGTGAGCGTGTCTAGCAAATTGTAATCTTGAAACACAAACCCTATACTTTTCCGGCGAAGCACAGCCATTTGTTCTGGTGTACATTTGGACATATTAGTATCTTGAATCCAAAGTTCACCACTCGTAGCCTGATCTAAACCTGCGAGTAAATTGAGCAACGTTGTTTTCCCACTTCCGGAAGGACCCATAATGCCAACAAATTCACTAGACCTCACAACAAGGTCAATCCCGTTCAACGCTGTCTTAGAGGAACCAGGATTTTTGGTTCCGTAAACTTTGGTCAAACCCTTCGCACGCAATACATTCAATCGGCATCCCTCACTTACGCAGACATCTTTCACTTAGTCGAATGTCTCACATCGATACGTGAAGTTCCTTCGCTGTCCCTTACAAAACCTCTTATTACCCTTACAATTTTGCAACTTTTCACGTTGTAAGCAGTGGACGCAGAAAATCTTCTAGGGAAATGCTCACAAACACAGTGGTGCCTCGCCCTTCGTTCGACTCAATTCGAATGTCATGCCCGAGGCGCTCGGCTACCTGTTTGACGATATACAGCCCCATGCCAGTTGCCCTAGAATGTGACCGACCATTAGACCCCGTATAAAAGGGTTCGAAGACATGTGCCAAGTCCCTCGCTGGAATCCCTATCCCGTTATCTGAAAAGACCAATACCGCATAATGGTCACGTTTTTTAATTTGTATGACAAATGAATTGGCCACTTCAGCCGGTATTCCGTCTTCGTCCACACGATAACCGTATTGAAGGGCATTGCGAATAATCTGATCCATAATAAACAAAAGCCATTTCCGATCGGATTTCACAACTACAGGGCAATCTTCCCCATCCAATCGTGGATAAATTGCTCTTCGAATCCACTGACTTTTATGCTCGTTCACAGCTTCGCGAACTAACTCTTGCAGGTCGACTTCTTCAATGTGGACATCAACAGAGAACGAACCCAGACGCATAGTGTTCAACATCAGGTTCACGGAAGTGTCCAGTCTCAGTCGTTCTTCCGAGAGTCGACTCACGATTTCCGCCATATCTGTCGACCACGCGAACTCCCGGCGCATCTCATCTTCAAGAAGTTGAATGACCGTCAGTGGCGTCTTCATTTGATGCGCAAATCGCGTTCCAAACAGTTCATACACTCTCTGTCGCTCTATAAGGACATCCAGTTGGCGAACGTGCTCTTGGTGATACCTGTGCAGAAGCTGAACGAATAAGCGTTGGTCGTGTGTTCCAGTCACTGGCATGGTGACCGCGTCAGACATAACAGCCTCCTTCTTCAATCGATACGCCAATTCGGTATAGAAGCGATGGCGACGAACGTACTCTAAAACCAAAAACACGACCAGCATAGTGAGTCCGAGCACATAGGCATACATAAAATTACTTTGACGAACCAATGTCCGAAAAGACAATAAAATTGTCGCCACAATCAGCGCATAGCCAATGCAGAAAAAAAGCACAGTCTGCCACATGTCCCGTATAAAGAGAAGCAACGGATTATGATTCATTGGACGCTCTCATCATCTTGTCCCGGCTCCGGAGGCGAACACTCGTCAAATAGTGCAAAACGATATCCTACCCCGCGAAGCGTAACAATCGCGTCGTGAATACCTACGTTCTCAAGCTTTTGCCTCAGACGAGTCACATTGACAGTCAACGTATTATCATCCACGAAATGCGTGTCGTCCCAAATAGCCTCCAGCAGGGCATTGCGGGACACCACCGCTCCTTGCGCATCCAGTAGTCTGCGCAAAAGTTCCAATTCTGTTTTACTCAAGAAACTAGATTTCCCTTTATTATCCACTGTAGCTCTACGTACATCCAACTTCATCGTTCGAAGAGAGTAAACTTCCCGTGGTGAAGTCCTACCCACCGCATATTCCCCACATGTACGTCGCAACAACGCCTTGCTTTTGGCAAGCAATACTTCTAATTGAAATGGTTTGGTGATAAACTCATCGCCACCATTATCTAAGCCAAATACTTGGTCCATATCGCCGTCGCGCGATGAAATGTAAATTACAGGTACTGTGGAAAAGCGGCGTATTCGTCGACACCAATAAAACCCATCGTAAAATGGCAGGTTAATATCCAACAAGACTAGGTCTGGGTTTTCCGTCCTCACCACTGTATCGACATGCTCAAAATCTTGACACAAGCTCACACCGTAGCCATAGCGACTCAGTTGCCGTCCCAAAAGCTTTGCCACTTGCGGATCATCTTCGATGACGATGATCCGATAGTTGATTTCGCCCCGTAAAGTCTGTTCCATTTTTATCCACCCTTCAAAGAGGCCCCATGACTGGCACGACGACTGCCTCAATTCACCAGACCATCGCGCAGGGCAAAGACGACAGCCTGCGTGCGGTCCTCAACTCCAAGTTTTTGCAAAATACGATGAACGTGCGTCTTTACCGTCCCTTCCGATACGGAGAGCGTGGTGGCAATCTCCATGTTGCGTTTGCCATACGCCATCTGCTGCAAGACCTCGATTTCACGCTCGGTCAATGGCTCAGCCAACCCCTCCGATGCAGTCACAGACTTCTTTGGTTGCACACCTGGCCCCAGTGGCACCCCCCTCGTCTCCACTTCTTTGACTTCTTGCGGCGATTGGTGAGAGACTGCACGGGCTAATGCCCGCGCTGCACTGGCGGTGCGATACACTGCCTCGCCGCGCGCCGCCCGACGGATGGCATCGAGCAGTTCGTGCACATCCGCATCTTTGAGCAAATACCCCACCGCGCCTGCCCGAATGCCATCAAACAGGTTTTGTTCGTCGTCAAACGTTGTCAGCAACACAATTTTCGCAGGCGATCCGCTAGTTACAATCCTACCTGTCGCTGCAATGCCATTTTGTTTCGGCATGCGAATATCCATCAGGATGACGTCAGGACGCCTTTCCGCCGCTTCCATGACAGCCTCATCCCCGTCCGCGGCTTGGCCGACAACATTCAGGTCGCTCTGCGCACTAATCATGTAAGCGAGGCCTTGACGAATCATCGCCTGGTCATCCACTATCAAGACACGAATTGTGCTGGACGGTTCGATTAGAATGCGCCTCCATTCAACGGGAGTTTGGCACGGACGCGCATACCGCGCTCTAGCGCGTCATTGAACTCTACTACGAGGTGACCCCCTAATTCCTTGCAGCGCTCCTGCATGTGCTTCAATCCAAACCCAAACGATACTGGCGGATTGCCCGTATAACATCCATCATCTTCGATGGTTAACGTCACCTCATCGGACACCTCCAGTACCGTCACCACAACATGACGCGCGTTCGCGTGTCGCAATACATTGGTCAGCGATTCTTGAAGCACTCGATACAACGCAATAGAAACGTCACGCGACCAAGAGTCTGACTGCTGCAGGGGCGCCTCGAACGTGCAAGAGATTCCCCCGCGGCGCGCAACCTGTTCTGCCAATCCTCGCAAAGAAGAAAGTCCAAGACCAGCGTCCTCGTCACTCCACTGATGCACAGCTAAGCGCACATCAGACACCGCCTGTCGAGCCACGGCCAACATGTCTGGAACATGTTCTGCCGCCATTTGCGGATTCTCTGGCAACATCATTTGTAACGATTGCAGCTGAATGACCAGAGACGTCAAAAGATGTCCGACACCATCGTGGATGTCTCTCGCGATACTGGCTCGTTCGGCGAGCGCTGTCGACTGCATCGCAAGTATGGTCGTGTCCAACAGTTCTTCGTGTGTGCGGCTCAGTTCAGCATGGGCTTCCTTCAACTGCTCATGCGCCTGGAGAAGTTCCTTCAAGCGCCGTTGATCGATCTCGTGAGCTTCCCGACGCAGTCGTGCGCCAAGAAAGCCTAAATAAATTCCAACTTCTGAGACAGCGTATCCGACGTTGGCGCCAAACTCCCCATCCCTGCTCAACAAAGTAGCGGCAACCAGACCTGCGACAAACATCATCGCCCATCTCGTCTTCATCCCATCTCGCACAAGAAACCCAGGAAACGGTAGTAACAATGCCAGATATTCAGAATTCATGCCGAATAGATTGATGAGAACAAGGATACCAAGAGCGCCTAGAGCCGCTATCAAACCAAGGATAACCGGAGTGCGCCAATGCCGAGGCATCCAGACAAGGCCCATAAAAATGCCTAAATAAATCCACACCACGGTTCGGTAGTCCCCAGTCCCACTGGGAAAGGACCATGCCCCGTAGACTGCCAGCAGAGCCAACGTTCCGATGAACTGACGGCTGAGCTTGCGGCCACGACGAATCGCCGCCTGGTTTTGCAAGGGTGTATTCCCCCTGTGTCGTCATGGGGACTCCTCCTGACCAAAGTGTGGTCCGAAATGTCCCACGGCGTTTCTACCGCAACGGTACCCTCACTTCTGATAGGGCGGCAACCTTTGCGAACAATCCCCATTTTATCATGCCTGACAGGTGGCTGAAGCATCCAGCACAACATGCTATCTCAACACCATCATTCTACCCATAGGTAGATAAGACTCCCCCAAAAGACCCATCCAGCGGTAGACGACACTTTTTTGCTGATCTTCTAAAATCATCACTGTGACATTATCTCCAGTACATCCTTCCCCCCTGAACTGCAACAGGCGACAGTGTCGGAGATTCCCATTCCGTTCAAGGAGGCGTCATTCATGCCCAACATACCATCGGACATCGTCGGTCTCGCAGTACTCGTATACTTCATTGTGCGTCAGATCACGCCAAAGCGACCGAGTCGCTTACGATTTTATTTTCTTCCGGCCATCGCTCTGTTTTGGGCATATCAGTCGCTTCCGCACCCGGTGCCCGCCGTGCAAATCTGGACCACGGTGATTTCAATCGGGGTGTCGATCCCGTTTGCCATCTTACAAGGATTCTTCACGCGACTCTATGAACGAAACGGGGTCTGGGTCATACAAGGGGACTGGCGATACCTGGTGAGTTGGCTAGTGATTTTTGCTCTTCAAGGAATCATTGCCGTCTTCTCACATCAGACAGCCATCGTCACCTGGGAGATTGCTTTGGGCGTGGCTGTTGTCTGGGGAGCGCGTTCGGTCGTGCTTCATCTCCGATATCCAGCTCTGAGGGAAATTCTTGCGAGAAAATCGCGAAATTAATGGGTGAGCACGCACCCGCTGAACTCAGGTCCTCTTTATTCAATGTGGGAGGGACGACGTGGTACCGCGTCGTCCCTCCCACACCTACTTTCAGTGCACTTACACCAACGCCACGTTGGCATGTGTTTCAATGTTAGTACCGAGATCGAACCTATCCGCATTCATCACTTTCACCCACACGGCAATAAAGTCACGGACAAATTTCTCGCGATTGTCGTCTTGCGCATAAACCTCCGAAATAGCGCGCAACATGGAATTGGAACCGAGGAGGAGGTCGATGACCGTGGCCGTCCATACGCGCTCTCCCGTTGCCCGGTCATATCCTTCATAGATACCACTCTCCGTGGGCTTCCATGAAATCCCCATGTCGACCAAGTTAACAAAGAAATCATTGGTCAGTTTGCCAACTGACTTCGTCAATACGCCATAGGAAGTACCTTGATAGTTCGCACCCAACACGCGCAACCCACCGATTAAAACCGTCATTTCTGGGGCAGTCAAACCCAACAACTGCGCCCTATCAATCAGAAGATTGGCTGCATGTGCCCGGTATGGCTCGGGAATATAGTTGCGAAAACCATCAACTACCGGCTCTAGTACGGAAAAACTCTCCACATCCGTCTGTTCTTGAGTCGCATCCCCACGCCCCGGAGCGAACGGAACAGACACTGGATACCCTGCATCACGTGCGGCTTTTTCCACCGCAGCAGTGCCACCCAGCACTATCAAGTCGGCGAGGCTTATCTTCTTTTCCAAGCCTGCTTGAATGCGCTCTAGTTCGGCAAGTACTTTTGCGAGTTGATCCGGTTGATTGACTTCCCAGTCTCGTTGTGGCGCGAGCCGGATTCGCGCACCATTCGCACCGCCCCGCATGTCGGAACTGCGGAACGTGCTAGCGGCCGCAAACGCAGTGGTCACCCATTCGGAAACGGTCAGCCCAGAGTCTAAAAGAACCGCCTTCAATTCTGCAATCTCCGAGTCGGAAAGCATGTAATCTACGGCTGGAATGGGGTCTTGCCAGTCATATTCTTCCTCGGGAACTTCCGGGCCAAGATAACGCGTTCGCGGTCCCATATCGCGGTGCGTCAATTTAAACCATGCTCGCGCAAATGCGTCGGCAAACTGGTCCGGATGTTCATGAAAGCGCCGGGCAATCTTTGCATATTCCGGGTCTTCGCGCAAAGCGATGTCGGTCGTCATCATCATCGGCGGCACGCGTTTCGAACGGTCTTCTGCATCCGGTGCAAAATCACTGTCTGCCAGGTGAATGGCTTCCCACTGGTAGGCCCCAGCCGGGCTTTTCGTCAATTGCCACTCGTATCGGAATAAAAGGTCAAAGTAGCCATTGTCCCACGCGGTTGGATGAGCCGTCCAAGCACCTTCAGGGCCGCCTCCAATGGTGTCGCGACCATGTCCACTCCCGTAGCTGCTCTGCCAACCCAAGCCCATGGCCTCCACCGGGGCCGCCTCCGGCTCGCGCCCTAAAGCAGACGGATTGCCCGCACCGTGCGACTTTCCAAAAGTATGTCCTCCAGCAATCAGGGCGACCGTTTCCTCATCATTCATCGCCATCCGCTTAAAAGTTTCGCGAATGTCGCGCGCACTGGCGAGCGGGTCCGGCGTGCCGTTAGGTCCTTCCGGATTGACGTAAATCAGACCCATCTGCACGGCAGCTAATGGATTTTCAAGGTCCCTATCGCCGGTGTACCGTTTGTCGCCAAGCCACTCCGACTCCGGCCCCCAGTAAATATCTTCTTCTGGATGCCAAACGTCTCTGCGGCCCGCTCCAAAGCCAACCGTTTTTCCGCCCATCGATTCTATCGCAACGTTGCCCGCCAGAATCATCAAGTCAGCCCACGAAATCTTATTCCCGTACTTTTTCTTGATAGGCCACAAAAGCCGACGTGCTTTGTCCAAATTGACATTGTCTGGCCAACTGTTGAGAGGAGCAAAGCGCTGCGAGCCAGACCCAGCACCGCCTCTGCCATCGCCAATGCGGTAGGTGCCGGCCGAATGCCAAGCCATGCGAATGAACAACGGCCCATAGTGTCCATAATCTGCTGGCCACCAGTCTTGACTGTCGGTCATCAAACGGCGAAGGTCTTGTTTCAAAGCGTCATAATCCAATTCAGAAAATGCTTCTGAATAGTCGAAATCCTTGTCCATCGGATTCGATTTGGTGTCATGCTGGCGCAAGATATGCAAGTTTAATTGATTAGGCCACCAGTCTTTATTCGATGGACCTTGAAAAGGATGCGCAGAAGGACTGGCATGCATGACGGGGCACTGACTCACGTTGGCGCTCTCTTTGGCTTCCACAAAATTTCTCCTCTCGACTCTAGATTTTATTTAGACTTATTTTAAATATAATATATGCCTAGGATGAAGCCTCGTCAAGGTAGATATATGCTGGATGTCGTTCATTCCTTCATCCGTTCCGCCGATTGCCCAAACCGTCTCTCCCAAACGTCAGGATTGACGAGATTGGGAGGTCTTCGCCCAGAAAAATAAGCGATGATGTTGTCAACGGCTGTGAGCGCCATGTTCTCTCGCGTTGCTACCGTCGCGCTTCCTATGTGTGGTAGCATGACGACGTTCGGGCGCGACAGAAGCGGATGGTTTGCAGGCAAAGGTTCCTCTTCATAAACATCGAGGCCCGCTCCTGCAATCCACCCGCCGTCCAGTGCCTTCATCAGCGCAGATTCGTCGAGAACCGCCCCACGCGCGACGTTGATGATCCAAGCATTGCGCTTCATCCTGCAGAGCTCATCTTCTCCGATGAGATGAAACGTGTGCTTGGTCAGTGGCGTGAGTAGAACCACAAAGTCTGATTCACCCAACAGTTCTTCAAGAGACGCGCGGTAGACTGCGCCAAGCGCCAACTCTGCGTTCGGCTGCCGTCGCCGATTGTGATAGACAATGGTCATCCCAAACCCCAGCGCGCGGCGAGCAACCGCCTCTCCAATTCGACCCATGCCCACAATACCGATAGTTTTTCCATAGACGTCCGATCCGACCATTAAATCGGGCACCCACTTCTGCCATTGTCCGCTTTTCACGTATGCGTCTGCTTCCGGAATGCGACGGGCCGCTGCCATCAGGAGCGCAAAGGCCAAGTCTGCCGTGGTTTCCGTCAGAACACCCGGCGTGTTCGTACCAGACACCCAGTGTGCTTGCATTGCAGCGAGATCGAAATTATCAAAGCCTACGGCAATGTTGCTCACCACTTCCAACTGGGGCGCCGCCTCGAGGAGACTTTCCCGCACCGAGATTTTTCCGTAGCAGACCATGCCCTTCGCACCCCGCAGACCGTCTGCGAGTTCCGTTTGAGTTGGCTCACTGCGCAGGTCGCGATAGATGACCTCGCAGGTCGCGTGCAGTCGATGAAGTGCCTTATCTGGAATGGTATGGGGCACAAAAACAGTTGGTTTCGTCACTGTAGTGAACCTCCCGCGAAGTGTCCTATGTGCGACAACGGATAACACAGACCGGAATGTCATTCACAGTCTTGCACATCTTGCTGCAAAACGGATAAAAGATGTTCTTGGAACACTTTTCGGCGCATGCTGAGCATGGTCAGCAACAACTGCTCGTCCCAACTGGAGCGCCTCGTTTCCGACGCGAGGAGACATCATATGCGACAATCGCTCGCACATATGCCGCGATTCTCTCCAACATAACAGATTCCATCAAGAAGGGCTGGTGAACGCTCGCGTGGCCGCGACTGCCTTCTGCCAACCAGCATACCTACTCGTCCGCCACGCCGCATCACCATTCGGCAGATACGTTTGCGCAGCATGCCAATGTTTCTCGATTTCCGAGCGAGATGTCCAAAAACCCACGGCCAGTCCGGCCAAATAGGCCGCTCCCAGCGCAGTCGTTTCGAGGACCTGTGGTCGCTCGACAGGTGCGCCAAGGAGATCACTCTGAAATTGCATGAGAAAATGATTGGCAGCGGCTCCCCCGTCCACGCGCAGAGTGCCAAGCGCAATCCCCGCGTCTTGTTCCATGGCCTGCAACACGTCCTTTGTCTGGTAGGCGAGCGATTCGAGCGTGGCGCGCACGACATGCTCTTTCGTGGTGCCTCTCGTCAAGCCGAACATCGCGCCGCGCGCATCACTGTCCCAGTGCGGCGCTCCCAGTCCGACGAAAGCAGGTACAACATAGACGCCGTCGCTCGATGCTACTTGCGTCGCATAGCGCTCACTGTCTGCGGCAGAGGGAAGCATCTCCAGACCATCTCTGAGCCATTGAATGGCCGATCCCGCTACAAACACGCTACCTTCCAGCGCATACTCGACTTGGTCTCCTAGGCCAAACGCGATGGTTGTCAGTAGACCGTGACTGGACTGAACTGGTCTTGTGCCCATGTTCATCAGCAGAAAGCACCCGGTGCCATACGTGTTTTTCGCCATTCCGGCCGTGAAGCAGGCCTGTCCAAACAGCGCGGCGTGCTGGTCTCCAGCGACTCCAGAAATCGGTATCTCCAAACCGAAAAAAACGTCCGAATTCGTGGACGCATACACCTCAGACGAGGAGCGAACCTCCGGCAAAATCGCGCGGGGAATGGTCAAAGCAGCCAGAAGTTCGTCGTCCCAAGCGAGACTATAAATATTGAACATCAACGTCCGTGACGCATTCGTATAATCCGTGATATGCATCCGTCCGCCGGTCAACTTCCACACAAGCCATGAGTCGATGGTGCCAAACAAAAGTTCTCCGGCTTCCGCCTTTTCGCGCGCGCCATCCACATGGTCCAAAATCCATTTCACTTTCGTTCCTGAAAAATAGGCATCCAACCGTAAACCGGTTTTTTCTCGAAAGAGTCCATCCAATCCTCGTTGTTTCAACACGTCGCAGATACCAGACGTCTGTCGAGATTGCCAAACAATCGCAGGATAAACAGGCACTCCCGTTTGTTTGTCCCAGACGACCGTCGTCTCTCGTTGATTCGTGATGCCAATCGCTGCAATCTTTGACACACAATCTGGATGCAACTTGAAAAGGCTCGACACCACTTCGACTACCGATGTCCAAATCTCCTCGGGGTCTTGCAAAACCCAGCCCGGCTGAGGGAAGATTTGCCGAAACTCTCGTTGCTGCCCATCCACCATTTCACCGAAGCGATTGAACAAGATGGCTCGAGAACTCGTGGTGCCCTGGTCAATCGCGAGAACATACTCGTCTCTCAAGTCTCTACTGACCCCCCATTCGACTGGCATCATCTTTGAGTGGAACAAAGCACTCAGCATCATCGACTCGCACATTGCCGATTCGCCCACTCACAGGGTACGCATACAACTCTGGCATGTCATAGTGCAGTGCAAACTGTTGCATCTCCGACGCATCCGTACAGTCGGGACGAAGCCATGCGTCGACCTGGCTCGCGCGAAGGACCGCTGGCATGCGGTCATGGATGTGCGCCATCCACGCATTCGCCGGGCGCGTCAAGATGGAGCAACTCGCTCGCTCCCCGCCGTCTGCTCCGCGCCACACGTCATACACCGCCGCTAAGGCGAACACTTCTTCACCCTGTACTCGAATTCGGTAGGGCTGCCGGGACCCTGTCTGCCACTCGTAAAATCCGTCCGCCAACAAAACCGCTCTCTGCCGTCCCACCAGCCTACTGTAAAGACGCTTTTCCAGCACCGACTCAGTACGTGCAAGATGCGTCGCGTAGCGGCTGGTGAAAGAGTCCGACCAAGGTGGAATGAGTCCCCACCGCATGGTTTGAAGGGTCCGTTGTCTTTCCGCGAAAAAGACGACGGGCACTTCCGTGGTTGGTGCGATGTTATACCTTGGAGCATAGTAAAAGTCCATCGAATCGAAGCCAAATTGCGGAAGCAATGCCGCCCAATCGGTCACCGCCAATGAAAAACGTCCACACATCCGCACCTCACTCCTCAGCCCCCGCAGCCCGCTTACTTGTTCGTTTCTTGACCATCCTGAGAGGCCAGAGCTTGCAGCCATTCCGCCGTCCGTCGAAGTGTCTCGGTGCGACAGAAGTAGTAGTGCCAGATGCCTTTTTGCTGGTGACCCACCAGCCCGGCTTGACGCAGAATCGTCAGATGACGTGATACCGTCGACTGCGGCAACTTCAGGACTTCACTCAAGTCCTGAACGCAGATTCCTGTCACCCGCTCGCCGTCCACGTGGCAAAAATACTGGTCTTGCTGCAAAAGTTGAACGAGCGACCTCCGTATCGGATCCGCCAATGCTTTGAACACTGCTTCCACATCCAAGGGCTGCTCAGTTAGGGCTTGTGTTGCATATCCTCTGACTATTTCCACTAAAATTCCCCTCTCAATTCTCATCCCTGAGGAGGCTTTGCCACAGATAATAGGTAGCATAGCTACGCCAAGGAGCCCACACCGATGCAATCTGGCGAATGTCCGCTTCTTTTGGGCGATCCGCCATGTGATACAGCCTCTGCACTGCATTCTGGATTCCAATGTCAGCTGCTGGAAGAATGTCGGTGCGCCCCATTCCAAACAGCAAAAAACATTCCACGGTCCACCGTCCTACACCGCGTAGCGGCATCAGGACTTCGTACACATCCTCATCGGGCAAGTCACGGAGCTTCTCCAAATCTATCGCTCCACTCGCAACATGGCGCGCAAAATCAATAACGTACTCTGCTTTACGCTGGCTAAACGCCAGTTCCCGCAAGCGCGGATACGTCCATTCCGCCACCGTCTTTGCACTCGGAAACACCGGCAAGGTTTGCTGCTTCCAAACCACGCGTTCATCGCCCAACTGCACCAGTCGCTCCATCAGCGTTGCCGCAAACGAAAGATTGAGTTGCTGGCCGATGATGGTACGTACCATCGATTCAAATAAATCCGCATCTTGAATGGGCCGAACACCGTACAACCGCTGAATCAATCCTGCCCATTCTTTGGACACCGAAACGGTCTCATAAAAATCTTGCAGATTTCGCTCCAAAGAAAACATTTGCGTCATCCGCTGGAGCAATTCATCCCGTTCGTCTTCCGCCAGGTCATCCGGATATTCCAGACAAAGTTCGGGACCGTCTACCGAACCAACACTTCGCACCGTCACAGGACAAACCCGAGACCTAAGGCGCACCGCCCTCGTATACGTTCCGGAGTTCGCGTCAATGAGGATTAACGAAGATGGTCGCGACATCGGCCGTCGCAACATCTGCAGAAAGTCGAATGGTGCTCGAGGAGTCAAAATTACCTTCATCACAGTGGTCCTTTCACAAACGGAGTGTACCCCTCCATAGTCATTCGAAAGAGACAGTTGACCGATGCACACAGCACACTGTTCACTTCGTGCAATCCGTCCGCCTAGTGTGAGCCGCAACCTCCGCTTTTACCATAACTGGTTTCAGACTAAGGGAAAGGCAGGGACAATTCAAGGGTGAGATTTGCAACCTATGGGTTATGGATTCCGTCGCCAACCGATATTCTGAATGTCATGTGTTGTCGCCCGTAGGCTAGCCTAGCCTCGACGCGTCGCGATTCGAGAATTTTCAACTTACGACTGTGTCCCAAACAACACTTTGTCAATCTCGTTCGTTGTCTAGATGTCGGTACCTGTTAACGGCGGTTCACGGAAAGGGGGTGAGAGCACGACTTTCGAGGAACTTTATGAGCTTCATAGGCCGTCTCTGCAAAGATTCGCGCTGGCACTGACTAGAGATCCGGATAGAGCAGACGATCTCGTTCAAGAAACATTCGTTCGTGCTCTCCGCCATCTATCGCGACTTGCCGAAATGGACGATGGGCACCTACGGGGCTGGCTCTTCACGGTCCTCCGAAATGTAAAGAGAGATGAAGACCGCCGAACGCGATTTATCGTCGATTACCCCTACGCTTCACATTTCCCGATGGAAGCAGGTGTTTCCGATTTATCCAATCATCTTGAATGGACCGACCTATTAAACCGCCTACCGGCAGAACTGCGTGCTATTCTCGTACAACGATATTGGAACGGACTCAATAGCCGCGAGATAGCAAAGCGTACAGGGACAAACCCCTCAACGGTGCGTAGCCAAGTACGTCGAGCCATTCAGATGCTTCAAACCGAAATGACGAACGGTGAATACGGAACTGGAGGAGATGTTTGATTATGGGTCGTATCCTTCGAAATATTAACGTATTGGACTTATCGGCAACGGACGAGACTAGCCTCAAAGATGTCGTGTCCATCGAAAACGTCAATTTGCTTCTCTCTAAGCCAGAATTAGGACCCGCACTGAGCAAGATTTCTATGCGTAACATCAACCAAACTGTGGAGGGTATTTCTAACATTCGGATGGTCAACGGCCGTTGCGAAATTAGTGCAACTGATGCGCCTCCTTCAGAGCCCAGCAATATAATGATTAACGGCACTCTTGTCATACAGCCCGATGTTACAGAGAAAGCTCTTTCTGAACAAATTGGTGCTCTCCTAGTCAATGGTAGCGTGGTGTGCCCAAAACGCTTGGAAGGAGCACTCAGGTCGAAAATTCACCATTTAAACGGTGCCATGAATACCTACGCGAACGGGGCAACGACTCTGCTGCACAATGCCACTTTTGATGCGGTCTTCGTACGCCTCCTGAAACCTGGTTCGAGAATTGTGGCCGTCGGAAAGTCGCAACTGCTCGCACATGTCGACACCGCGATTCTCAGAGAAAAAATTGATTTCGTCGAGTTTCATGGGCGCGTCGCGATTCGAGAGGATATCCTTGAAGTCTTGGCGGACTGCATTCAAAATCCTCAACACGCCAATTTTTCAGTCGTTCCTGAAACTGCCATCTATTTTCCGGAAAGCACAGACTTAGATGGTGCTCTGCTCTCCCGACATTCCCGTCAAATTCTGTACGTCAATGGCGATGTGCACGTCTGTGCAGATGTATCTTCCGCAACACTAGAGACATCCGTGTCGAAACTACTTGCGACTGGTCAAATTTTCTGCCACCCAGAAGTCCAGAGTACCGTGCAGCGTTTATGTGAGTTTGACGCGAAAATTGTGCTTATTCGCGGAAAATTGGTAAGAGTCGATGATGAAGGGAAGTTGACCACGAGTGAATTGGAACTTTCTCAATCTGAAGGTGGAATGACCCTTGTGGTAGGAGGAGTTTTAGAGATTGCAGACGACGTAAATCCAGAACTGTTGCTCGCATCCGTCCATTATGTCGACAATGAAGGGGTGATCCTCGGTTCGGAAGCACAGTGTGCTGCCATCCGCATGAAATTACGTAGCAACAATGGATTGATAGAACAGAAAGAGGCAGAACTCGGAACGGACCAAGCTACCGACCCGAACGCACTACCGGACTCCAATCAGTATGTTGAAAATGTGAATATCCTGAAACTATAGACCGTAGCCCCAGTGCAACTATGTATTGAAGTGCGTACACGCTTGCCCAACCGACTTCCAGTAGCCGACCAGACCGTTCTGATGAAGAGGAGACGCCCGCAGACGTCTCCTCGGTATGGAGCCCTCAAGGTACATAATTCATGACAAGCAATTCCTCCACATGCCCACGCTTTCCTGCATCGGAATTGATGGCTGGATTCGCTGCAATCGTCACTATCGTGTATTTCTGATAGAGGTCGCGCATGAAGGGCGTGGCTGAGTTGCTGAGGAGCACCTTGCAACCACGCTGGTCCAGCTCTTCGAACACGTGTCTCAGTCGAACTTGACTCTGTGCGTTGAACCCCCTCAAGTCATAGCCTGTGCGCATCTTCCGCGCTGTAACATAAGGTGCTAAGTGAATTTTTGTAGGGAAGTTATTCGTCTGAGTCGAAATATTCCCCTTAGATGTTGCGTACCAAGGAGAATTTGCAGTTGCTCGATGCTCTTAATCTTACAAACAAGGAGCTCGGCTCAGGTCCTATCTGGTCCTGGATGATTGACCGACTCGGTTGAGTCGGCAAGGTGGATGAGCTTGTTGGGGTTGGGGTTGCGCCTAACGACTGTCGACTTTCCGCTGGCCAACGAATCAAAGCACTATTTGGTCAACATCCTGACGGACCGCAAGGCCTTTTTTAAAGTTCAAGGGCCCTGTGACGAATACGACATCCAATCACGTGTAAGCCCGAACGTCACGGCGGATGCTCTGAATGAAACGACGCTCTTGGACGGGCCCGGAACGCAATTCATGAGGATGAGATGGACAGTGTGCTGACTATGGCCTCATTCTCGACGCTGGACTTTGCCTCTCTGTGCCCTTAGACCATCTGCATGGAGATACCACGTCCATGCCGTTCCATGGCCGCTATCGGAATGTCCTAAACGACCAGGATGACGAGGAAGACGCTCATTTTCGGATTTCAAGGGCTATTCAAAAGACCACAGGCCCGACTTGAAACAAATCATTTTCGGGTATGGTCACCGCACACGAAATCCCTTCCTTGGCCAGCCCTGAGAACGGGAACCTCATCGACAAGAACTGGAATGTGCAAACCATTGTAAAGTTGACTGACACTCTTGCGGAAGAGAAACTTCGCCAAATCCTCTGTACCGCGAATTCTGCGGCGGTCACGTCGAAGAACCTACGGTTGCTCCACGAACACGATGTTCGCTTTATCTCACGTTTACCGAACACATTAGCCATGTGCGACAAGGTAAAGCACAGGGCGCTCGAGAGAAACCACTGGGAAGTCGTTGGCAGATTGGGAGAGCGCAAGGACACAGCTATCTACCGCATCCAGTCGTTTCACGACTGGGACGATGGTTCACCTCCGTTGGGTGCCCATCACGAAAGTGCTTCTTAATAGTGTTTTTTTGGAGTGCCTAGCTTCCCTAGCAATCTCTCTCCAGCCCTTCTCTTGAGCCGCTAGACTTTGTAGTCTAATCACAGACCCACCTCGTAACAATTGGATTCCCTTTTCGACACCATGCAACGGTTATCAATCAGGGTATTCAACACAGATGGGTCATTTTCATTCCGGTGTCACTGGGTCAATTCTAACCCGGTGATCACATTTTCGTAAAAAACGCCTAGCTTCAGACAGCCAAGGTGAGCGACCACAGCAGGCTTTGGATGGACGAAGAAGTCGTTGAAATAACCAGACTCTCCATGTAGACTAGTAGAGGCTCGAACATACGTTTTATTAGGTGGTTAGCATTTTGGCTAAGAACAAATTACTTCAGCCATTTGTCAAATGGGCAGGCGGCAAACGCCAATTGCTCGAAACTATACGTTTATATATTCCAAAGTTCACCACTTACTTTGAACCTTTCGTAGGTGGGGGAGCTGTGTTGTTTGACATTCAACCTAAAAAGGCTGTTGTAAACGATATTAATTCTGAATTGATCTCCGCATATAAAGTCATCCGTGATGACATTGACGAGTTAATTAAGCATTTGTCGGCACACAAAAATGAGAAGGAGTACTTTTACGCGCTTCGAGAGTTAGATCGAACACCAGGTTATAAAGCCTGGTCATCCGTTCAGCGCGCTTCACGACTGATTTACTTGAACAAAACATGTTATAACGGACTCTTCAGAGTAAATAACCAGGGTCAATTTAATGTTCCATTCGGAAACTATAAGAGTCCGAATATCGTAAATGAAGTTGTATTGCGAGCCGCCCACCACTATTTGTCAACTTCAGATATTAAGTTTCGGAACACTGATTTTGCCGAGGCTGTCGCTGACGCTAAGAGAGGAGATTTTGTTTACCTAGACCCGCCCTATGACCCTGTTTCAGATACCGCTTACTTCACCGGTTACAGCTTAGACGGTTTCGGTAGAGAGGAACAGGCTCGCCTGAAGAGGGTCGTTGACGATCTTGATGAACGTGGATGCAAAGTGCTCTTGAGTAACTCGTCTACTGATTTTATTAGAGATTTATACAAGGGTTATAAAATCATAACCGTCAAGGCCAGTAGGGCAATTAATTCGGATTCGTCGAGGCGAGGGAAAGTCGATGAAATTCTCGTTATGAATTATGGGGAGTAAAAACAACGAGGCTTGGGAAGCCTTATTCCAGCGATTCAACATATTGCGTGAGGTTCGCAGGACTGGCCTGTTTGAAATTGACGCGAAAACGATCAAGACGGTTCGAGAACCACGTTTGATGAGCAAATTCGACCACAAGACGAATCTTCCCGAAATTTTCAAGACTAATGGTCTAGCCATTCTGCCAATCACGCGTTCCAGATATGTCATTGGTGAATTCGACGCATATCAAACCGTAGCTTATAATCCACAGATTGAACCGACACCAATTGCATTCCCCGATACCATCACATCCATTCAACCATCAAATTTATATTCCGAGAGCGTCGCCCTTCATTGTGCGTACGTTTCTGGAATGGTAGATCATCTCTTGGCGGAGATCGCTTATCCGACTATCTCTGGTCGCATGTCTTCTAGGGATTTTGACTTCCTGATCAAAAGCAATGGTTTTGCTGAACATCGGATCTCCGTCTCAAAATCTCAGATCGAAATCGATGCAGGCTATGAATCCGAATCGAAGTTCGTGCTGATTGAGGCGAAAAACGAGTCAACTAGCGACTTTTTGATTCGTCAATTATATTATCCATATCGTCTCTGGACCGACAGGCTTACCAAAGAAATAGTTCCAGTATTTTTTACCTACTCTAATGACGTTTTCTCATTTTTCGTTTATAAGTTTACCCATCCCCATCGTTACAATTCATTACGGCTTGTGTTTCAAAAGGATTATGTCCTCAACCATGAGGACATCAAGCTCGATGACATAATTGAGATTTTATCGATCACCAGAGTTGTTCGAGAGCCACGACTACCGTTCCCGCAGGCTGATATTTTTGAACGTGTCGTGGACTTACTTGGGATATTGGTGGATACTGATATGGAGAAAGATGATATCACGGCGAACTACGCGTTTGACGAACGCCAAACGAATTACTACACTACGGCGGGTATGTATCTTGGTCTCATCGAAAAGTTTCAAGATACAGATCGTGTCATTCGATTTCGGCTGACACGAAAAGGCCATGGCATTATGCGCAAACCATATAAAAACAAATACCTGGGTTTAGCATCTTGTATCCTTGAACATGACATTTTTCAGCGCGTTCTAAAGGAGTACTTTGAGATTGGACATCCGTTAAACCAGGATCGCATCGTCAAACATATGAGAGATTGCAATCTATACAGAGTTAGTTCAGAAAGCACCTACTACAGAAGGGCTCAAACCATTTCAAAGTGGGTAGATTGGATTTTAAGTCTGCAGTCATTATAAATGACCCTGCAGTGATGGTTCGATATTACTCTAGAACCTGTAGTTCACTGTTTATAGTATTTTAAATCGGGAGTAATTTGTCCTGAGATATACCTGTCATTTGTAGCTGCTCAGCTAAATGTGTCGACGCCGGATTTGATTTGACCCACTTCGGCAAAGCTTTTGTTGCTTGTCAAGACAATGCTTTCGTGTTCATAACGGGTTCTGACGAGTTAGAAGAATGAGTTGGTTTCTTCCGGCCCAAATGGCCAGTATCCGACTTCATCCATCACGAGCAGCTTTGGGCGCAAGTATTTACGCATCCGAATGTCGAGTTTGTTCTCTGCGTGTGCCCTCCGTAGGTCGTCGTTGTAGGTTCATTAATCCATTCTCGGATCAAATCCAGGTCTTCCTGGCTGAAAAAACGTGGTAGGTGCCTTTTTGTGCGGGGAATTAACTCGAACCTAGCTCCTTTCCACAGTCTCTCATTCTGACATGTCTTAGTGTAGCATGAAAATCCTGTGCTCCTTCGCCAATGCCTGTTCCACCCATCGCGTGTTGACATTCGCGATTCGCCCGACCGCTTCTATGCAGTTAGCCATCGGGCGATCGCGATGAAAACAGGGAGACAGCGAGCTAATTCATTCCATTGTTGCTCATCGGCATGAGGACCGCCGAACGTACGACGGCAACCGCAGCCTGGTCGATTTGGACTGGCTGTTGCGGATTAAATTTGCCATTCTTGTCAAGCGCGAACAGCTTTAACCCGATGGCCATCGCCACGGCAGCGCGATCGTTCTTTGAGACCTGCTGCTTGGCACTGTCCGGCAGCGTGAAGATGTCAGACTCTTTGAGCAATGGACCATCCCCGAGCATTTTCAGCAACAATTGGGACGCATCCCATCGGCTGATGAATGCATTCGGATGAACCACACGATTGCTTGGCAACCAGCCCTCCTCCAGCGCTTGACGAATGGTTTGATACGCAGGATTCGATTTGGATGTGCCCGACAGCGCGTGATGCAACTCGGTAACCGACAAGGAATTCTCCGGAGAAAAGGGTGAAACAAGGGCTCCCATCACTAATTTTACGAAAGCACCGACGGTCATGGGTTGATGCGGATGGACATTCCCATGCGGCCCCACCTTGAGAAGCCCGTGTTCAACCAGTAGGCGAATTTGTGCGCCCCCTTCCACGTTCTTCAGGTCACGAATACTCGAAGTGAGCGAACTGGCGTTGGCAGAGCCCACAAAATGACCCGTCAGCGCGTCCAACGAACCCGTTCCACCCGTTGTCGTCATCGGAACATAGAGCAGGAGAATTTTTCGACTCGACGCAGGAACCTTGCCGCCAGTCTTGGCGACCTTGTACTGAATCTGCGTCCTACCATAAACCAGTTGTAGAGGCCGATGCGTCAGCCATACTTGTTCTGCATCGTCGAGAGAAATGGCATGCTCTGGCGATGGGAAATTTTTCATGTGACGAGGGACACTCAGTGAATACTGCGTAACTTGTCCAGTTGTCCGATTGACACTGAGATCATTGAATGACTCGACGGGAATCCCATGAACAAGCCAGTCAAGGTCATAATTGGCGACTTTATTCCCATTAGGAACTCCCGCATTTCCGGGAACAAGAGCGATGGCCCCTGTGTCTTCCGGAAGAGCCTTTTGAAGAAAGCGAATGGCGACTTTCTCGGCTTCTGCTTGGGTCAGCGGTGCCTTCGAAGCAGACGTCGTTGCCTTCGTCTTTTGCTTCTTTGTAGAAAGCGGCGCCAGTGGGAGTGATTTGTTATAGCGACTAGCATCGACGACCAGTCCGCGCGTGGCATCCACTTGTGCATACACATGGCTATCTCCGCTTAGATTCCAAGAGAAGTTCCACTCTACATTGCCGTGTTCCAAGCTTCGAGACGTGTACGAAGGTGTGACCGTTGATGGCACGTTCAGCAACTGCTCGGCGTGCTCTAACGACTGTGTCATGGTCCAATTGGCGTGAAGAGTGTCCGGCAAAACGGAAGGCCCTCCAGGAACGACGGGTTTCAAGGTGGAAACAGCGGGAAGATGAAGCGTTTGTCCGTTCGACTCGACTAGGTGTCCATTCTTGGCGTCAATGGCAAACGTGGGATTTGGAAATTGTGCATTATTGTACTGGAAGTTCCAAAAAGTAAAACTGGGAACCTTCATCGGTTTATAAACTAGGCGCCAGTGACCTTCACCGGACGCAGAAAAAATTTGCTCATAGGCTAAATGCAGCCCGAGATTCTGCTTGTAGATAGCTTGCGCCTGTTTTTCTGACAGAACGTGCTTGGAACTCGGAAAGTGGGCATCCGTCCAATTCGTATTGACACTTTGGAAATGTCCGTGACCTCCAATGAGGACGTCCAATCCGTCGAACGGCGCCGGAATACCGTTTTTAATTCGCTCGAAATTGAAGTTGTACGTAATGCCATAGGAAAGTGGTCCAGAAACAGGTGTTAGGGGTACGGACCGAACTTTGTTCGAGACCGTCGGATACATGCGCTTTACCAAGCTCAGAGCAATGCCTTTTGCTTGTTTTTCGTTGACCGGAATTGGAAACTGAAAGTGATTCGTCGGACTGGAACGGTATACGCTGACGATACTGCCGGTTGTTGCGTTGACCGTGACCGATTCATTTTGCATAGATACGCTGTTGTCGCTTTCATCCGAAAACGGTTGCCAAGTAAAATAGTATGTGCTCTCGCCATAGACTTGGTTGGCATTGTACGAAGCCTGAGTGAGAACCCATGTCTTTGGAATCGCCACCCGCTGCTCTGCAAGTTGTTCCGCTTTCTTCATCGAAATTCTTGAGGTGGGGGCCTTTGTCGCAGTTGCGGCCAGCGCTACTGGCGGAGACGCGGCACACACCGCCCCCATCGCCAACGATGCCGCCACTGCTGCCGATAGATATACCCGTCGCTTCATCCATAGACTCTCCCTTCGTCTCATCGGTCACGAGGTCTTGCCTAGAAGTACACCGATGAGACGACAGGGAGCAGCAATATGTTTCAAAGTTGCACAAAAAATATTTTTAGAGATGACTGTCAAACTGGCGCAGAATGTCCTCCCGGTGCGCCAATATCCCCTCTACTACGGAAATTGAGTGTTCATGAAGCTCGAGGAGGGCCTGGAGCAAATCGCGATCGGCCGATTCCAATTCGATGAACAACAGGCGATTATCAGCCCGGCCATGCCCAATGATGTCATTCGGTGGAATCGCGGCACCTTGAATGCGCACCCGCAACGCATCGACCTGCTGAAGATAACGCTCGAGTTCACGAACAGCCTGTAACCCATCCATCGGCGGATACGGATTGTCTCGGGTCGGCTCCGGTAAAGCTCGACGGAGGCGACTCAGTTCTGACCGAAGGTGGTCCGAGTAGGCCGCCAACGCCTCGTCGCAGGCATTACGAACCGCTTGGCTGCGGTCGCGAGCCCCATTTTCGGGTCGAGCTGGATTGTACGTCCATGCGTTCAGAATGCCTCGCAGGAGCGTGGTCGACGCAGACGGCGGCGCCATCTGGACGCCGTAGCGGACAAGGTCACTCATGGTCTTTCGGCAACTCCAATGGAGTGCTTTGCAGGGCGGCCATCTGCGGATTGCCGACGAAATACGGCTGCCCGACCGCCATGTTGGGCGCCGAGACAATGCCGCGCTGCGCCATTAACATCGCAGTGTAGTAGCGCACTGCGTCGATTTCGGAGAGGCCAAACGCCCGCAGCGAAATCAGTTCTTTCATACGCTCATCTTTCGGAAAAATCAGCGCCTTCACGTCGTTCAGCGTGAGCCCATAGACTTTTAAAAATTCCTGAAGATGGTCTTTAACCAACTCTAAAATTTCCGGCATGCGCTCATTGACACGCTCGAGTTCCGTAACCTGGACGATTTTGTTGATGGACTGTTCAATAACGGGAGCTGCGTAGGCATTGACCTCTTTAATGGTCACGTAGTGACCCGCAATCGGCATGCGTTGCACGAGATGCAAGGCATCATCTTTCGAATCCACGTGAACATAGCAACTGACGTGGTAGCCCATTTCCGCCATTTCTCGTGAATAGGCCACCCCTTGCACTTCGAGAATCAGCTTGGCTCTGTTGATGTACAACACTTCATACTGCCAGGGACTGGTGCCGCCAAAAAATGCTTGTTGAAACACGCCAATAATGGGCCGATCCGGTGTAGAAACCGTATACTGCCCGGTTTCGTACACGTTCAAAATCGCGCCACGCGACTTCAACACGGCAAAGTGATTGCTCTCACAGGTCAGTAGCGAACCATTGATGATGCTGTTGTCCGGGTAGTGAAACACCAGTACATCCGGCCCCATCAGCTCTTTGCCGTCGTTGCTCAGCGTGCTAATGACTTGCCTTACTCCAGCCATCGTCGTTCCTCCATTCTGCAATGTGCGATAGATGTCGATCCGAGCATCCAAAACACTGCGGATGTCTGAATGCGCTATAGAATAAGATTCTCTTTGTTCCATCTATTCCCTCTCAACTTCGACTCATGGCCGGAGAGAAATTTTTCCGCTATGATGGCCTTAGTCTCGCTCCGAGGAGGGCTTCCATGTTTGACATCCGCAGGCTTCACAAAGAAGAATATGCGAAAGCTGCCGCGTTAGCCGACCGAACGTTTCGCGATGATACGCAAATCTCTATGGCAACGGCCTTCCCAGCCCTATTCTCCGCACATCTGGGACAAGGCTTTGGCGCGTTTGAACATGGCGAGTTAGTCACGTTTCTCGGCATCATGCCTTACTGGATACACGTTGACTCAGCCCGCATTCCCGTCTATGCCCTCGGCTCTGTCTGTACCGACTCCCGTTATCGCGGCCGCAAACTGGCCTCGCAGGTCCTTGAAGCTGTATTAGACCACGCGCGGGCCGCGGGAGCGCCGCTTCTCCTCATCTCTGGCGACGGCCCGCTCTACCGTCGCATTCACTGTGCGCCGTTCGGCGTGGCCTATGCTCATCGACTGACTGCGCCAAACCACCTTCGGCGAGACGGCGGCCATACTGCGGGCAGAGCCGATTGGCAGATTCGCGAACTCAAGCCGACGGACTGGTTTCGCGTGCACGCGCTGGCGAGCGCTCGTGCGGTGCGCTATGAACAAAGTTTGGTCGATCTCGCTACTGCCATTGCATCCAACCCGCTGGCGAGTTGCGCGCACAGTGTGCACCATGCGCTGGTTGCCGAACAGGACGGAGAAGTACGCGCCTTTGCCGTATTGGCTGTGCCCTACCGAGAAGACGACGAAGCGCCTACCGTGGTCACCGAGTGGGCGGGGGACGCTGCAGCATGTGCAGCCATCTTTCATCACATTCTCTGCAAAGGCACACAACAAAGACCGCTCCAACTCTTCCTCTCCGAGTCCGAGAACGACGCACTTGCACCCTTTCTCGAGACGATACAGGCAGAGCGGCAACGAAACCAAGGGACCGTTTGTATCCTCTCTGCCGAAAAGCTCTTTGCCGACCTGAAGCCGTACTGTCAGGCGCGAGACACCGAGTTAGCAGCCACCCTTAGCGCCAAACCGGCGGACGCTAACCGAACTACACTCACCATCGGCGAACACACGCTGACTGTGACTCCCGAAGAACTCGTCGCGTTCGTCTTTGACACAGGCACTCCACCCAACGAGCATGCGCCCATTTCTCATTGGTCCAGCGAGATTGAAATCCTGCGCCAACGCCTGTTCCCTCTTCCATTTCCATTCACGGGAGGTCTGAACTTCATTTAAGGTCCAAGCGTACGGGCGCCCCGTCCCGGGCGGACTGATAAGCAGCAAGTGCAACCTCGAGGGCCCTCAGCCCGTCGAGTCCAGTCGCCGACGGACGGCGGCGAGTCCGTACCGACGTGAGAAAGTCGAGCACCAAATTCAAATCCGTGGAGTCCCCATAGTGGTCGTGGCGGTACATGCGCGAACGGTCATCGTACCAGTCTAAGTGCTCGGCAAACGCGTCGACTCTCAAAACCCCGTCCGTACCAATGAGTTCCAACGTCACATCGCCCCAGGTCGGATTTGACTTTGGACGCGACCAACTCGGGTCGTGCATGGCGATGACGCCGCTCGCAAACTCGAACGTCAAGAGTCCGCAGTCTTCCGTCGGAATGTCGGAAAAGCGTGTGCCCACTTCCGCGTAAACTTCACACACTTCGGAACCGACAAACCAGCGCATCAAGTCGAGCACGTGAACCGTGTGGTCAAGGACCGCACCCCCGCCGGAAAGAGCGGGATCGACAAACCAACCTCCCGGATTTTGCCCGTGATTCGTACCTCGCATCGCGACCAATCGGCCCATTTGACCGGCATCCAAGAACTGCTTTGCACGGCGGACGGGCGTGCTAAATCGGACCGGGAAAGCGGTGGCGAGTACAATCCCAGACGCCTCTGCAACTCCAACCATTTTCCAGGCGTCAGAGAGCGTGGTGGCAATCGGCTTTTCGCAAAGAACGTCCACGCCGCGCTGTGCCGCCAGCAAGACGCTCTCGAGATGCTTCGTGTTTTCGCTGCAGACAAGGATGCAGTCCGGGCGTGCATCGAGTAGCTCGACGGTACTGGGATAATACCTCAACCCGTAATCCTGAACGACCGACTGTGCGCGCATCGCGTCATCGTCCGAAAATCCAAGGACTTCGACACCCGGAATTTGTTTCAGGCAATGAAGGTAAGAATACGCGTGCATGTGTGCAAAACTGACCATCCCTACGCGCAAGAACATCCACCCCCAAGCGTCACTGCGCACCCGTTCGTTGCGGATTCGCAGAGAGCGTTGCTGATGCGCAGAGCCTCACGCACGTCCTCCTCCGACATTTCTGCACTGGGTCCCGTCTCCATGGAGAGCAGAGAAGGGGCCGACTGAGGCGGCCAAACGTAAGCCTCCAACCCTGGCGGTGCGCCACTCCGGTGACGAAGAAGTCCTTCGGAGCCCGCAATCTCAAACTCTCTCTGCAACCCTGGCGGATACGCCCACGACGCTTCTGCAGAAGCGATGACACCCGTGGCAAAGCGAAGGCTGACAAAAGCGTGATGGACCCGACGTTTCTCGGAAACGCCCCGATGTTTCGCATAGACGCGCTCTACTTCCCCGAAACACCAACGGAGAAAGTCGAAATCTGGAAGCATCCACTCAAAGATGGAAACCTCTTGTGGAGCCGTGTCACCCGAAGGCGTCTGAACATCCCAGGGGCAGGCACCACCGCAAAACGTATAAACCGTCCCAATTGTACCCAATTGTCCTGTGACCACCCGTTCCCGTGCCAACGCGTATTCGGGTAGGGCGCGCAGTGACGGATTGGCGAGGTGGATGCCTGTCATCGCGCGTCTCCTCTCGCCGTGTCTTCAGAAACGTGGCCACTGCCTGTGACCGTCGCGACGAGCGGACGAAGGACATCGAGGCCACGCTCAATTCCGCTGAGGTCCGGTTCTCCTTCAAATTCAATCGACAGCGTGCCATCGTAACCAAGTTGCGACAACCGCGCCACAATCTCTGCGATTGGCACTATACCTTGACCGAGCGGCACGAAGCGATAGCGTCGTCCATCCGTGCTGAGCAGTCCTTCGTCCGAGCTCGAGAGGGCAAAATCTTTGACGTGAACGTGACCGATGACGTTGCGAAGACGCTCGAGCGCGGGCAGCGGATGGTCTGCGACCAGCAAAAAATTTCCCGTGTCAAAAGCACACGTCAGATACTTCGAGCCCACGTCTGCCAACAGGGCTTCCACTTGTTCGCTGCGACCGGCGAGTTGGCCATGGTTCTCAAGCACGAGTTGAACATCAAATTCTTCCGCCAATTGTGCCGCCGCACGCAGTCCCTCTACCACCCATTCGCGAGCCGCTGCAAAGTCGATGCCGGGGGCGACATTGCCGGCGAAGATTCGCACAGAGCGAGTCTTTAGCGCATTGGCCATCTCGAGTCCAGCGCGCACGCTCGATAGACCTGCTTGGCGCACCGAGGCATCGGGTGAGGCGAAGTCGTTGTGGACGTCATAGGCGGAGACCGTCATTCCGTACTCTTGCAGAAACGCGATGGTCTCCGGTAGCTCCTTGTAGACATCCAGCCAAAACAAATCGAGCAGTTCCACGGAGGAAATGTTCTGTTGCCGGCAATATTCCAAAAAATCGCGTACCGCCCACCCGTCCCTGCCACAACGGCGGTGAACACTGTACATGCTCAGACCGACGTTCATCCTCGGTGCCCCCTCTCATCCACTTTGCGGACTTCAAAACCCACGCTGGCCGACCGCTGAATGGTTTCCAGCATCTCCACCACTTGCACACCCTGCTGCACCGTGGACAGCGGCGATGTTCCGTCCTGCAGGCAGTCGATAAAATGTCCAATCTCATCCTGATACCACGAGTTCCCGTCCACAGACAGTTGCGACTCCGCCAGAAATCCTGCCTGTTCGCCAAAAACACAGAGTGGAGAGAGGGAAATCCCCCCTTTGCTTCCGAACACCTCGACTTGGAGGGCGTCGTCTTGCCGACCGTTGAGGGCCCAACTGACTTCTAGCTGAAGGGCCGATCCGCCCTCAAACCGCACGAGTGCCGCCGCAAAGTCCTCGACATCAAAGATGGCGTTGTCTTGATTCGCCGCATCCGACGATTTCCAGCGGTCCACCATTTTCGTATCGTAGCGCCCAATTCCCTTGACCAGAATTCCAGAAGCAGAGGCCAGCGTGGGTTCACCCATCAGCCACCACCCTAAATCCAGCGCATGCACCCCGATGTCCATCAGCGTCCCGCCACCCGACTTCTGGCGATTCGTGAACCAACCCGCCGGCGTTCCGCGCCGGCGCAAAATGCGCGCCTTCGCATAGTAAATTTCACCGAGCGCTCCGGAGCGAACGACTTTGTGGAGCGCCTGCGCTTCGTTCCGGTAGCGGTGCGTCATCCCAACCATGCATAAGCATCCCGTCCGATTTGCCACTTCCTCGACCCGTCGCGCATCGGCGAAGCGGGTGGCCAGCGGCTTCTCCACCAAGACGTGAATTCCCCGCTCCATCGCAGCAATCGCGAGGGGCACATGACTCTCATTGTCCGTGCAGATGCTGACAGCTTCAACCTCTTTGGCGTCAAACATCTGGAGCGCGTCTCCATAGATTCTCGTCATCCCATACTCCTCGCCGACGGCATGCGCCCGTGTAAGATTAACATCGGCCACTGCAACGAGATCGACATCGGGATGATCCCGATAGAATGGCAAGTGCCCAAGCTTTGCTATCGATCCCACTCCAACCACGCCCACACGCCACTGTTTGCTCATCTGCCAACCTCCCAAAGTCTACGTGTCACCCTGCCACCCTGCGTCCAATCCTCGACCGCCGTGGTCGACTAACTAAGCTCTCCGTTCATTGTACTCATCGCCCGCAAACGGGCCGCACCAATCAGACCGGCATCGGTTCCAAGCGATACGCGGCGAATGTGCACAGACTGAACCATACTCTGAATGCCCATGCCGTGAACTTTGTTCTCGAGTCGCTCGCGAAGCCATTCCGCCTCTGAGAAGACCCCGCCGCCGAGAAGCATGATTTTAGGATTAAAGGTATGAATGAGACTGACCACTCCATACGCAAGCGCGTCAATGGCTTCAGAGACAACTTGCTCGGCTAGCGCATCGCCACAGAGTGCCGCTTGAAACACCTCGACTCCGGTCCATTTCCGGTCCCCATGCGTCAACTCAGCCATTCTTCGCGCTACGGCCGTACCGGACGCGAACATCTCCAAACAGCCGCGAAATCCACACGCACAGACTGGACCATGCTTATCCACTGAAATGTGTCCGAGTTCTGCTGCACCGCCCCAAGCGCCACGGAGTAATCGTCCGCCAGTCAGCACAGCCCCACCAATACCCGTGCCGACCGTCAAGCAGACCACATCGGTGCAGCCTTGTGCGGCGCCAAATTCGCGCTCTGCCTGAAGCACGACGGGAACGTCATTGTCCACGAAAGTCGTCAGTCCAGTGGCTGCCGCAACCGCGTCGCGGAGCGGCACGTTATTCCAATCGTGAATGTTTGTCGTTCCTGCCAAAACCACGCCGCGCACCACATCGATTTGACCAGCAGTACCAATGCCTACACTCTGCACCACTAGGCCATGTTTCGACGCTCGCTGGCGCACATGCCGAACGGTCTCTGTGAGCGCGTCGAGAACATCGTCCCGCCCCGTTTGAGGAGTGCTGCGACTGACGCGCTCCGAGACACGCCCGTCTGCCCCGACCAGCGCCGCCGCAAGCTTCGTCCCACCCAAGTCGACGCCAATGTCAACCCCATCATCTCCCATGCATCTCGTGGCCGCTGCCCCCTTCCCGCGAATGCGATGCCCCCAGAGACGAGCATCTCATGCTCTCGACAAACCAGTTCGTAATCTCTTGCGGCCTCGTGATAGCGCTTCCGACGACGACCGCAAAAGCTCCCGCAGCGAGACATTCGGCTGCCTGTTCGGGCCTGCGAAGACGACCTTCAGCAAGCACTGGAATACGCAGGCGGTCCACCAACTGCTGAACAAGTCCGAGCACGGACGGCGGCAACTCGTCCGCCGTTTCCTCCGTATAGCCGAACAGGGTTGTAGCCACTGCATCAAAGCCCAGTCGCTCTGCAGACAACGCCTCTTCACACGTCGCTACATCGGCAAGCAGCGGAACATCGCCATATTTCGCTCGAATTTGCGAAACCAGCCGCTCTAAGCTCAGCCCGCCCGGACGAGGCCTGTTGGTCGCATCCAGGGCAATCACATCGGCGCCAGCTGCAACCAGGGAGTCCACTTCGGCGATAGTCGGCGTAATCCAAACGGCACAGTCTCCATAGCGGCGCTTCTGCAGTCCAATCATCGGTAGCGAAGTAGCCGTCCGGACGGCGGGCAGGTCATCCGCCGAAACGCGCATACCGGAAGCGCCACCCAGTTTGGCCGATCTCGCCATCGCCACCATGAACTCCGTGCCATAGAGCGGATCGCCCCATTGAGCTTGGCAAGACACCACCAGCCCACCATGCAGCCGTTGCCACACCGCATCCATCCGTTCACCACCTTTCTCTGCCCCGCGCACGTCAGTAGAGTTTATCCAACACTGCCTTTGCAGTGCTCTCCATGGCAGCAAACGTCTCTTCTCGCTTGCGCATGGAGACAACGGTGGCCAGTACATCGAGAACGTGAATTTGCGCCACTTTCGAAGCGAATGCTCCTCCTTGAAGAGGAGACTCTCTCGCCGCTGAGAGGAGAACGGCATTGGCATATTGAGTGATGGGAGAACGCGCGTGACTGGTCAGGCAGATGATGTAAGCGCCTTTCTCCTTAGCAATCCGAACGGCGTCTACCAAATCTTTGGTACTGCCTGAAGATGAGATTCCGACGACGACATCCGCTCGCGTGAGCAGCGAACAGTGCATGGCAATCACGTGTGCATCGCAGGCAAAATGGGCCTGAAATCCGAGTCGCATGAACCGATACTCAGCATCCATCGCCGTCATACCGGACGAACCCACACCGAAAAAGTACAAATTTCTCCCCGCTAAGAGTGCGTTCGTCGCTCGTTCCAACATAGATTCTTGGAGCAGACTTTGCGTATCCATAAGCGCCTGTTTATTTTGAAGAGTAATTTTCTGCACCATCGTGGCAAGGTCGTCTTCCTCTTGAACCTGTCCGTAAACTTGACGGCTCGGGCCAACCAACTCCTGTGCGAGGGACAACTTGAATTCTTGAAATCCGCGAAACCCTAATTTTCTGCAGAAACGAATGACGGTCGTCTCACCGACGCCACTGTTTTCTGCCAGATCCGTCACCGAAGAGTAGACCGTCTGCTCTGCGTCTTTCAAAACGGCATCTGCAACCTTCTGTTCGGCTGGAGACAGCGATGGATAGACACTTTGGAGCAAAGCCATACAGTGAGTTCCATGCAGCGTCTGTTCCACACCATCCCTCCTTCCCTTCGCAACATGCTGTCTTGCGTAATCAATAGAAACTCCTTTTGAATGCGCGACGGCGGAATGCATGACGGTCACGGACAGTCCGCTTTTCAAAACAGTTGCTCCCATTTTTTAAAACAGCTACTCCGGTCACGGCGCTGCTTTCACCGCGTCCTCCCTCGTTCCGCCCATGACGACTTGCTGCAAGCATCCGGCCGCGTCCCAAATACTATAGTCCGCCTGATATCCGACGGCCAATCGCCCCACGCCGTCCAGTCGCAGCGCCTCGGCGGGAGAAGCGGAGGCCATATACGCAGCGTCCGCGAGCGGGGTTTGCCAGCGCTGCACAAGATTTTGGACCGCCTTGTCGAGGGTGAGCGTACTCCCCGCCAATTCTCCACTCGGCAACCGCGCGGTGCCATCGATTGTTCGAATCTTCAGTCCACCGAGCGCGTATTCGCCGTCTGGCATGCCCGTGGCACGAATGCTGTCGGAGATGAGCACGACCCCATCGCGCCCTTTCATCCGCAGCAAGACTTGAACTGCCGCTGGATGAACGTGAATCCCGTCCGCAATCAGTTCCGCTTTGACCCGGTTTGAAAGTAGCGTGGCGCCGACAACTCCTGGAGACCGATGGTGCAGCCCACTCATCGCGTTAAAACAGTGTGTCACATGCTGCACACCAAGCTGAATGGCTTTTTCCGCTTGTTCATACGTCGCATCTGTGTGACCCATCGAGACGCGAATCCCTGCATCCACCAAGTGCTGAACCAACGCGTCTGCCTGAGCGAGTTCGGGTGCCAAAGTCACCAACCGGACGCATCCCGGTGCTACATCCAGCAGTTGCTGCAGCACCTGCACGTCCGGTGTCTGCAGATACTCCCCATTTTGAGCGCCTCTGCGCTGTGGCGAGAGAAACGGGCCTTCCATGTGGACACCGAGCAACCGCGCACCCGTCCACCGCCCCGAAGCGAAAGCCACCTGCTGTTCGGCCATGAAACGCTGCGCTCGCTCCAAAGTCAGCCGCGTGGCCTCGAAGCTCTGCGTCACCGTGGTTGCCAAATAGCCAGTTACGCCGTGATTCGCCAATTGCAGAGAGATGGCAGGCAAACTTTTGTCATCCATATCCATACAGTCATGACCGCCGATGCCGTGCATGTGCACATCAATCAAACCAGGCAACACCATGTGCTGACGCCAATCTTCCAAAGCGAAGCCACGTTCCAACCACTCCGCCACGCCAGCGTCTGCTGCAGCGCAAATGGCAACAATTCGCCCATCTTCGACGGCCATCCACCCATCACGCAGAACTCCAGTTGGCAAGACGAAGTCTGCACGTAACACTCGCCGTCGATAGCGCCCCAAGTTGCCGTCCTCGTTCCCAGAGGTCATGTCACTCACCATGCCGCCTCCTCTAGAGCGAGCAAACGGCCCGCGTCAGGGAGTCGACCAGCAGCGGCCGCATCCAAAACATAGGTTACCCGCGGATGCAGTTGCAACAGACTGGCCGGACAGGAGGTTCGCACCTGTCCACAAACGGACTCTGCAACCGCTTCTGCCTTGTCGCGCCCAAACGCCAGCAATAAAATGGTCCTGGCTGCGAAAATGGACTGCAATCCGACCGTGATGGCCTGGCGGGGAACGTTTGACCCATCTGGAAAGTCGCTTGAATTTCGCAGAATCGTCTCGTCCTGAAGCGCCACAACGTGCGTTTTCAGAGATAGACTCGTACTCGGCTCGTTGAAACCGATGTGCCCGTTGATGCCAATGCCAAGTAGTTGCAAATCGAGACGGTGCGTAGACAGAAGAGCGTCGTAGCGCAGACACTCAGCCGCCAAGTCCGGTGCATCGCCTTGAGGCAGATGGCGAGCGCCGGGTGGAATATCCACATGGCGAAAAAAGTTCCGCTCCATATACGCAGAAAAACTGCCCGGAGATTGCGTAGACAGACCCACGTACTCATCCAAATTGATAGTGGTCACGGTGGCAAACGATAACCCCTGCCGATGCATTCGAACCAACTGCCGATAGAGAGGAATCTGGGTGGAACCCGTCGCCAAACCGAAAACAGGAGAGCGACGAGCCTGCATCACCCGGTCCATGACGGCCGCAGCATAGACGGCACCACTCTGTTCATCGGGGAAGACGCGTAGGGCTGGCATCGTTCCACCTCCTTGCCGCAGGCGACGAGCAGGTCACCGAAGGCCGTGTTCAGAGTACCATCGGCCATCGCCGTGCCTGCGCGGATATTTATTTCATATTATCTTGTCTTGAAGGATTTTACCACCATCTATTTCTGACGCACCGAAAGATTCCACTCTGTCATCACCTGAGCCGCTAACTCGTAGGAATGAAGACGAGCGGAATGGTCATACATGGAGGAACTGAAAATGACCTCATTCGCTCCCGTTTCCCGTAAGATGCGGTCTAGCTTCACAGCCACTGTGGCGGGACTTCCAATTACCGTAAATCGTCCTCGCGCCGCCAGTGCAGCCCGTTCTTCACCACTACAGAGGTCGTCGAAATTGGCCACAGGTGCTGGTAGCCGACCTGGCCGGCCACGCATCAGACTCAGCACCTGCTGTTGCATGGAAGTCGCCAAAAATGCAGCCTCTGCATCCGTATCTGCCGCTACCACGTTGACCCCAACCATAGCGTGTGGCTCGGACAGAAAGACCGACGGCCGAAACATGGTTCGATACAGTTCTAAAGCTTGTATGGTAAAGTCTGGAGCAAAATGACTGGCAAACGCGAATGGCAGCCCCCAGTGTGCCGCCAACTGCGCACTAAAGTCACTCGACCCTAGGAGCCACAGAGGAATGTCCAGACCCTCCCCCGGAACGGCGCGCACGCGGGTGCTTTCCCGTCCGTCCGCCGAGGCGGCAGGGTGAAAATAAGCAAAGAGCTCGGCCACTAAGTCTGGAAAATCGTCGCCGTGCTGTTCGAGATGTCTTCGCAAGGCGTGCGCCGTCTGCCGATCGCTGCCCGGTGCGCGGCCAAGACCGAGATCGATCCGTCCCGGAAACAGAGACTCCAACGTGCCAAATTGCTCCGCAATCACGAGTGGCGAGTGATTGGGCAGCATGATTCCACCAGAGCCCACGCGAAGGGTGTTCGTACCGGCGGCAAGATGTCCAATCACGACTGCAGTGGCTGAACTGGCAATGCCAGGCATGTTATGATGCTCCGCTACCCAGTAGCGGCGATATCCCTGACGCTCAGCATGCTGCGCTAACTCGAGACTGTTCCGCAATGCCTCTGCGGCATTGCCGCCTTCCACAATGGGTACCAAGTCTAATACAGAAAACGAAACGTCCCCTGAACGTGTCAAATCCGACATGCACATCCCCTCCATGCGAAAATTGTATCCTTCCCGCCCCCTCATTCTCCACTCGGCCTGTAGCAGAAAGAGCGTCGTAACGGGCGGATGACCTCGGCCATCTGTCCACGCCGGGGACGATTGTCCGCACATACCGTACTCCACAGAGATTGGCAACTGCGCCAACTGCGCCGTGCCAGCGCAAATCTTCGCCCAAAGGAGTGTGTTGTATGTTCAGTCTGGCCAGTTCCGACTTGGCTCGTTTCCTATTCGCCATGGTGCTTCTTCTCGCTGCTGCCAATCTTCTTGGGTACCTCGCAGAACGCATGGCCGTTCCTCGCGTCATCGGCGAAGTCGCAGGCGGTCTCGTTCTTGGTCCCACGTGTCTTGGCACCCTCTTTCCACAGACGTTTCACTGGCTGTATCTCGGTTTTTCAGGCGAAAGTGGCCTGTTTGGCCTCCTTTACGCTATCGGAGAGCTCCTTCTCCTGTACATGGCTGGGCTGAAATTCCAAGCCCGTTTCGCAAAAGCCGATATTCAGACTGGGGTGGCCATTATCCTCGGCTCGACCATCATCCCGTTTGTCGTCGGCTGGCTCTCGACGTACCTCTTTGACCCCGCCAAATTTCTTGGACCAGACCAAAATCTCACGGCACTAAAAATTGTGGTAGCCATCTCAATCGCCGTCACATCCATCCCTGTGATTTCAAAAATTTTTGCCGATCTCGGTATTCTCCACTCCCGCTTCGCCAAAATTGTGGTAGCCATTGCTGGTGTCCATGATTTGATTCTCTGGGTGGCTCTCGCCGTTGCCGCAGGCATGATTGTTCCGGGCCATCACGGCATCAGCGTGTGGGTCGTCTCAAAAAGCCTCCTCGTGACTTTCGCCTTTCTCATCGTCTGCATCGCCGTCGTGCCTTTTGTTCTAAGGCGCATCACTTCAAAACGGGGCAATTTTCTCTTTCGCGCGTCGTTTCTCGGGTACTTCTTGGTCATATTATTTGCCCTCGCCGACATTGCCGGGTTTCTCAATGTCGACGTGATGTATGGGGCGCTGCTCGCAGGCGTCGCGACCAAGTTCTCCCTTCCAGAAACCCTCTTCAAACGCGTCGAGCAGGGAATTGGCAGCATTTCTTTCGCCTTCTTTATCCCCTTGTTTTTTGCCATCATCGGTATGCAACTGAATTTAGCTCAAGATTTTAGTGTTGGCTTCTTCTTGCTCTATCTGCTCTTTGCAACCTTGGTTCAGGGGACGGTCGTCTATGTGACTTGCCGAATCATTCGCTCCGACCGACTGACCAGCTTCAACTTCGCTGCGGCCATGAATGCTCGCGGTGGTCCAGGCATTGTTCTCTCCTCTGTCGCATTTTCGCTCGGCATTATCAATCAAGACTTTTTTGCCATCTTGGTCATGCTAGCCTTAGTGACGTCGTGGATGGCCGGTTCTTGGTTGCGCTACGTCTTAAAGAGTGGCAAACGACTCATGCCTGGGGATGAGGACCTCGTTCTCGACCGGATCGATGAGGACATGTCTTTTGACAATCCGCCGCTGGCAAGGTAGATCTCTTTCAAGGCCCTGTGGCGACTTGCAACCCACCAACTCCATGCAAATATAGGCAAAGACCCTGCACAGCACAGCTCTGCAGGGTCCTTGTGTTGATTCTGGTTTGCAACAAAAAAGAAAGAGAGCGAACTACCGCTCGTCAGGCCGCAAAAAGCTCGGGTTCTTTACAGTCCCGCCACAAACACCGAATCCGCGCCAAAACTGCCAACGAGTGCCGCATGCGCCATCTGCTCATTCCAGGGCATGAACACCGGATGTCCATCCTTCGTCACCCACATGCCACCTTTTTTGACAACAGCTTGCCAGTAGGCGTTGAGAGATGAATCGTACGATCCCGCTGCGGCCTCTTCTTTCACAGCGCTCCACGGCATCCATTGATGATTCATCCACAGACCGTGTTTCTTGGCGACTGCCGCCCAGTAAGCGTTCCACTTCGTGAGCGGGGTGTAATGTAGCCGCTCAAAGATGGATTTTCCGGTCAGGCTGGCTGCCAACCCAAACGCTCCATCGCGAGTGGAGTATCCGTCCACGCCCGAATACTTTCCGGAGAGTTGATAGTTAAACCCGCCCACTTTCGCATTGTAAAGCGACAGCAGCGCCGTTACGGGTGTGTTCGTCCCCACCGCCCACGAGGAAGGTGCTATACCCACGCTCGCGAGTGCGTCCATCACCGTGCCGTCTGAGTCTGCATCCATCGCTTTGGCGGTTGAATCATAGAGAAATCCACCATCGGAGACCTGCAGTTTTTTCTCATAGGCCAAGGCTTTGGCCACTGGACCCGACATGCTCGTATCGCCCAAGGATGCCAACGCTTCAATGACATACGCGGTATCGTTGGAGTCGCTGCTCGCGCCGACCTGATAGCCAAATCCGCCGTCCTTATGCTGGGTCCCAAGAAGCCACTTCTCGGCAGCCGCTGCGTCGTACTTCACGCCCCCCGCATCCTGCAACGCCAAGATCGACAGCGCTTGGTCGGTCACCGACAGTCCCGTATCGGTCGTGTCCGGCGCACCCGCAGCGGACGCAAAGTAACCGGCATTCTTGCCACTGGTCCATTCGCGGCTCGCTAAATCCTGAACAAGATTGTGCCCCATGAGATCCTGCGGATTGAGATGGTCCGCTAACGCCGCCAAAATTTCCTTATCCAGTGTCCCAGTGGATGCTTTCGAAGAAAGACCTTTGGCCGACCACTTGACATCCGGAACAATGTGGTTGTCCGCAAAGTTGACCATCAGGGTCCAATCTGGCAAAGCGCTCATCTGCGTCTTATTCATGTAAGCGACCGCAGATGTCAAATCAGTCCATTCTACTTTCTTTTCAGCTTGCGAAGTCATCTGAGACGGGGAGGTACTGCCGTAAGTGCTGCCAGCCGTACTCGTGCCAGCTTGTCCACTCGACGCAGCTAATGCTGTCAAAGGTGCGGCCATGACAATCGTCGCCGCCGCGACTGTACTCGTGCTAATCCAAAACTTCTTTGTCATCAAAACTCATTCCTCTCTGTGTTCGCGATATCTTCGCGCTCGTTTCCTGTCTCAGAGTATCCGTCAGATGAGTCCAAACGTGTGACGACCATCCGCTTCCGAAACCGTTCAAAAATTTGATAGACTGGATATCCTGCAATCGCCACCAGGCCTGCCGTCACCACTGCGTTGGTCGTATCAAATGGAAAGAAACTGGCCACACAAGCGGCAAGATATGCCTTCCAGGTCACGGACGATTCGCCGAGTAGGTACTGAATATTCATGAACCACCCAAATGCATAGCCGCAGACAACCGCAAAAGGGATGAGCCAGCGGATGCGGATGCTAGGCCACATCCTTCGCAACAGTCCAGCAGAAAATCCGACCAAGCCCCACGCCACCATCTGCCAAGGCGTCCAAATGCCTTCCCCAAGAACGAGATTTGACCCCAGTGCCGTCAGTGCGCCGACCACTGCGCCGACCACAGGACCAAAGGAAAAGCCGGACATCAACACGAGAAACGTGGCAGGCTCAGCATCCGGAATGCCCTGCACGACCACTCGTCCAATCGAAGACACGGCACCCAACGTCGCGACGAGCGCAATGTTTTTCGGGTCGACCGCCATCGACTCATACGCAGTCAGTCCCGCATACGTCAAGACGGCGGCCATGGCGATGGCGATGAAATACCAGTCCCACTCGACGATGCTACCATACACGAGCACTCCAAAGGCAACGAGAACGCAGACACCGACCTGTGCTTTGGCCCAGTTTGTCACCTAGCGAAGCCTCCTCGCACTGCATCTTTAAGAGTGAGGATTTCGTCCGAAAACCCTCGAAACACGCGCGCCACGACGGGGGCAAAGACCAGCGCCTGGCGAAACACGTCGCGCGGCTGGCCGTGTAAAACCACCCGACCACGGCTAAGAAAAAGAACTTCGGTAGCAAAGTCGGCCACAAACTCTAAGTCGTGTGAGGCCATCACAATGGCCCCATCAAAGGCAGCCAATCGCTCCCACAGAAGTTCACGCGCGCTCGCATCCAAACCTCGTGTCGGTTCATCGAGGAGCAGCAGCTTCGGATGGGTTGCAAGCACAGCGGCCAAGGCGACCTGTACTTGCTGTCCACCCGACAAATCTCTGGGATGCTTGGCAGCGAGAGCCTCCAAACGAAAGTCTTGCAGCCAACGTTGAGCCAAAGTGCTCGCTTGGTGCAGACCGTGACCCGCATCTTTGAGTGCTAGCTCCAATTCTTCGCGCACGCTGCTGCCGTGCAACAATTCCTGCGGATTTTGCGGAAGGTAGCCCACTCCCGCCGTTTCCAGTCGAGACTTCGCACCCCGCACAGATTTGCCGAGCAAACTCCCCGTCCCGCGTCCAGTCGCCAGTGGTAGCAATCCAGCGAGCGTTCGGAGCAAAGTCGTTTTGCCGGATCCGTTCGGGCCAATCAAGGCAATTCTGGCTTGACCAGCAATTTGCATTGAAAGATCTTCCAGAGCCGGATTTGCGCGACCCGCAAAGTAGATGGAGACGCCCTTCAGTGCCACCCATGATTCGTCGTTCCCACGCTGGCCTCTGGCTGGAGCCGCACTGGTCACGAGCGGTTCCTCATTCCCCCCGAACCGGGCTTCTACGAACGGCGGAGAATGGGACCGCACGTTCTCTACGGTCGAGCCGCAGCCCGTCGTCGCATCTCCGCCGTGCCTACCAAAACCGGCACGGTCCACAGTGAGGCACTCAACCTGACCAAAGCGGCTAAGATGCTCAAAGTAGGGACGGATGGCCTTGCGCAGAGCGCCCACCGTTAACGCTGTGACTTCTTGAGAAGCGCCGACTTGCTCCTTCATTGCGACATCGATGTGCGCTAGCGTAGGGGCCAAGACAGGTCGATGCGAAACCAACCACCTTGCTGCCACGAACGGGCTCGGGAATTGCTGCACCATGCGCCCTTTTTCAAGCACGACGACCTGATTGACCCATGGATAAGCAGCATCCGCACGATGGTCCGTCAAAATCACGGTCACGCCGTAATCCAGGTGTATTCTCTGGACCACCTCAAAAAATTCCGCGGCCGCGACCGGATCGAGCTGAGAAGCTGCCTCATCCAGCAACAAGATGCGCGGTTGATGGACCAGAGCGGCTGCTAGCGCAACGCGCTGGCGCTGACCGCCAGACAAACTGGACAGAGGCCGGTCGCTCAAGTCGGACATCCCGACCAGTTCTAGCGATTCGGCAACGCGCCAAAACATGTCGGATTTCGGCACACCTAAATTTTCAAGCGTAAACGCAACCTCATGCGCCACATTCTCGTACACAGACTGCGCCACGGGATTTTGGCTGACATAGCCGATTTGCTGGGCTTGCGACGAAGCATCCAAGCGATGAATCGACGTTCCAAGCAGGCGCACGTCTCCGCCGATAGCGCCTCCATGGAAGCGCGGACACGCCCCAGTGATGCATTGGAGTAGTGTAGACTTCCCAGAACCCGTCAGTCCCTGCAACAGCACCCAATCTCCGACCTCGACCGTCAAACACACGTCCGTCAATGCGTTTTCAGCACGTTCTGGGTAGCAATAGGTGAGATGCTCTATCTCCACTGCGCGCGTCATTGCAAGGACCACTCCAAGCTGGCACGCCATCGCCAGCGGACGATAGCCGCCACCGCGATAATAAGTCCTACGCCGAGTCCCGAAAGCGCCGGCACTACCGCGAAAGTCAGCGCCAAAGCAGAGAGAACGCATAGCCATACATCGTAGGGCCGCCAACGGGCGAGCGAATATCTTGTTTTGCGTGTAGCCCCATACCCGCGGACGGTCATCGCTTCGGCTAACTGCCAAGCGCGTTCTAGTGCGTTCGTCAATAACACTCGATAAAGGGTCTTTTGCATTTGCAACTCTCGGCGCCCTCTCGCGAGCCAGGAAGAACTCGCTTGCTGTGCCAAGTTGCGGCGGCGAACGGTCATCCAATCCAACACGCGTTCTCGCTCTGCCAGCAATTCGGGGACAAAGTGCAGGACCATGGCGAGCGACAGTCCTGCCCTCGCAAAGCGCCGTCCGAGCCAGTGCTGGATGTCGTCTGCGGACACTTGACCGCTGATGGCCCAAAAAATCACCAGCACGTCAAACCAATGGAGTGCTTCTGTGGACCCTACGTCCAGCCCTCGCTTGGTCACAACCAGCGTTCCAAACAGGGGAACACGTGGTATCTTCAACCAAACCGGGGGAACAAGCGGATGCGCCGAGGCGTAGCCAATGGACACGAGCGCGTACAAGCAGACAAACGGCAGGGTTAAGCGAACTGTCCAGAGCATAGAGCGATACGTACCTCGGCTCGGCGTTCCTCCCACCAAGAGTACTGCAACAGCACTCGCGAGAAGCGCCAAGAGTAACCAAAGATTCTGAAGCGCGACCGACATGAGACACCATGTCAAGAATAGCGCTGGGTAGACCCAAGGATGATTCGGTGTAGCGAGGCGGTGCATGGCGGTCGTGCGCCTCACTGGCCGGTGGCTGGGTTCCACTTTTGATAGTCCCAAACGTCCACGTCCCCCGCTTTCGGAAAGATACTCAAAGCGCCAACTGGGGCTTCAGTCCCGTTGACATAAAGAAACCAATCGTATGGCTTGCGCTGACCTACCGGAACTCCTGTCCATTGGGACCGAATTCCATCAATAGAAACCATGAACCCACCGCCGTAAGCCGTCGTAATTTTGAAGTACTGATGCATGTACTGCATGAGCGATTCACCCGGAACCACAGGAACTTTTTCATCCACAAGTACGTGTTGAAATTTACTCACGACAATCGTGAAAGTACCATACTTGTCGGGTACTGCGGCTTTCGGTGGAGTCACCGCCGTCGCAGCATCTGTTGACTTCGAAGACGCGGCAGCATCTGTTGATTTCGAAGACGAAGAAGCTTGGACTGGCTTTTGTTGTGCTGGTTTTACGGCCTCCGTCTGTGACGAACGATGGTGCGCAGGTTTTCCTAGCTCAATTGCGCCTGATGGTTTTGTTGTCGCTGAGGTCGCCACACTGGTCGTAACGGGATTGGACTGAGCCGAATGGGTCACAAACGAAGTCGACGACATTTTGGTTGAATGCGAAACGGTTTTGGACGATGTCAACAAACGGTGCGACGGTGTGTCTCTGGAAGTGCTCGACGACGCGGATGGGTGGGACGCTCCGACTATTGTCTCCGCTTGTTCTGCTGCAACCGTCGAGGACGGTGTTCCCTTCGTCAAACTGTGCAACCACGCAGAGGAGACTGTTGGCGCTGCATGCGAATGTGGGGCAAAGAGAACCCCGCCCGCTAGGGCAGCTGCGGCAATCGCTATCGACGCAACCTTCGCCAATCTACGCATATACCAGTTCTCCTCTCTGGTCTATCTCCAACGACAACACACAACAGACCTTGTTCCAACGCCATCCTGCACACGCTTTCGTCATCGAAAAAGCGAGCCTCCTCAGAGGCTCGCTTGCCGCATCATCCCTGTAAGCCTTAGAAAACCAAGCTCATAGATGTCGCGTCACAGCCTTCCCGCCGAAGGAGAACACGCCACACTAGCAGCAGATATCCTGACTCGTGATTCACCCTACTCTTCCGCCTTCCCATCCGCTTCAAGCGTCAGTGGCCCGTGGAATTTCGTCCTCACTTACAGTAGCGGGGGCTGCTCCGGAATTACACCGGATTCCCTGCGCATTCGTCTGAAGAACCTTCAGTTCAAATGCAGACTGGATGGCCTTCTCAGCTCATCCGTCCGCTGTGCGGCTCCGTATCAATTGTCACTTCAGTATATCGTAAAAACGACGAGCCACACAAACTTCCGCGAACAGGAATCTTCAACCAACGCTCGACCGCCGAAACGCCGATATAAACTTACCCTAAACGTTCCACGGCTTGCAGAAGACGGTCGACTTCTGCGACAGTGCTGTACGGCGCAAGACCGGCCCGTACCAGGCCGCCGGTCTCCAAGACTCCTAATTTTCGAACTAACGTGGTGGCATAAAAATCGCCGTCTGCGACGAAAACGCTCGCCGTCTCTAGGACTGCTTTACAAACGTTACGCGGCGACATACCATCAACATTAAAAGCGACTGTAGGTGTTTTGCGGACGGAAGCTGGAGCCGTATAAAGATGAACTCCAGCCATACTTTCGAGCCCGTCGCGAAGCCTTTGCGCCAACGCCTCCTCCTCCGCTTCAATAGCCGCCATCGCCGTTTGAAGCTGTTCCCGCAGTGTCTCGCCATGTCCTAGTCTGGCGATAAAGTCGATAGCACCCGACAGCCCCGCCAGTCCCTCATGGTTCTGCGTGCCTGTCTCTAACTTATCCGGACAACCATCAGGGGCCGGGAGCAAGCGATAGGTCTCAAGTCGCTCAAACAGCGCTGAACGAATCGCCGCAATACCCAGATGTGGCCCAAAAAACTTGTAAGCAGAGCACAGCAAAATGTCCGCACCCAGTTCATCCCGTTGCACAGAGATATGGGGCGCTGCATGTACCGCATCAACCGCAACCGTCGCTCCAAATCGATGGGCTACATCCGCCACCCGCCGAACGTCGTTCACCGTGCCCACCGCGTTTGATGCAAGACCAATCGCAACCAACTTTGTCCCTTCTGTGATGACCTGTTCCATCTCGTCCAGTCGCAGCGTCAAGGTTTCTGGGTCGACCTGTAAAAAACGAATGCTCGCTCCCTTGTCTTTAGCAGCAGAAATCCACGGGTCGACATTGGCTCGGTGGTCTAACTCCGTCACAACGATGTTGTCTGCATCCGTCCAATCTCTGGAGAGCGCCCGCGAAATCGCGAAGTTCAAAGTGGTCATATTGGCCCCAAATGCAATCTCATTCGGCTCTGCCCCCAAAAAAGCGGCGGCACGTTTGCGTGCATGTAAAATGACTTCTTCAGTCTCGACACTGGATGGAAACACCCCGTGCAGGTTTGCGCCACCACGAATCATGTACGCGGACATAGCGTCAATACAAGACTGCACAACCTGAGAGCCGCCTGGCCCGTCAAAATATGCTGCCTGGCGACCTCCATACTCTCGTGTCAACGCTGGAAATTGTTTTCTGATGGCCTCAACATTCCACATAAATCCGCACCCCTTCTAGAGCAACATGGCCCTTCGCGCTCTGCGACTTACGACGTTTTATGAAGTTCAGTCCCACTCACGATACTTAAATCTATGTGCAACCTTTTCAATATCATATCGTGCTTCTGTCCGTCGATGTGCGATCAAACCAAAATAAGGCCGGGCGAATCACGCCCGGCCGACTCATATCCGTGTTAACCTTCTTCATTCGCACTCGTTTCAGCTTGGCCGTCCGAGTGTCTATTGCCAGCCTCTCCTCGGGCACGCTTTGCCAAGTCATGAACAACTTGCCCCGCAACGTCGCGACCACCGATGCCAAACGCGATGGCTGCGGCCACCGCAACCGCACCAAGAATCAATCCAAACGCAAGATTAATAATGTCATTCGCTACGCCCATCTGCTGCAACCCGATGGCAAAACCAAAGCCGATAATCGCTACGCGCGCAACTAACGCCAAAAGGCCCGACTGACTGTTTTGCGACTGGCGGACAACACGCGCCATCCAATTGGCCACAGCCAATCCAATCCCGATGATAACAAGACCAAAGAGAATGTGAGCGCCGAAGACGAGGAATCTGCTGACCAACCCTGCAAGAAATGTGAAACCGAGTAGCTGCAACGCTTCCAGAGTAGCAAACGTCAGCACTGCAACCAACACCAGCCAGCCGACGATGGCAGTAGGTCTCTCGCTCGGAGAGTCTGATTGAGAAGGCAAACCAAGATGAACGAACAAACGGTTGAATCCGATGGCAGAGAGTAATTTCTCAGCCAAGCGCGCCAATGCCCTGCCGACAAACCAGGAAAAGAGGATGACCAGAAATGCGGCAAAAATGTGAGGCAGCGCCGTCAAGGTAATGTTCAACATATGACTGGCTGGTTCCGTTACATACGGCAATTGCAAAGCGTTCAACACAGCGATGAGCACAGGGATGAGAATCAGAACATAAACCACGAGCCCGATAACCGTAGACAATTGCTCACTCATAACCTTGTTGAGACCCACTCGCTGACCCAGTGCATCTGCTCCTACCGTTTTCAACAAGTTACTCAAGATACGCTGAATGATACGAGCAAGAAACCAGCCCACCACCAAAATGAGAGCAGCTCCCAAGAGGTGCGGAAGATAGCTGACGACAACTTTACTCATGGAACTGAATGGACCGAGCAGACCAGGAATGTTCAGAGCGCCGACAATTCCAGGGATAAACAAGAGATAGACCAGCCAGTGGGCCGTCTCCGCAATCGTATTGACCAGTGTCGGCTTGCCATCTTGGCTTAGGTCGGCACGGGCTTCTACTCGCTTTCCAAAGCTAGCAATATTGAGACTCTTACGAACCAGGAATCGAGTCAGATTAGCGAGTAAATATGCCGCGAGCAGCAAGGTTGCGGCGCCTAGAATTCTCGGCATATAGCTAAAGATAGTCGTCACAAACTGATTAAGTGGTTGACTGACCAACAATAGACCCAATGCTTGAAACGTACCCACCAGCACCAAAAGCAGTAAAATGTAATACGAGACTCGGCCAAAGCGCCGTTCAATCGCTACAGATTGAGCTTCGTTTTCGCCGAGCCATTTTGCCATATGCCGACCGAGTCCGCTCCGTGCGACTGCCGCTTGAATACCGCGCGCAATCAATGCTGCAAGTAGCCATCCGACCAGTAAGACAATGACTCCAGCCGCCAACTTCGGAAGATAATGGACTATCATTTGCCATGCTTGCAAAAAAGACGATGACATTTGAACTCCTCCTCCATGAAATTTTGCATGGATAACCCCTGCTCTAAATCACCTCGTTACCTTTGTTCGCTTCGTTGGACACAGTAGCGAATGGATACTATATCTTCAGTCTAGCCCATGAGCAAACTGAACTCCAGTTTTACCCGCCTCTTTTCGTCGTTTTGGCCTAAAATCTGCGCAATCCTATGTCCTGTTGTGTGGAAGTACCAAGGCAAGCGACAGGCATTCGTATATTTTCTAGAAAATTCTATTCTATCAATGTGTAAAACTAATAACTAGATTGTCTTTGTCGAATTTGGTTCCATTTGCTAGAATGCACTCAGTCTCTCGTTCATTGTGTCGCTTCTCACCTGAAAGGAGTACTATTTTTTGCGTAAATGGATGCAAGGATTGACTGCCGCTGCCGTCGCAGGCTGCCTAGTTGCCGCCTTCCCGCAAACTGCACTCGCCGCCAATCGAACTGCTGGTCCAGCAAAGGACATCGTTTACACCGTCGAAGCTGGCAATACCATCTACGGAATCTCCCTCAAATTTCACACATCCGAGACACTTCTTTTGAAGGACAACCCTTCCGTAACGAATCCTCGACTTTTGCAAATTGGGCAACGTTTAAGGATTCCTTTGCCACAACGATTCCACGACCACGAACTGCATGCCTCCAAAACCACGAAGCACTCGGTGCCACGCAAAATCGTGAAGCATTCGAAGTGGGTAGCGAAAAAACGCGCCTTGACGCGGAAGAAGACCTGGACAGTAAGCGAACCGCGCGTGCGGAATACGGCCTATCACGTACCTCTGGCCGCATCTCGTATCGCCGAGGCTATCATACGAACTGGCGAATCGTACATGGGACTTCACTACACCTGGGGCGGCAATACTCCCAAGACAGGATTCGACTGCTCTGGATTCACGCAATACATCTTCAGCGTGCATGGCATCCATCTCCCTCGGACCGCCAATGAGCAATTTCATGTTGGACGCCCCGTCCCACTCTCTCAACTAAAGCCCGGCGATTTGCTCTTTTTCCGAGATACTTACAATACTCCGACTGGCAATATGATTACGCATGTCGCCATGTATATTGGCAATGGAAGCGCCTTAGAGTCTTCCTCGGTACACAATTGGGGTGTGATGATCATTCCAAACATTCTTCAGGACCCTTGGTATCGCATACGCTATGCCGGAGCACGCCAAGATTTTTAGCGCTCACAACATGACGACTTCTGTCGCATGAGGAACGGTCACAGCCGGTACGTCTCGACTCAGGTTCCTTTCGAAACGCACCGGCTGTGCGCGAAACGAAGCAGGAGAGCCACAACTTGGCCACGCGAGTGTCAGTCTTTCTGCTTCCCGATGCGCTCTCGCGCCATCTCTTGCAATCGGAACTTCTGAATTTTCCCAGTACCCGTCATGGGCCAGTCACTCGCTTCGACAAACCAGATGTACCGCGGTATTTTAAATCGAGCAACCCGTTCGTGACACCAAGCTAAAATGTCAGACCGCGTGCAAGCTCCTCCAGGACGCAGTTCAATGAACGCTGCCCCGGCTTCTGTCGTCAATCCATCCGGAACCCCCACAATGTAAACTTGACTCACCGCCGGATGCTTTGAAATAGTTTCCTCCACTTCTTTGGGCGCGACATTCTCCCCTGAAACTTTATACAAATCTTTACTGCGACCTAAGAATTCAAAGTAGCCAAACTCATCCATCCGACCCAAGTCACCCGTCCGCAGCCAACCATCGCCGTCCAAGACCGCCGATGTCTCCTCCGGTTTCTTATAATAGCCACGCGTGACCACATTGCCGCGAACCGACAGTTCACCCATGGTGCCAGAAGGAAGGTCGGCGCCAGAAACCGGATCCACCACTTTGTACTGCACATTGGCCCCTCCGTACTCAGCAAGACCGGACACTCCACCCGGCTTGATGCGCCCAACGCGAGAGACCACGACTTCTAGCGAGTCGCCAACTTCCGTGTGCATCGTGGAGGCCGTCACTTCCGTACCGCCATAACCCGTACAAATCTCAGTCAGTCCGAAGAGGTCCACAGCGCGCTTCCACACCGGCACTGGCGCAGGTGCTGCGGCGCACATCAAAGCGGTCAGCGATTGCAGAGAATAGTCGGTCACCTGCGGATGATTGACCAAGGCGACGAGCATCGACGGGACGCAAATCATGTCCGTGGCTTCGTGCGTCGACATCAGTTCGAGCGCGATGCGCGGCGTAAATTCACGGCCAATGACGAGACTTCCGCCTACAAACGACGCTGCCAGCAACCCTTCTTCCATCGCAAATACGTGGTATAGCGGGAGCGGACAGTAGATACGTCGCCCGAGCTCAAAAGCCCGGCTCAAACACGTGGAATAGGCGCAACGAAGAAACATGTCAGACGTCAGCTGAACGCCTTTGGGCACTCCGGTCGATCCCGATGTATAGATGATAAACGCTACTTCATCGGGGTATTCGGAGTCCTTCCAGCGAGCGTAGACCTCGTCGTCCGTGACCCTCTCGGCTCCATCTAAAAAGTCAGACCAAGCGAGAAATCCAGCGTCCCGACAGACCTCTTCATTCTCGTCATTGTGCGCACGGTCAGGAATGCAAATCACCTGTCGCAATTGGGGTAGCTTGGTTTCGCCTGCAGACAGCAGGTCCGCCACCGCTGCGGCGTGATGCAGCCGTCCAATCCGTTCGCTCATGACAAGAATGTTTGTATCCGACTGCTGCAACACGTACGATAGTTCATCGGCACGGAGCATGGTGTTGATAGGGATAACGACTCCTCCGACCATAGAAACGGCAATCATCAAAAAGATAAACTCTGGCTCATTCGCCATCAGGACCGCGATTTTATCGCGGCGCCGGACGCCAAGCGCCAGAAGAGCCCTGGCCAAGCGCCGCGACTCTTCCATAACCTGTTCATATGTACTCGTGCGGTCCTCCGTGATGAGCAGCGGTTGGTCTGCGAACTTCTCTGCTTGCGCGAAAAAGTGACTCGCAATCGTGCGCCGCGGCCATTGCGGATACTGCGACTCCAACTGTCGGCGCCGTTCTTGCACACTTAGCATTTTCCATCCCCCCATTGATGGCTGGCTTGTCTCTTTCTGCTGCGTGCGCTCCGCGCGAAGTCGTCCTCGCGGACACATCCACATCTCTATGTTGATTCTATCTTTCATCGCCTGATACCTGCTAGAGATTGCATTCGAGAGTCATGACCATGAAACTCTACACGCTCGCCTCCCGACTGCCTTTCCATGGCTCATGGTCCAAAGAGACAGAAAGCCCATCTGGCCGGAAATAGGGGGGCCGCACGGCAGTAAATCGGACGCTCTGTCCAACCTGGATATCCTCTGCAATCGACGTGGAGAGCTCCACAATCTCACCGCCATCCGCCAACTGAACCCTCACCCGTCGCTCTCCCTGATGCGGAAACTGACCAAGAACCATCCCTTCTTGAACTGGTCCCAAATGGGGATGTTCTCCAAATATCACGCGACTCGGATGAAAGGCAAAGCGGCGGCCTGCGCTATCGCGCAGCAAATGAGTATATCCAAGTAGTTGGGCATTTTGGAACGTGCGGGGTTCGTTCATCAACTCTTCCGGTTTCCCAATTTGAACTGTCTCGCCATCAACGATCATGCAGATGGTATCCGCCATCCGTTGTGCTTCTGTCAGTTGGTGCGTAACCAGAAGGACCGTGCAGCAGAGTTCGCGTTGCACATGCAGAACCGCGTCTTGGAGCACACGGCGCAATTCTTCGTCCAATGCCGAAAACGGCTCATCGAGCAGCAACACCCGCGGCCGATTAGCAATGGCTCGCGCAATCACGGCGCGTTGCACAAGACCGCCAGACAGTTCCCGTGGTAGTCGGTGCAAGTAAGGTCGCAGCCCGAATTCCTCCAACCAAGGGTCCATCCACGAAGCCTTATGGGAGTTGTCCAGGTCGGGTGTGCCGTAAAAGATATTCTGTGCTACCGTCAAGTGTGGAAAGAGCTGTGCGCCTTGTTCGACGTACATCAGCCGCCGCTTCCAAGCTGGAACAAACAAACCGCGTCCGGCCGTTCTTTTCATCAACCATTCTCCATCGACTTGTAGACTCGCGTCCGGACAATCCGGCAAAAATCCTGCCATCGCCTTCAGAATCGTGGTTTTCCCGGCCGCTGATGGTCCAAACAAAGCACAGATACTCCCTGTCGGCACGCTCAACTCAACATTCAGGTGAAACGTACCCCTGTTCCACTTACAATGAAACTCCAGCACGCGCCTGACGCCTCCCTAAAAAAACAAAAATAGGTAATGGCAACCCAACGAGCAACAACAGCAGCGCCAGCGGCAATGCGGCCGGGAGGCCTTGTTCTTGAAGTGCTATCCAAATGCTGACTGGCAAAGTGTACGGATGATAGGCGACCACAATGACAGCGCCAAAAGCGCCGATAGCTCGCGCAAAGGACATCGCAAAGCCAACCGTCAACCCCGGCCACGCCAGCGGCAGCGTGATTCTCTGAAAGGTTTTCCACGGCCCCACCCCGAGCGACAGAGACGTGCGTTCCAATCGTTGATCGACCTGTCGAAAAGCCGCCTGGGCGGCAAACACATAGTACGGAACAGACTCATACAACTGTGCCAGAATGACCGCTAAGCTGCTGTTCGATGCGGAGACTCCAAAGTGCCCGAGCACACTGCCAATCGGACCATACGGTCCATAGAAGTAGACCAGCAGCAGACCAATGACCAGCGGAGGCATCAACAAGGGAACGAGCAAGACTAACTCCGTTATTTTCCAAGGTTTAGTCTGACGCCTAGCGAGCAACCATCCGAGTGGAGTCCCAAAAAGAACGATGACCGCCATGCTGACGAACGACGTCCACAAAGAAGTCCACAGCGGCTGTTCACCACTTTCCGCCCACTGCTTCCATACATCTACAAAAGATACATGAAGAAGCAACGCTATAAGAGGAAGCAAGAGAAACGCAATACACAGACTAGCCACGAGAGCGAGACCCACGGTACCGATATTTGCTGGATTGCGACGGCGCATCGAACTCAACCTGCAATTTCCTTTTGAAGGGCAGAAGGAATTGCACTCTTTGATTTCCAGACGATAAACTTCGTCCACTGGAAGCCGTTTTTGACAAAAATTGAACGCCCCTTGTCAGACAGCAAAAACGATACAAAGCGTGTCCCCGCGTTCTCGTCCTCAGCCCCTGGAACGGTGGTGACGTAGACTTCAATCGGTTGACCATGCACGGTCGATCCGTTCGACAAACGCATTTGAACAGACGCGTACGTCGAGGCGTCTTCCGGATTGCCCATATTCATGGAACTCGGCAAAGAAATGTAGGGGAGATGGTGTTGAATGGCCTCCGGAAGATAGGCACTGGTTGCATCCAACTGACCGGCTTGTAACCGCGACAAAATCCCCTCTTCTGAGTAAATTTGGCTAGAATTGTCGACCTGTCCGAGAATTTTCGCCGCAGTTCCCGAAGGTAGATGCAACTGCCGCTGCGCCAGCTTGACCATGAGCACGAACGACTGACCCTGAGGGTCCGTGTTCGGATTGGTTCGCCCCAAATGAAACCCGGGCTTCTCCATCAACATAAACAGGTCGCGGAGTGGCTTGTGGCCCTCTGCAATCTGGCGAAACTCTGCCGCATACGGACTGGACGGAGAATAGGCCACGACCAGCGGGGAGCTTGCAAAACCAATCGCCCATTTCGGAACTTTTGTTCCCATCTTCGTCAATGGCGCCGTTCCGATGCTCTCGAAGACATTGGGGTGAATCTCTCCGCTTGCAATCAAATGAGCCATGCCGAAAGCACCGCCGCCTCGACCTTCATAGTGAATTCCTGTCTGCTTTGAGAACTGAGGACCGAGAAATTGGTTATTGACCAATTCAAGCGACCCGGCATAGGCCACATTCGCCTCACGATTCAGCGCCGTTGACCCTGAAGCAGCGCCCCCACCGCCCGCATTGGCGTCGCTGGCCGATGACGGCGAATGGACTGTCCCACATCCCGACAAGGCCGTTGCCATGAGTATCGCCGTACCGTAGGTCACGATGTTTTTGCGGATTTTCACTTCTCCAACCTCCACCCCATTTTTTGAACATCACAAGGCCCATACGATTCCAAATCTTTGCGAAAGGTATCCGAGTGCAACACCTGCATCAATCGGTCTGTCATCGGGTGATCCCGCTGCGACAGCGGGATCCACAACTCGCTTCGCTCGGTTCGCAAAGGCAAAAAGTCCAGACCGAGCATCGCGGCGGCCGTTTCGCTGCCGATGCCCACATGTGCGAGACCACTGGCAATCGCCTCAGCGACTTGCCGATGCCCTCCGACGCAGAATTCATACTGACTGACCTCATTCTGAGAGATGCCAGCCTCTGCAAGAAGATGGTCGAGCAATTTTCGGACACCAGACCCTTTCGGTCGATTCACAAGTCGCAGTCGCTGATGCGCCAAGTCTTCCACTCCCCCAAAACCTTGTGGATTTCCTGGTTGCACAAGCCACCCAACCTGCCACCGAGCAAACTGGATGCGCATGACTTCCAAAGCACCAAAAGCGCCGTCGTCACTCGCGCGAGAGTGGTATCGTTCACCACTGCCACTCGCTCGCTCATCGCCCCCGTCTGTTGCGGCATCATCCGCCACATGGACAGCTGCAACATGGACTGCGTGGGCGAACAATTGTCGGCGGGCCCTCTCGTTATCGGTCGCAAGCCAGACGGCATTGACGGCGGCGCGACCAGCAGGTTTGCTTAAGTGGCTGGACAACAGTCCTAAACCAAGGTCACAGCCCGCCAACAAAAACGATGGTTCGGGACCTGGTCCCATGCCGCCGCTCACGATTCCTTTATTTTTGTCTACGCTGTGCTTTAAGGTGCCGACATAAGGTGCGGCGGGAATGGGGTAAACCTCGGTCCCAACGGCTCGCCGTACAATGCGCCGACCACCAATGTCCGCGACCACCACTCGATGCCCTTGCACGACTGCATCGTCCGGCCAAACATCCACCAACTGCTCGGAAGACACCGTGTCTTCCGCAAACAGATCTTCTACCGACACATGGAACAACTGTGCTAAGCGCAACGCAACGAGCGTACTTGGAATCATCTTGCCCGATTCAATCAGACGCACTGTTTGGCGAGTAACGCCAATGCGGTCGGCAACGAACGCCTGAGACCAATTCGCGAACTGACGATATTTCGCAACTTGATTTTGTAGCGCCCTCCCAGTCTCCACTGTCCACACTCCATCCCCCAGATTCCTCTTTGCACAGAATACTATACTTTCTCTGTGGATACTATACTTTGCTTTCAAGATATCTCATCCAGGCAAGTGAACAGAAAATAGGAGACACGCCCTAGACGGGACCGTGTCTCCGGTATGGTCTTCGAATCTTCAACTTCCTCCCCAAACGTGCCCCAATCGCTCTATCTCCTGAAGAGAACTAACGCCCAACAGAGAGTTTCATCGTGGAAGGCTCTACCAGCTGTCCGGCGCCTTCAATCTGGTCGATGTACTTAAGTCCTGACCCGGTATTCATGACCAAGACTCGCTCCTCGGCGCGAATCCAACCACTCTCGCGAAGTTGACGCACTCCTTCCAAAGCCGCTGCTCCCTCTGGGCAAACGTGCAAACCCTCAAGCTCGGCGACCTGCCGACGCGTCTCCATAATATCGGAGTCATCGACTGCAATCGCGATTCCACCAGACTGCTCCACGATATCGAGGATGAGAAAGTCACCCGATGGATTGGGAACCCGCATTCCGAACGCAATCGTATCCGCATCTTCCCACCCTGCACTCGATTTGACACCTTTTTCAAACGCTCGTACCAACGGTGCGCATCCGGAAGATTGGATCAGAGCGATGCGCGGTAATTTATCGCCAATCCAACCCATTTCCCGCATTTCTGCTAGTGCTTTATAAATCGCGATAATGCCGATACCCCCGCCCGTAGGAAAGGCTAAGACATCCGGAACAGACCAGCCGAATTGCTCGGCAATTTCGTAACCCATAGTCTTTTTGCCTTCCAGTCGATACGGCTCATGCAAGGTAGAGACATGATACCAATCATTTTGCTGAGACATGCGCTCCATCAGAACGCCCGCATCACCGATGGTTCCATCCAACGTGAACAGGTCCGCACCAGAAATGACACACTCTTTGCGGGCAGTGATGGGAGCATTGGTCGGCGTAGCCACGGTGACGGCAACCCCCGCCCGAGCCCCGTAGAGTGCCCATGCGGCTCCGGCATTTCCATTCGTTGCGATGGCTACATGCTTGAGTCCCATCTCTTTCACTTTAGACATACCAACCGCTGCTCCACGCGCTTTGAACGTACCAGAAGGCAAAACACCCTCGTCTTTTACCAAGAGAGAGGGCAAGCCAATTTTGCGGCCGTATTCGGGAACAGCAATGAGGGGAGTCATCGGTTCGTGAAGGGACACCACGTGGTCCACTTGGAGAATCGGCAGTAGTTCATGGTACCGCCATATGGTCTGAGTGCGATGAATAAGGTCAGACACAGTAACCTGTGATTTAGCCCGTTCTAAATCGTATTGCACCATCAGTGGACCGCCACATTCACACGTCGTCTGGCCATATTGCACAGGCTCTTCCTTTTGACATTTTGCGCAACGCATTCCCGCAATACAACTATAAAAAGACATCATTCCGCCCCCATAGAATTTGGTATGCATTCCTCGTGTGTCCCTTTGACCGTGACTGCACCGTGTGAAGGTGTCCAAAAGGAATCACAGCGGGCTCACCTGTGGCACCTTTGAGAGACCCTCAGAAAGCAGTGAATTCGGCTTTCTCGACCGCTGCAACGTCTCAAGGCGGAGTCGAAAAGCCTTCCGTCTCTTCTAGGGGACTTCACCACAACAGAGTGAAATTCCTCTTTCACAGCAAAATACGTCGACGATCACCAATCTATACGGTTCATGAGTCCATCTTTGTTTTGTATGCAACGTGAAGGCGCACGGTCCTCCGTGCGCCCATTCTGCAACACCGCGCATTCATCTAGCTCACCACTCGCGTAACGTTTTCGACAAGTCCCTCAACAACGACCACGCCTATGGTGCGGTGGAATCTGAGGCTGCTTGATTCAACGTAGCGTCGACTACATGTTCCCCAGATACGGTGCGGCGCTTCGCAATCTGCATAGCATTCACCAGCGTGTCTAAATCGCGCTGCATCTCCTGACATTGCTGTTCTAAATACGCCTTCTGTTTCTCCAATTGACGTATTTCCTGTTCACGCAAATCCACTCGGTTTAGTAATCCCATTCGCTCTTTTTGGAGTCTAGCCAGTTCCCCATGCTCATCCAAGATTTCGATACTCCGCAAATAAGCGATCAAATCTTCTTTGGTGACAGCCTTTCGCTCTCCGCCACCATCCACGTGCACCGTCGAAGCGGTCGTTAGTGGTGTTCGAGTCCCCGCCGACGATGCCAAGGGAGTACTTTCCGATGCAGATATCGGTGGACTAGGAACTTTGCCGATGGGTGATGATGCCTGACTATCGTCTGCGTCATCGAGATCGTCATCGCGCGTAAAGAGAGGCTTTATGACCGACTGCCAGCGCGACTTTGCGACGGATGCTTTCTTCGACAGCCACTGCATATCCAAGTTTGGCCGTGTCAACCTCGCGGACCGGGAGGAATTTCGTCCAACCACTTCCTCCGTGATATCCTCTCTCAGGAAAAGTACGTTTTTCTCTCATTTCCTCATTCAATCGCACCATTTCGCATTTGACCATTTCGCGTC